>PEFW01000001.1 GCA_002890675.1 Candidatus Methylaffinis lahnbergensis
AGAATTTCCAATGTCGGATGTGGCAGGAATATAGCTTGAAGCCGTCGCACCAGAGATCGGCGCTCCAGCGCTGGCCCATTGATACACGAAAGCGGTTGGATTATTGGTCCAGGTTCCGGTTGTCGCCGTCAACGTCTGGCCCACCTGCGCGGTACCGGAGATCGTTGGGACAGTGCTGTTCGCCGGAATGATATTGATGACGGCGCCGGTCGGCGCGCTCGCCGTTGGCTTGTTGTGGCCTGAAGAGTTAGCGGCGGTGACGTAAACCGCCAGGGCATTTCCAATGTCGGATGTGACAGGAATATAGCTTGAAGCCGCCGCGCCAGAGATCGGCGCTCCAGCGCTGGCCCATTGATACACGTAAACGGTTGGACTGTTTGTCCACGTGCCAGTAGAGGCGGTGAGCGTCTGCCCAACCTGAGCCGTACCTGAGATCGTTGGGATCGTGGTGTTGACGGGAATTGCCATGAAATTACACTCTTTCGTTTTCTTGATGCGAAGCGCTTGGACCTGTTGACCCTTGCGGGTCGCCGACATGGAAGGTCGCCGCGCTCAAAGTAAGCGGTTGAAGCTCGACAACGGTAGGCAACGTTTGAACTATTGCCGTGTGGCAACTCCACAAAAAAACCCGCCGACTGGCGGGGCTAATTGTAAGGATTGGCCGCTATCCTATGAAGGCGCGACGCACGGACAATGTGCATAGAGCGTGAGTGTTTGTGGTACGCTTGTCGTAATCGTAGCCATGACGCGATAGTTTTCGCCCGCAATGCAGGTCCCGATCCGTTGAAGAACGGTTGTCCCGCTAATTTGGAATGATCCGATCAATCTGCTTGATGGGGCCGAATCAATCCCGTTCAGTGCCGCGAGCGACCACGCCACTGTCGCGATTGTTTCCCCTGTCCCGAGGAATGCCGAAAAATCAAAAGTGAAAGTCGATGTTTCAAGTGTCGTTGGATCAAGTGGCGAGAAATCGATAGGTGCGCGCGGCATGGCTATCCTTTAACTGAGCGAATTTCAGGTTGACCAATGAGCTTACGTGCCGCCGCCTAGCCCACAATCACGCGGATTCCAGCGCGTCCCTTGATGACGCGGGTTTCAGGCTTTGCCTGGACGTAATATCTAGGGTCGGCGACGAGCCGCGCTGGAGCAACGGCCCCCAACGCGACCGGATTGGCCAGCACGTCAGGGATGTATTGCCGCCGCGCGGACGGCTGATCGAGCGGCGCCGGGAAGAAGGGAACCAATGGCGTTTGAAGGCCGATGGTCGCGCTTACAAAGGTGTCGGGGACGTATTGTTTTGGCTGTCTTTGAGCATCAAAAAAGACAGGGATGAACGGAGCGGCGAGAACCGCCGCCCCCAATATTAGCGTATTGAGCGTGACTTCGGGGACATACTGACGCGAAGGCCGCCCTGGAGTAATTAATGGAGGACGATCAGTCACGGGTCACCCACAACATACAGTTCGCCTTGAACGAACGTTTCTACCACCGCGGCTGACGTTAGCGAGGCCGCGTTCGGATTCCCAAGGGCGGCTAGAGCGTTTACTGGGTTGCCAATATATCTAGTCCCGGTATAGTCACGAATATTTCCATCTATGCCTGGCGAGGTCGACGCCGGCATGGTAAATGTATATGATGCCGGCTCTGACGACGACGCGATCCTGAAGAAAATGAATAGGTTATTGAAAAATGAGGAAGAGTCAGAAACATCCCCCGAGTGGGTAACGGCGTTCCACCCGGACGGCGCGGTTACGGTATTGCCGCCGGATGTTTTTGACTTCGCGGTGACGCAAGCCCACATCGAATCGTTGGCCGAGACCCCGGCTGGGACTGTCAGGGCAACGTTGGTCGTGCCGCTATTGTAGCCTCCGTCCGCGACGAATGCGATCGCCATGATGTACTTGGTCTTTACGAGGTTGGCGGGTTGAGCAAAATGTAGTTGAGTTGGATACGGACCGCGCCAGCGGTGAAGTTTGCGCCGACCGCGGTAAGGGTGACAGTCACGCTCGCAAATTGACTATTCGGCGTCCCCAGCAGTCCTGCATTTGTCGTGTTGAGCGCAATTCCGACATTTCCGAATTCATTCGCCGTGCCCCCCGTGCGCCCGACATTGAACGAAGTCGCGCCCGTGATCGCCGTTATGACCCGGCACGACACCCCAAGGATCAGGCATGGATTCGGGAAGGTGATCGTCGAGACCACGGTCGCACCAGAGAGCCCCGAGATAAGCTGTTCCTGGCACGCAAATTGGATCATGCCGCCGTGCGAGGTGTTGGTCGTTGCGTCTACCGCCGCCGCCGCTCGCGCGGGCGACGTTCCGTTTGGCGTGAAGCCGCCAATCGTCGCGCCATCCTGGACAAACAAGCCATGTGTGTCCGTGCTAACAAAGACCTCGCCGAGCGCGCCATGATTGGCGAGGACGTTTGTCAGCGTGTCGCGCCGGAGTTGAACCTGAACCGACATTCTTGAACCTCATGGTTAGCTTGGCGCGCCACGCTTTTGAGGCTCGTGGACGAGCGAGAAGAATTTTTGTGTCTCGTGGAATCAACAATCTTGCGACACAAAGCCTACGGAATGCCGGCGCCGAGATCGACCGTCGCAAGGGTAAACCCATCGGTGACGATCCCCCATTGGTCGGTTTCCGAAACGGCGGCGGACGCAACCCCGAAATCGAGATTTGTTCCGATGAGAAGCGCCTGCGTCACCGGCCCGACCGGAGATCCGTATCCCGTCGGCGTATAGGTATAGACCGCGCATTCGGACAAATCCTCGACCGATTGGCCGAAGATGTTAAAACTCTGGAATTTCAAGGAGAGCGGGATACCGATGAAGGCCGCCGGCAATGGATATTGAAAGACCGCGCTGTCGACGCGCGTGAACGGGGCGCCGTTCGAATGTGCCACCGTCGCGGTTCCATAGAGCCCGCGATAAAGGTAGGTGCGATTGTAGGCATTTGTCCCGGTGAGCGTCGCGGTCGCATAGGCAAGCAGCTCATTGTCCACGAGGCAAAGTGTCACGCCGTTTTGCGCATCTGAATCTGTCCCGCTAGCCAGCGCGCCGCCGGACTCGACGAGAGAGACGGAGAGCGTGTCTATTATGTCCGGGTTTCCGCCAGGCGGCGCGGGCAGCGCGGCCGTGAGTGAGCCCTGGCGCGAGGGCGCCAAGCCCGTTCCGATCTGCCCATAGGTGTTGCCGTCCGTCGAAATCCAGACGAACGCACCGCCCCAATTCGGATCGCTGAGCCCGGACGCCCCTTCCGGCGTAGAAGTGCCATTCGTCGCAAGCGTCGCCCCGGTTGCCGACGTGAACGCCTTGAGGAATGCCGGGACTTCCCCGCCGAAGGAAACCTGCCCTCCCCAAATGTAAATGCCGTCTCCGCTTGTACCGGTATAACTTATTGTCAGATATGGGTTTTCGAGAAGGACATAGAGTCCCGGCGCGGCCGTCGCCGTCATGGCTCCGGCAATCGAACACAAAAACCAGCCGCCGCCGGCCGATGTAATCGTCGCGGCGGTTATCCCCGCGTCCGGCGCCCCCGCAATACCCGCCGCGAGATTGAAATCGCAGCCGATGTTCGCGGCGCCATTGAAGAAATTGAGGCGAAGAGCGCTCCGCGTGACCGCCTGCGCATAGACCGAAAAGAGGACAGTCGTTCCCGACGCCTCTACCGGCGCCACGGTCCCCTGCTGGGTGTAATGCTGCCCGGTCGAGCCGTCCTCGGCGAGCAGGTAGACCGGAGCGATGGCGCCAGATACGGCCGCCATGACCTGCGCCACGCCCTCCGTGAGAGCGGCCGGCGGCTCAAAGATCAGCGGCGCGTTGACGCGTGACGGCACGACGGCCTGATTCGTCGAGTTCGGGGTATTTGGCTGGGTCGGATATTGGACGGCCGACGCCGTTCCCCCTGGAAATTCCTCGGCCGTGACGGAAAGAAGCCCGGCATCATCTTCTTCGATCGCCGTGATTCTGATCGCGACATTTGTCAAGCCGAGCGCCGCGTCCGTGACGGTCACGAGGTCCATAGGCTCGAGCAGGCAATATTCAAACGAAAGCTTGAAATTGTAGGTGTTGCGAATGTAGAGCCCACGCTGGAGGATCAATTGGGCGGAGATTTGGCCGACGGTCGGATCGGTTATCTCGCTCGCCGTGATGTCCGAGGCCATGCGCAGGCCGTACAGCTCGATCGCGTTTTGATCCCACGCCTCGATTGGCGTCGCGTCATAGTAGTTATAGAAGTCGTTGATTTGGAGCCGCTGCCAATTGTAGGACGCATAGGGATCGGAGCGAACGACTTCCAACGGGTCTTTCCCGTCTTCGTGAATGAAATCATCATCAGCCAGATTGTAGACGGGGCTCACGTTCGGGTTGAACGTCACGGGCCCAATGCTCGTCGATCCGGTGACCGTGGTATCCCCATAAGGGATGAATTTCAGTTGCCCCCCGGACCAGACTGCCGCCGTGTTGGTGAGCTGCAGCCAGCGGGCGAGGATGCTGTTCGCCGCCTCTTGATTTGTCAGGACCGGGCTGAGCGCCAGATACGAGGCCCGGCAGTAGGTCTGGTAGGAGGAGTCCCCGGATGCTCCGAGAAGCGTCGTCGCGTCGATGCTCGCCGCCGGGAAAAGCACGCCGTACTGAGAATTGGTGAGAAAGTCCTGGATGATCAGGGCCGGGTCGGAATCCAAGCCGTTGACGACGTTGCCAGCCTTAATGCCGGAAATGCCGTACAGCACAAATGAAAATTGCGGCAGGTTCGGGCTGGGGCCTAGATTGTAATTGAACGCCCCAACATAGGCGACGCCATTATAGCCTAGCGCCTGCCCGGGGAAATGCGCCGAGAGATACCCCCAAGGCGCTTGCGGCGTCCATCCGCCCGTCGATACCTCCAATCCAGACCCGCTCAGGCCAAATAGATATTGCTGATTGAGAAACGTGACCTTGTATCCGCCCATTGGGCCTTCGCAAAGGCCCATCAGAAACGATGTATAATATGTGTAGCCTTGCACGGGCCCGTTGCCGCCGCCCTTTCCACCTTGCTTGTTATACTGTGGTATCGAATAAAATCCACCTGTCCATATTGCGTTTGGGGCTAGCCTATTTGTGCCGTAAAGAATCGTTATTGGGACGGTGTTGCTAGACGACTGTATTTGGACGCCATTATATTTATAGACATATGCGGGATTGGAACTTTGTCTTAAGAATCCCATGTGGGCTCCTCCTGAGGCCCTCGAAGAGGCCAAAGGCTAAAATATTTCGGGCGCCGGGCGGGCAGGCAAAGGGCTGGGCAGCGCGCCACTTCCTCCTCGAGAACGACAAGCGCCGGCTGAAACGCATGCACGATGGTCAGCGGGTCAGCTCGCGTCACGATGCCTCCGTGCGAGTAGCAGCGTCCGTAGCGGCAAACCATCACGTCGCCGGGCAAAGGCGCGGCCACTTCCTTCGTCCGGTCGAAGATAAAGCCGAGGTAGCGCTCCTCACTCCGGTGCAGATACCAATCATCCGCGTAAGGTCGCGGATCAAACGGTGGCACGAGCCCGCTATCGACGAAGACACGCACCAAGAGCATCCCGCAATCGACCCCAGCGCCCTTGATGTCCGCCTGCGCGTGATAGGGCGTGCGCACCCACGAACGCGCCTCGCGTACAATTGCGGCGCGATCGTCAGCCTCAAGGCTCATTTGCGATCTTTCTGCTTCTTCGCGGCGCACGTCATGTCTCGAAAATCGAAAGGCTCCGCATCGATTCGTCTCTCGATATTAGAATCGGCATGCGCCGCTTGTTCGAGATAATGCGCGAGCATGCCGTCTTGCATGTCACCCTGCTTCGTGGCATCTGGACGGTTTTGCTTATTTCTGCACATAGGATCGTCAATACGAATACGTCGCCGGCGGAACGAAGGGAAACCCGCGGAAATTCGCGAGATTGTTAAATTTCGTCGTGCATGTAGATAGCGTGTGGTCGCAGCCGAAATAGACGGTGAATCCGTCCCCTGCACTGGGGGCATTTAAAAGGGGGTAGGAGAGACTAAGCGAGACCACGGCGATCGCGCTTTTGACGTTCGTGCTCACCCCCGCGTTGATCCCCGAGGAGAACGTAATTGTCCCTTGGATAAAGTTCACTGATGCCCCGGACCAGTTGATGATCGAACCAGTCGAACCGGCTCCAACTGTCCCCGCCGTTCCAAATGCACTCTTGATCAGCGTGCACCCGGAATCGTACAGCACGTGCTGGCAGGCTGGCGAATAGACATTCCGCGGCATTTGAAGATCGAGCAGCACCAAATCCGAATTGACGGTGATCTGCGCCGAGGTTCGCCCGATGCTATCGACGGTGCCAACCCGGCCTTTGAAGAGGATCACGCTGCCGATCGGGTTCGCGGTGTCCGTGACCGACCAGGAATTGAGAAATGCCCGCTCGCGCTGAATCTCGCAGCCGTCGAACACGCCGTTTCGCAACGCCTGTAGAAAGGAGACGCCGCCGACCGTATCAGTCGCTCTTGCGGATACGGTGATTTGCTGCTGATCGACTTCGAGGCCGGCGGCGCATTTGAATTTCAGGCCATCCACGAGAATGGAATTGGCCGCATAGACGTAGCCGTTGAGCGTCACCGGCACGTCGGCGTTGGTGTAGGTCAGGATCAAGCCGGTGAGCAGCGTGAAAGTATAGCAATCGGCCATGATTGCTTGCGCGTCCGGCTCGGCGCGGAGGACGTTAATGTAGTTTACGAGGGCGCTCGTCGCGGCTCTCATGGCCTCAGAATGCCCCAGCGTCGTTCGTATGCGCGGTAGCGAACTCTGGGACGAACCAATCCTCGGCCAGCATGTCCGTTTGTGATGCGAACCACGGAACAACGTCGTCGCTCACGGTTGACATAAAAATGTAGGGGAGAGTCATATCCGAGCTTTCGTCAGGCTTTTGCAGACGCAGCCACATCTTCTCGCCTCCAGAGCCCTTGCCGAAGGACCAGCCCACGCGGGAAACGCGGTCGCCGACTTTCAAGGTTTCGATTGCTTCACCAAATGTCATATGATTCTCCGTTGGGTGATTAAGTAAGGTTGTCGCGGCTTTCGTTTATCGCTCGCCAACCTATGAAGTTCCGCACCACGGCTCAATCCGACCGATGACCCATGATCTTCGATGTCAATGTCGAAAAAAGAATTGCCCATTGCGCGCGCGGATTTTTTCATAAGTTCCCGGATTATCGCGAACCTATCCAATCCCTCGGGCACGGGGAAAGACTAGGCTGGCGCTTGCGTTATCTCGTATCTCACGGCTTCACGCTCCTAAACTTCAGGCTCTGCAGCTGCCATAAACCGTTCATGATATTCTCGAAATCCTCTTGATCGTCGAGGAACCGGCAGTGGAAGGCGTAGGTGCAGGTGGCGGTGATCGCATGGCCACTCAAAGGCGCCGTCGTGAACGTGATCGTGTTCGGCGCCGTCACCGTGAACGTTCCGGCCGCGGCGCCGTTGTCCCGCACCACGGGGGTTCCGGTGATCCAGGAGACCGGCTCGGTTTCGATATTCGCGCCGAGGCCCAGCGTGCGGTTCAGGGTATAGACCGTCGTTATCCCGTCGGCGGTCGCTGGCGTCGTCGAGATAAAGATCGCCTGCGTGTTGTCCGTCGGATCGACGTAAAGGAACGTCCCGAATTGGCCTTGGCATTGCAGATAGAGCCCCATGAGGGCTTGCAGGGAATTGACGCCAAGGCCGGGGAAGGCGCCGGTGGAATCAAGCCCCTCGATCGTCAGCTCGAACTCGTAGAGCGTAACCGCGTAGAACGGCACCCGAACCTCGCGGCCAGACACATGCGAAGCCACGCGGGTTGAAAACGATGGCCGCTTGTGGACCGAGAAGGCGACGCCAGAAAGCGATGGAAAGCTGAATGGCGTTGTCAATGCTAATACTCCATCCGGTATCGGCGGGGGGAGAAACGGTCCCTTGCCGTTTAGCCAGTTGCCCGCCGCCCAATTGCCCGCGTCGCCCCAAATGCTGGAAAGCACCGGGAAAGTAGGGAATGGCCGCGCGTCCCAGTTCCAGGCCGAACAAAACGCCGGCTGGATCATGATAACGCCGGCCAATGATGGATTACGGCTGGGCGTGTCCGTGAACCAATATTGATAGATCGCTTGCAGGGCCAAAAGCTGTAAATTCTGATTTGGCAGCGGCAGAAAGCCGCCGCCGTCGGCGCTGCGCCAAGCGGACCAATAGGCCGTCAGGCTCTCGACCGAGCCGGCGGAGAAAAACACGTTCGGCTGGTTCGTGCTTTTGTCGGTCGATGGATATCCGTATTCGGTGAAGACGATCGATTTCGATTGCGGAACCCACTCTGTCGTCGGCCCTTTCGGAGCCTCGCCGTGGCCGTCGCCGTCATCGTAAAGGGCGAAATGCGGATTGTACCACCACCACCTGATCTGCTTGTTGCCGAGGATTTGCTGGTTTGGAAAAAACTGGTTCCTCGCTTGGTTCAGCCGATCGTCGGTTGGGAAGCCTGGAACGGAAACCTGCAAATCAGATCCTAGCGGATCGCGCCCGATCCCAAGATTTTTCGAGTCAAAATAGAACCAGCTGAACTTTTCGCCAGCTTCGATGTTCGCCTTGAGATAGGCGAGTGAGTTGATTGTCGCTTGGCCGGAAAGGCCTAACCCGTTGAAATTCGGCATCGCCGGCGGCGGCTGGGGCGGCCATGCGGATAGAACCGTGGTGCCGTAGTTCAGTGTCGAGGATACGGCCGCCGAGACCGTCCCGTAATCGAAAGACGAAAGCACGGCGTCGCTCACGTAGCCATAATCGTAGTCTTGATCCGTGGCGGGCGGCGCGCTCCAATTCGCGATATCAAGGTTGTTCGATTGGCCGCCTGGGAGCGGGCTTCCATCGCCGGTCGTCCAGTCCGAGATGGGCAGATAATTGTCGAAACATACGAGGTCGATGTTGGCGTGATCCCAAAGCTGATCGAGATGTGGCCACTGACCCGTTGTCCCGGTGGCAGGACTGGACCCATTGTGCTGCCATCCCATCCAATCGGACCAATCCGCCGCGTAGGAGATAAGATTGTGGAGATTGACAGTATCCTTGGCGAAACCCGCCGTGTCGAACACACTTCGGACATCGTCCGAAAGCGTGATCATTCCGGCGACGAACGGGTAATCCCAAATTGCGTTGCCACTTCCGTCAGTCGTGCCGGTAATTGTCCACCCCGGACCGCGTATTGTTTCCAGGCCGCGAAACTCAGAACCAATAAGAAATAGATCGACTCCGCCAGCAACAACGCACAGATTAGCGTAATGCAGCAACATGCGCCGGTAAGTAAAATCAGTAGGCGATCCCGCATAGGATACCGTGTTGTTGACGTAATCGCGCGTGAATTGCGACGTGGCGGCAGAGCCGAGGAAGGCGCTGACCGCGGTCGTGGCGGCCGATGAGACATCCGGCGAATAAGTGATGCGCCCGCGCCACGGCTTGCCGGCAGAGTCCATCAGGATGAAAGGATAGAAGACGATGCGAAAGCCGCGCGCCTTCAAATCAAAGATGCACTCGACGATGCTTTGATCGGACGGCGTGCCGCCGTAGGTGAACGATGTTCCGGATTGCGAGATTGGGATCAGGCCAGTGGAAGTCTCGGTGAGGCTCGAAACCTTCCAATGATCCACGACGAAAGATGACCCGTTCCATTTCTGGAAAAGCCCGCCGATATAGGTGGTCGAGGGATAGATTTGGCATGGCGCGGATGACAGATTGTCCGAATTTCCGAACCACGCGCATACTATGGCGACAGTCGTGCACGCTGGAAATGCGGCTTGAAGCTGGTCGATCGAGTAGGAATAGTCGGTTTTCGGAAATGTGCCGCCGTTGTAGGTAACATAATAGGTGTTGATCGGGACTAGGGGAGCGCCGGAAAGGCTAAGCGCGCCCCCTGATGCGCGGTCGTGGCGTAGGCGAACTCTCCTGTCGCGGGCAGGAGGTTAACCCCGTTGACATAACCCATGTGTCACGCAATTCTTTACGGATGCGCGCCGATGCTCACATCGCAAACTGTAAACACAGCGGCCGATTCGGTTTGCTGCCCAGCAGAAGGGAATCCATCGAAGACGCCAAGCCCTGACGGATACAGCTCAACCTGAAATTCAATAGATGTAGACGTGTCTGGCAAGTTCCCCCAAATCTGAATAAAAGTTACCAGACACATTAACGCCGAAATTGCCCGATGTTTGGGATGAAGCGATTGCGCCGGTTATTTCGTCGATTTGCACAAAATGACCGACGCCAGTAACTGGGCTGAATGCGAGCGCGGGAAAGGCGGGAGGCCCAACACTTTTTGCGACCCATACTGCCGCGTAATAGGTCGTCGGCGACCAAGGCCCGGCGAAAGGTATCACGCTGGACGCGTAAGCCCGGCCGCCGCTCCCGATCTGGCTTATCGTCCACGCGTTGATTGTATGCCCATCAAGCCCAATCGCATTTTGAATGGCGCTCAGGCCTTCCGCGAGAAAGTTCTGGAGAAGGATTCTAGATTGGCGGGAGTGCCGGGGAAATCGGATTGAACCAGTCCCCGGCGCCTTCGGTGACGTGCATGCATCATAATAATAGTTGCCCGAGTTCAATGCGCCGGTAGGGCGCTCATAATGCCACTAGATACCCTTGAAGATTCCCCCAAGAATCCACAGTGGCGCGCCCGGAATAGTGCCAACAGTACCAATCAAAGCTGGAACGTGCGCCGGCAGGGCCGATAGATTCGCAGCTCCATATTGAGGCGCGTTCACGAGAGAGATCATGCCAGGGGTCGGGGCCATAACTTGATCCATTCTTATCTATGACGCTCACGCGCTCAGCGTTAATTCAGATAGCTAACATTGAAGCGGCGTCACGTCGTGCGGAGCTTCGCCAAGCCGATATGGCTCCCGGTGCGAACGCTCTCGTCAATCGTGCGCATGATCTGTTTGGAGTTGTTTTTCAAGAATTGCTTGACACCCTGCGAATCCATAGCCGCAACATTAAAGTTCGTCGCATGGTGAACGTGAACCGTGCTCACGCCGGGCGTGTTCGCAGCCCCCGATATCAGCCCCTGTGCCCATGGGGTAACCCCGGCAGGGATGACCATTTCGCCGCGATGGGCTTGGACGATCATGTCGCTCGGCAGGCTCCAGGCACCCATCGCGAGACCGCCCGCGACGGCAAGCACGGATGCCTCGCCGGCAGCAGCGGGGCCAGCCGCCGCTGGCCCAAGGACGGGCGAGAGAAATCCGAAGATGCCCGCGAACGTCTCTCCCGCCGAGGCCATGATGCTGTGAAGCACGCTGCTGATGGTGGCCGCCGAGGAAGCTGCCGAGCCGGCTGACTCGGCGCCGGTGCGCGCGGCGACCCCCGCCGTGACTGCGGCGGTCTGTGCTGTTTGGCTCGTTGTGGTCGCCATTGTCTGCGCTAACTGGGCGGCCAACCAATTCGCAACCATCTTCACTTGCGATTGGATGAACATGGAAAGGATTTGGTCGAGAATCTTGATGGCCGATTGCTTCAAGCTTTGGTGGCTCGTGATCATGCCCATGATCGAGGACGACACACTTAAAGCAATCTGGTCGAAGGTGCGTTTGTAGTCGGCATCGATCTGCTGGGTGACATTGCGCTCGATTTCTTGCCTCCTAAGCGCGGATTGACTGGCGAGTTCGTCGATGCGGCGCTGAGCGGCCGCGTAGGCAACGGTCCCTTGTTGATAAGTGTTCTGCACGAATTGGAGGTACTGACGCTCGATGTCTTCACGCTGTGTCTCAAGCGCGAGGAGACTGGAGAGCTCTTGTTGGCGCGAGATCAGGCCCGTCTGGGCCTGTTCCTTGACGAGCGAGACCTGCTCTTTCACGCCGTTTGAGGCAATATCATATTGCGCTTGCACACTTTGCCGCGCGATCGCGAGTTCAGTATCGCTCGACGTCCGCACCGTTGCGATATTCTTCGCCGCGGCGCTCCCATAGGCTTGCGACAGCGAAGCGAAGCTGCTGTTGATCTGCGCGGCACCACTGCGCAACGCGCTCGTCGTTGCTTCCACCGCGCTCGTCGCTTGCTGCATCCCTTGCTGCAAGTCGGAAACGTCGGCGGTAAATGTTATGGTGACGTCATCTGCCATATACCATGGTCCTTGCTTCAACTGTGGACGCACCGCAGGTTCGGGGTGGATACAATCCACAACGCCGACCCCAGGATGCACGATGTCGGCATCCAACTAAGAAGATCGATCCCCTAACTCTCTAATGTCGATCAACACGGCAATGAGACCGCTGTCGGCACACGGCTCGCCAGCAAATGATGGCCATACACCGTGCAGGCGACGCCGCTGCTTCCTCCCATCATCTTTGCGGAAGGTGGCGGCGGGACCAGCCGGGATGAGCATTTCGCCTTGATGAACCAGGGCAATCATGCCGGACAGCAGGCGCCAGGCGCCCTTGTCGAATGAGGCCGTGCCCGTTGCGACGCGGCGAGGCCAGGAAGACTGCCGCGGTGACGGCCAGCGGCGCGTGTCAGTCCTGGCGATTCATGTTCCGGCGAACGGTCATTAGGTCAAGACGCGGGTTGGCCTCACAACATTTTCTCCCGGATCGCGGACCGGCCGGGCCGCCGAAATCTCAAGGATGCCGGGCCGGTCCCAGTCGCCTTCCGGGCGCAAGATGACGTATCCCCCGCTATCGAGCGTGATTGCATCGGGAAGAGGCTCCATTTCAAGCAGCATTTCCGTGTAGTTGAAGCCTGAGAAACAGAGCTTCCTATCACTTCCCATCGGCGTTGCTCCAAAGCGCGCATAAAAGCCCTCAAGACCTTCGCGCGAATGCGCATAGAGTCGTCGAAAGCCTTTGCGGCGCGCCAGATCGACGGCGGAGCGGCAAAGTTCGAAGGCGAGGCTGGACTTCCGGAATTTTTTCAATACAGCCAGCCGTTCGAATTTCACAAAGTCGTGGAAAAATCGCACCCGGATGCAGCCGGCCGGCTCTCCCTTGATAAACCCGATAAGATGGGTAGCGCAGTGGTCATTACCGTCGAATTCTTCCGCGAAAGGACACTCCTGTTCTGCAATATAAACGGCAGAGCGAACCGCATAAACCATTAAAAGATCGTCGAAGCCGCGTGCGATCCGGACCTCTGCATGGCGGTCACTTTGTCGTTCCGCGACGGCGGCATTTAGCGCCGGATAAGCTATTGTCTTTGCGTGGTTCATTGAAATGGCTCCAAGCTGAAATATTCGAAATTCGAGCAAGGGTGACGCTGGTATTTCCACAAGTCTGGCGTGCCGAAGGCCCCCGCAACAAAACCGGTGTCGCGCATGAAGCGCATCCCACCGATCGTTCCTGGACGGGCAAAAATGTCGGCTTGCCGATAAAGAGGGCGCTGAAGCCAGCGCATGACGTTACCCATGGCTCCGATCGTGACCGCGGGGAGGCAGAGAGCCCAAAAATAAATAGCCGCGGGCGGCTCCCCTGGAAGAGTCAAGACGTCCACTTCCGGTGCGCCGTAGGAGAAGGTGCCGGATCGGAGCTGCGCAAACCCAGCCGAATTGAGATACAGAAGAGCTGCACCCCCCACAATTCGCTCATCGCGAACAACGGCGAGCACGCTGCCTCGATGATGGAGATGTACCCGGCGCGCGGACTCGCATCCATTGGTGATCCCGGGGATATGCCGTTCAGCCAATGCCGTCAGCTCCGGAAGTTCATTGTCGCCGGCAATTCGAACCGCGTAGCGCCCGGTCAAAGGCAGATGGTCGAGACTGCGCGGTTTGCGCGCTATAGACGCTTGAATTCGATTGAAATCCATTTCCCACCCGTGAGAATTAGTGTGATACTGTCTGATGAATATTGGTATTGGTCAGGAGATCGATATGCCGGAAAATCCACGACGGGGCGGTTCGGTCGCGCAACGTAAGATTGTGGACACATCCCGCTCAGTGTCGTGGGATTACCTCCGCCTCTTCCTAGCCTGTGCGGACAGCGGAAGCTTTCGGCGCGCAGGAAAGAGCTTGGCCATTGATGTAGCTACCGTGGTGCGACGAATCGACCGGCTAGAAACCGCGATTGGACAGCGTCTATTCAATCGCCTGAACGCTGGAGTGACGCTAACCGACGACGGTACCTTGCTGGCTGCCGACGTGCGCGCCATGGAACGTTGCAGCCTCGATATCATTCGCCGCACCAAAATCGTCGATGAGCGAGTACGCGGCGTGGTGCGCGTTGCAATCTCCGAGGGCCTGGGCACTTATTGGTTAATGCCCAAACTTATCGAGTTCCAGTATGCTAACCGGATGCTCACATTCGAACTGAACTGCACCATGGAATTGACAGATGTTTCCCGTTTGCAGGCCGACATTTCAATTCAGTTCAATCGGCCGTCTAACCCGGACATGATCGCAATACGCATTGGCCGTCTGCACCTCTTTCCGTTCGTCGCCGAAAGCTATCAGCGGCTGTTCGGCCTGCCGGCATCGTTGTACGATCTTCGTCACCATCGCCTGTTGCAGCAAGTCTCACCACAACTCGAGGAATCTGTCTTTGTCGAGAAACTGAAATTGCACAATTTTGAAGGAGCGGTCGGCATCCGGACCAATTCGAGCTCGGCTTTGCTCTACGCCGTTGAGCGGGGTGCCGGGGTCGGGTTTCTGGCGACCTTTGCTCTCGCTTTGGGTGCACGCTTGGTTCCTGTGGAAATCGGAATTACTCACTTCCAAGACATCTGGCTAACTTATCACCCAGACCTAAAGAATTCCGTGAGACATATGGTGGTTGTCGGATGGTTACGCCGCATTTTCGATCCCCAGCTCTATCCCTGCTTTAGGGACGAATTCATCCATCCCGTCGCGTTGATTGAGCTAATGGCCGAGACAGCAGCCCCAGTGTTCGGGCGAGGTTATATCGCCGCCGAGCCCGGCCTTGATGATGGCGCACTCAAGACGCTTCCAAACCATACTAGATGGTCGCCGCAGGAAAATTGAGCAAAGATGCGTTCACTGCACCCGGCATCGCCAAAAACAGCTACAAATTGTATCAGAACCCGCTTCAAGCACCTTCCCGAGCATGCAATCCCCTCTTCCTCCGGCTTGTGACTCTTCCTTGGCCCCCGATTTTCCTTGTTTCCAAACACGTGCCTAAAGACGGATCACTTCCAAAGATGAGGATAGCACGCGGCGTAGTCTAGAGCCGGCATGACGTGCGTAATGAAGGATCCGTGGAGCATGCGCATCTGTCCACTCGACGACGCGTGGCATAGGACTTCGGACGCCGGATCTCGACGCCGGCGTTCCCTGAGCGAAAGAAGCTCACAGAACGTTCGCCACGCGCACAAACCCGTCGGGAAACCGCGCGATAAGACCGCCTATTCCGCTTGGGTCGCTCTTACTTTTAGTAATCGGCAGGTCTTGCGTTTGCTCGATGCGATACACGCATTTCAAGATCTCATGGGTCGGCGGAAAATCGCGCCAATAGGCAAAGAGAGCGAGTACGTCGTGCAACGTCACTTCATCGATCTCCGCGGGCGTGTAGCCACATTGGTCCAATGCGACTTTCCAGCCGGATTGAGATCGACAAAGGCATGCTGGCGAATTCCGCGCGTCACTTGGGCGAGCCGGGTGAAGGCGATCAACGCGGAGGAATAAGGAATCTGCGAGGCTTCATTCAGGAACACGCTAGCATATTCAAGCCCGAGGATTTTCTCGACGCGGTCGTTGTCGTCGAGGCCCCCGATCCAGACACGCGACCCATTCGGCAGCGCAAAATAACCGTCCTGGCGATGCTCCTTAAGCCGTACGCTGGGAAAACAGTGCTCCACGACATGAGGAAGCGTGTCGAGTGCGATGGAAGCCCACGCCGCATTGGCATGGTGGCGCAATATCGCATGGCGGGAGCCTTTTGCCTTGAGCGCACGCAGCATAATCATGCGGACAATGAGGAAGGTCTTGCCTGAACGTGTCCCTCCTGCAAGACAAGTGTAACGCTGCCGCCCCTCCAGGAGGCGGCGAGCCGCTTCCTGGCCTGCGCTGAATGACACCATGCGTGGTCCCGATTGCGACTATGATCGTGGCGTGCGAAAGCCCTCGTCGCGGCGAGAGTTTCATGCCTCGTGGACCAATGGAATGGCGGACAGTTCTTTACTGACCAGTTCTCGCAAACTTCGATGAGTCTGCCGAGGTGATAGACGAAAGGCCCTGAATCATTGTGAAACCGCGTATGCCAGGCTCATCGTGATGGGGCATCCTAGAAGCAGGCACGCGGTTCGTGCCCGGCACGCGCGCATATAGCGCTCACAACCGCTTGCATGTCAACGCCCGGACGCAATGCCGATTTGCGCGATCTTACATAATCGGCAGCACTCGCTTTGGAAGATCTCCCCTGCGACGAACCGCGACAATTTTTGCGAGAATGAACCTTGCCCTCCGTAAGAGCCGCGAGACTCCTCTAGGCGGGGCGGATTGCGATGCTCACCGGCGAACGCGGCCACTTTCTCGCAGCGCGGCGCCCGTGCCGCCCGGCGCGCGGCCCAACATCGAAAACGGAAATAGGAGAGGAGGCAGGCACGCAGTTCGTGCCCGGCACGCCCGCATATAGCGCTCACAATCGCTTGCATGTCAACGCCCAGACGCATTGCCGATTTGCGCAATCTTACATAATCCACGATCCTTTTTGGGTACGAACCGACGATCAACAGCGACATTAGCGACGTTCATTCCGCGGAAGCCATGTGGGGCGGCGGCAAAGTTGCGGCACCATCGTCGCTTGATGAAACCGATGGAGAGTTGCCCGATGACTCGTATTGGTGATTTGAGCCATTCCTTCCGAGCTACGACGAAGGGGCCGCCCTCGATCAGGATAGCATGTTGGCTTCGGTCGTCGATGGTTCCGCAGCTCCCCCGTGCGGCGAGCTGGCTGGCCACCGGAATAATGCGTGCCGGGCGGGGGGCCAATAGGGCATTTGGCCCCGCCCCCTCGCCATCGCGCTGGTCTTCATTCGCCGGGCGCCTTGGCCTCGATCGCCAACGCATGCACGCCCGCATCGAATTCGGCCCTCAAGAGATGGTTGATCGAACGATGGCGCTCGACCAGGCTCTTGCCCTTAAAGGCTTCCGAGACTACTTTGATGTGAAAGTGGGTGCCGCCCGTGCTCGCGGCCGCGCCGGGCCGCTTCATGGCATGAGCGTGCCTCGCGTGCTTGGGGGATTCGTCGATGACTTCGATGGAGTCGGGGGCAAAGGCGGCCTGTAATTTCGCCTTGATGCGATCGCCTGCGCCAATACCGCTTTGCTCGTCCATCTCAAGACAGCCATAAAAAACGTTAACGGCCGCCGAAACCCGCGGCATTATTGTCATTTTACCGTATCGAGCCGCTTGCGGCCACCCCAAAGACATTCATAATGCCGGAGCCATGAATTTAAAATCACATCTATTCGACCGCATTAGGGTTAAGTCCGAACCCAGCGAGGCGCCACGCCAAGATCAGGCACGCTGCCAGCATCCAGGCTGCAGCGAAGCGGGCGAGTTCCGCGCGCCAATGGGCCGTTTTCGAGAGGGCCAATATTTTTGCTTCTGCCTCGACCACGTCCGTGAATACAATGCCACCTATAATTATTTCAACGGCATGAGCGCGGAAGCAATGGCCATTTACCAGCGTGACGCCTTGGTTGGCCATCGCCCGACGTGGTCGATGGGCGTGAACCGTGGGGCCAAGAGATTTCGCGAGGAGGGCGACGATCCGTCGCGCACGGGGGACCCGCTGGGGATGTTTCAAACGAACATCCGGCGACATTCTGGCGAAGAGTCGCGCAACGCGCGGTACGGGCTGGCCGCCTTAAAAGCCCTGGATCAATTGGGTCTCGACGATAGCGTGGACATGGCCGTGATCAAGGCCCGGTACAAGGATTTGGTAAAACGCCTCCATCCTGACGCCAACGCGGGCGACCGATCGAACGAAGACAAATTACGCGAAATCATCCGCGCCTATAATTACCTAAAGTCGGTGAAGCATGTCTGACGCTTTCCGTCCAATCAATAAGGTTTTGCCGGTGTTCATCGGACCTCTTGGAAAGAAAGGCCTTTCGGAAGAAAATCGGACGATCGTTCCATACATTTGCGCGGGGCCCGGCACGAAGGACGAATGCAAGCATGATAATGGATGAAAGCGCCGCTACCGGCGGCCTGCCCGACATGAAGATTTCGGTGCGCCAAGTGTTCGGTATCGACAGCAATATGGAAGCGCCTGCCTATTCAAGCGCGGATCCGCATGTTCCAGACGTCGACCCGGACTATCTATTCGATCGCGATACCACTCTCGCCATTCTGGCGGGCTTCGCTAAGAATCGCCGGGTGATGATCACCGGCTATCACGGCACCGGCAAGTCGACCCATATCGAGCAGGTCGCGGCGCGGCTGAATTGGCCGTGCGTGCGCATCAATCTCGACAGTCATGTCTCGCGCGTCGATCTGATCGGCAAGGACGCCATCGTCCTCAAGGACGGCCTGCAAGTGACCGAGTTCAGGGATGGCATCTTGCCTTGGGCACTGCAAAACAACGTCGCGCTTTGTTTCGATGAATATGACGCGGGCCGCCCAGACGTGATGTTCGTTATCCAGCGCGTGCTCGAGGTGTCGGGCCGTCTCACCCTCCTTGATCAGAGCAGGGTGATAAGGCCGCATCCCGCCTTCCGCCTGTTTTCGACAACAAATACGATCGGCCTTGGCGACACCTCTGGGCTTTATCATGGAACCCAGCAAATCAATCAGGGACAGATGGACCGCTGGTCGATCGTCGCGACCTTGAACTATCTGCCGCACGACAAGGAAGTCGATATCGTGCTTGCCAAGGCCAAGCGATTCCAGACAACCAAGGACGGCCGCGATACGGTCGGCAAGATGGTTCGCGTCGCCGAGCTTACCCGCAACGCGTTCATCGGTGGAGATCTTTCTACCGTGATGAGCCCGCGAACGGTGATCACTTGGGCCGAGAATACGGAAATTTTCGGCGACGCTGGCTTTGCATTCCGACTGACGTTTCTCAACAAATGCGACGAATTGGAACGCGCGCTCGTCGCGGAATTCTATCAGCGTTGTTTTGGCACGGAGCTGCCGGAGAGCGCGATAAATGTGGTCATGAGTTGAGCGTGCCCCCGACCATCCGTCACCTTGGGATAGGATTTTAAAAGAGCCACGGCGGAAACCACCGTAATGAGTTCCCTCAAGAATCCGCCCGCGAAATTGCAGGCCCCGAATGAGCCGTTCAAGCGGGCGGTCGCCGGATGCATGCGCAGCTTGGCAAAAATGCCGGCGATAGAGGTCGCTTTCACGGCCGAGCGGCCGAGTCTGGTTTGGACCGGCGCGAGCGCCAAGGCGCGGCTTCCGGAGCCCTCCCGCAGGCTCGACGCACGGGAAGCCGCGATCCTGCGCGGCCACGCCGATTCGATGGCGCTACGGCTAGCCTGCCACAACAAGGACGTCCACCGGCGGCTGATCCCGCCAGCACCCGCCGCGCGCGCGGTTTTCGATGCCGTGGAGCAGGCGCGCGTCGAGGCGATCGGGTCGCGCCGGATGCTGGGCGTCGCGGGCAACCTCGATGCGATGCTCGACGACCGCTTTCAGCGCGCCCGCTATGCCGATATCGCGGTCCGCGCCGAGGCGCCGCTCGAAGACGCGCTCGCGATGATCGTGCGCGAGCGTTTGACCGGGCTCAAGCCGCCGAAGAACGGGCAAAGGATCGTCGATCTCTGGCGCCCATGGGTGGAGGAACGCGCCGCCGCCGATCTCGACAAGCTTAGGCGGACGATCGAGGATCAGCGGGCCTTCGCGTTCGCCGTCCACAAGCTGTTGACGGCGCTCGAAATGATTGACGAGGGCAGCCTCGACACCAATCCGGAAGAGGAAGAAGGCGACGCGGGCGAGCCGGATGGCGCCGAGAAAAACCAGCCCGAGGAAGGCGCGGACGATCACCCCGGCGACGCGAGCCGGAGCGAAACAGCCGAGGCCACCTCCGATCCCATCGACGCAAGCGAGATAGACGCCGCCGACGCGCCAACCGGCGTATCCGAAGGGGACGCCGAACTCAGCCCGCCCGGCGAAGGCGGCGATCCGAGCCGCCCGCTCCCACCCTCGCGCGCCGAATCCCGCGGCCCGGACTACAAGGCCTTCACCAAGAAATATGACGAGGTCGTCACGGCGCAAGACCTCTGCGACGCCGAGGAACTCGAACGGCTGCGCTCCTATCTCGATAAGCAATTAAATAACCTCTCCCCAATTGTCGCGCGGCTTGCCAATCGCCTCCAGCGACGCCTGATGGCGCAGCAGAGCCGGTCCTGGGAGTTCGATTTGGATGAGGGTATACTCGATCCAACGAGGCTTCCGCGCATCATCGTCGATCCGCGGCAACCACTCTCATTCAAACGCGAGAAGGACACCGAGTTCCGCGATACGGTGGTGACGCTGCTTATTGATAATTCCGGCTCGATGCGCGGGCGCCCGATCACCGTCGCTGCCACCTGCGCCGATATTTTGGCCCGCACGCTGGAGCGTTGCGGCGTCAAGGTCGAGATTCTTGGCTTTACAACCCGCGCCTGGAAGGGTGGCCAATCGCGCGAAGCCTGGCTGCAGGAAAATAAGCCACCTTCGCCCGGCCGTCTCAACGACCTTCGCCATATCATTTACAAATCCGCCGATGCGCTCTGGCGGCGATCACGCAAACATCTCGGGCTGATGATGCGCGAAGGTCTGCTCAAGGAAAACATCGACGGCGAATCGCTCGATTGGGCCCACAAGCGGCTGCTCGGGCGGACCGAACAGCGCCGTATATTAATGGTGATTTCCGACGGCGCACCGGTCGACGATTCGACGCTCTCTGTCAATCCCGGCAATTATCTCGAAAAGCATTTGCGCCGCGTCATCGAGGAGATCGAGACGCGCTCTCCGGTCGAACTCATCGCGATTGGCGTCGGCCATGACGTGACGCGCTACTATCGCCGCGCCGTGACCATCGTCGACGCCGAGGAACTCGGCGGCGCGATGACCGAAAAACTTGCCGAACTTTTTGAGGAAACGGCGCCGCCGGAGCGGGTGGCGCATCGCGAAGCAAGTTTTGCGCAACAAACGGTCCGCGGCCTGTTGCACTGATCTTTGTGTCTTTACGCATCAACGCCAAGACATCCGGCACGGCCAAAGGCCGGCGGGGAATGGGACGAAGCCCTGGCTCGCCAGAGTCGTCTAAGCTGGTACTTTTCGAGCGACAGGACAGAACCAGCGACGGAGACAATTGAAATGAAGATCCTGGGCGGAATGTGCCGGAGTCGACAGCATCCTGGCGCGACAAGAGGTTTTCATTATTCGGAGCGACTCAGACCAATCTCAGATCGAGGATCTCGGCCTGACCTGGAAGAAGGCAAGGGCGTCTCGCGGCAGGCGCAAGCCGAACATACCCAGATTCAAGTCGAGCAAAGCGGCATTATTAATCGGTCTATAAATAGGTTAGAAACTCTTCGGCGTCGAACGAGATACCTATGCTGTGGCTCTCGACCAGTCCTGCGAATAGGGTTTTGTTATGCCGGCCTCCTTTCTTGTCGGCAAGGTAAATCATGCTTCGGCCGTTTGGGAATCCCCCTCAGTTTCTGGCTATTCGGGACCAGCTCTAACTTCCGTGCCATTAACTTTGGGGAATTTCGGGTTCGGGCGCGAACGGTGTATAGTTGGGGGAGGAAATATGAAATATGTGCGCCGGTCCAATGGCCAAACAAGCGTCGATCCAATTGCCGTGTACAAATGGTAATGCGAATATATCGATATGGGCGAGCAGGCGCCGCCAATTAGAAGCCGCGGCCCAAATTGCTTGCTTTGCAGCCCGGAAACCTGGACCTCGGAACATGAGGAATGAGCCGAAAACCAGCTTGTCGAAAGGAGGACCGGCTGATTCGCGGGGTGCCGAAGGCCGCTCGCCCAATACAAGTCTCCTGAATCATTGCATCATTGGCGGGCTGCCATTTAGGGGCAACCGCACAAGCGGAAAATCGAACGCGCGGCGGGAGCGGTGAAGATCCTAGCGGGCAACTCCAATCGGTCTCTGACCGAGGCAATCGCGGCGTATCTCGGGGTGCCGTTGACCAAGTGCCAGGTTCGCCGCTTCGCCGATTTGGAGGTTTTCGTCGAGATTCAAGAAAACGTGCGCGGCCAGGATACTTTTGTCATTCAGTCGACCTCGTATCCGGCGAACGATCATTTGATGGAAGTCCTGATCATTATCGACGCGTTGCGGCGCGCCTCGGCAAGGCGAATTACCGCGGTCATCCCCTATTTCGGCTACGCAAGGCAAGATCGCAAGCCCGGTCCGCGCACGCCCATTTCGGCCAAGCTTGTCGCCAACCTCATCACCCGCGCCGGTGCCGACCGGGTTCTCACGGTGGACCTCCACGCCGGCCAAATCCAGGGCTTCTTCGATATCCCGACCGACAACCTTTATGCCGCGCCTGTCCTGGTCCGGGACATCAAGGAACGGCTAAAACTCCATAACGTCATGGTGGTGTCCCCCGATGTCGGTGGCGTGGTGCGCGCCCGCGCCTTGGCAAAACGCATCGGCGCGCCGCTCGCCATTGTCGATAAGCGCCGCGAACGCGCGGGCGACTCGGAAGTCATGAATATTATCGGCGACGTCGCCGGAAAGACCTGCATCCTGGTCGACGATATCGTCGATTCCGGGGACACTTTGTGCAACGCCGCCGATGCCATGCTGCGGGACGGCGCCCAAGTGGTCTATGCATATATCACGCACGGGGTTCTTTCCGGCGGAGCGGTCGCGCGAATTGCCGCCTCGCGGCTCGAGGAAATGGTTGTCACCGATACCATCCAAGCAACCGAAGCGATCCGGGTTTCCAACAATATCCGGGTGGTTTCGATCGCGCCCTTGATCGGCGAGGCGATCGCTCGAATCGCGAAGGAAGAAAGCGTTTCAAGCCTGTTTGACTGAGCGGCACGCGAAGGTATTATCGGTCGACGCCCTCGCCGAACATCTTACTTTGATTGAGCAAATCGAAGAGGATATCGCGCGCAGCAAGACACGCCGCGAAGGGTTTAAAACAGCCGAATTCAAAGCTACCATGCGCAAGGCAGTCTGGTAGCTCATCGTGGTTTGGGCACTCACCGGGGACAGAATGCCGTCACGCGAGGTACCTTGACCCAAACCCCGACCTCTCCATGAAACCGTGGCAAGTCAACACTAGCATGTCGGAAATTAGCACATCACGTCGATCCGGGAATTGATCGAGAGGGCCACCTATCGAAGGGTAACCGGATCCCCGCTAGCGCTTGCGTTCTGGGAAGAAAGCCATATATCGATTTTCCGCATGACAGAAATGTCCGTAGCTTCAGAGATGACTTTCGGAAGAAGGAACTCACGTAACGCTGCCCTGTTTTCTGGGTCAGGAAGACCCTCTAGCCGCTCTCCTCGGATTGCCCGAGCCTGAAACTCTTCCAAAGATGAAGCGGAGTACGTCGAGCCGGTTGCTGAATTAAACGCTCGCAATGTCGCGATCGCGCGTTCATAGAGCTCCTGATAGCCAGGTCCGAGCACGTGCTGCACGGCATTATCGAGTCTCCCTAGAAGGTCTTCATGTTTAGAAAGGTCGTATTGAATAAACTCAAACTGCCGTACGTCGACGGGCGCGTTCTCAGGTTTGTCCTGCGTTAGAAAGATGACGGGTTTCTTATTTGCACGGGCAATCCCCAATTCGTAGAATACGTTCGGGTTAGGGTAGGAGATATCTCCCACAATGATGTCTGCCTCTTGGATCTCGGTCTCAATCTTCCCCATTAACGCCTTCGTCAGTACACTCGAATCTCCCCGGCGTACCCGTAGTCCGTGTTCTTTTTCAAGATGATACTGGAGATATAGAAAAAAAAGTTCAATTCCGGACGAAACGGCATAATAACAAAACATACACGTTGCGCGCTCATCGCGATGCCTCGAGCCGCATTTGCATGGCGCGAACGATTTTTTCAAGCCGAAACTCGAGCTCGAATGGATCCGTAGGATCGTAGGTTATGTACTGATACCCAGGGAGGTCGCTCGGAATCGTTCCCTCGCCCTTCGTGCTAACCAAAATTATGAACGGTTTTCGAAGCCCATGCGCAACACCAAGCTCAAAGATGACGTTCGGGTTTGATTCGGACAGGTCAGCGATAATGAAGTCGCTGGAGCGCAGAGACTCAAGCATCGCGTCGGCCCAACGAGCGCCGGCCACGAATTCGTCCGGCAGGACGGCGGACACTCCCGTACGTTCAAGGACGTCAACGATCGTTTGCCTTATCCGTTCTTGCCAATGTTGATGAGAACGTCCATATGGCATGAGTACAAGACAACTAGGGGTAGTATTCATCTTGGTTATGTCTTCTCCTTATGATCGACATATGGCCTAACAATGATTAGATTGATCCTTGTAAGATGCCGAGATAATGCCGTCCGGGCCACCATAACACGCCGTGCAGACGGCGAACATGCGGAGCATAGTCCCTTCAGGAACCGTTGCTTGCACCTTCTGCCGCCTCTGATCACGGCATGTTATGTGGATCCACGTAACGGCCTCCGTGAACGACGTCAGAGTCCGTCAACTAGACTGCGAACCCGGGCTGACCGCGACCAGTACATCGGAGTAGATCATTGTCGTCCTCACGGGCGCCAGTTTTATCGTTGAAAGACACCATAAATCATAGCCTCAAAAGCGACGTTTCCAAAAGCATGTTTCTCGGATAACACCAAGATAGAACCAACAGGAGTATTGAGCCTTCCAGGGATCCCGATCCGACTTCGCTCCGATGAAGAAGAACTGGGGCCTAGCTATCCCTTGAATTTATTGCCGATCGCTTCAGATATGCGCCGGCGAATCGCCGATTTGTCCCGTCGCGCGCGCGGAGGTGGCCCTATGGGAATTAACGTTTCGCGCCAAACAGCCGCGCTGATCGCAGTGGTTCTGATCGTGGCAATTGGCCTACTGGAATTTATGCACTCCGCGCGGCCCAAAGTTGCCGCGGCCGGGCCGGAAACCGGTATTGCCGCGGCTTGCAGTCCCGGCAGTCGCACTGGTCACCCAGATCTCGACGACAATTTGCAAACCTCCGACCAGCTTACATTCGCCGTGCGCACGCCGAGTAATTATGATCCGACAAGGGCCTATCCGCTGCTTGTCGTCTTCCCGCCGGCAGGATTTAAACGGCGCCAGTCCGAGAATTTCTACGGCCTAACGACCGAGGCGACGCGGCGTGGTTTCATCGTCGCCTACAGCGACCACATAGGTCTGTCGCCCACGGCCGTCTCGCGACAGGCAAAGGTGACTGCGACAGTCGCGAGCTTTTTCTGTGTCGATGAAGCTTCGATCGCTTATCTCGGTCACTCCGATGGCGGCTTGATGGCCGAGGGTATCCCTGCTTACGTCCGCAACGCCGGCGCCGCGCCACACAGCATCGTCGCGAGCGCCGCGGGCATCACGAGCGAAGACCTTGCTTCGATGGCGTGTCCGTCCATCCCGGCTGTTATGATTGTCCACAGCCGCGCCGATGAACGCTTTCCGGAGTTCGGCCGCGGCGCTGCCGCCTATTGGGGGCGGTGCGCGGGCTGCGCGCCGGAAAATCTTAACGCTCTTGCCGATGGCTGCCGTGACTTCTCGGGATGTGCCGAAGGAAAGCGCGTCACCTATTGCGAAACATCTCTGCCCCATAAGCGCTGGCCTTCGTTGAATACCGCTATGCTTGATTTCATCCAGGGCGGTAAGGCCAAGCCGCCATAGGGCTTGGCGGGCTTTGCGAGCAGAGGGGTGCACGGAGTTTCATGGCGGTTGGCGCCGTTGCGATTTTGTGATTGGACGCCTCGATCACGTTGACATCGAAACAGGCGGCGGTTAACCACCGTCAACCAGGTTCCGCTTCTCACTAGGCAGGCCGGCCAGCCGCCGCCGGTTCTGGGGCCTCTTGCGGCGGCTTCCATATCATGAAACCCAGTACCGCGAAGTTCGCCATAGGTCAGGTGGTCAAACACCGCAAATTTCCCTTCCGGGGGATCATCTACGACGTGGACCCGGTCTTCGCGAATACCGAGGCATGGTGGCAAGCGATCCCCGAAGAGGTCCGGCCGCGCAAGGATCAGCCTTTCTATCATCTCTTCGCCGAAAACGCGGAAACCGAATATGACGCCTATGTCTCGGAGCAAAACCTCATGGCCGATACCTCCGGCGATCCAATTCGCCATCCGCAAGTCGACGAAATGCTCCTGCGCGCACGGGACGGCGCCTACAAGATCAAGACGGCACGCCTAAACTGAATATTCCCTGCCCGCGGCCCGCGGAACCGCTCTTGCTCTCGGCTGAGGCGCCGCCCCACGTCATCCGCGGCCACCCGCGCCGGCGCCTTCAAGCGCCCTCTTCTTCGCCTTGCCCCTCGGCGCGAGGTTCTTCATCGTCGCCACGGGGAGTATCCTCCTCGGTGATCCGCTCGACGGCGACGACCTGCTCGGCGGCGTCGGTATCGAAAACGATGACTCCCTGGGTCCCGCGTCCGGCAACCCGAATGCCGTCGACCGGGCAGCGGATCAATTGGCCGCCGTTGGTCACCAGCACGATCTCGTCGCCATCCTCGACCGCCATCGAGGCAATGAGCTTGCCGTTTCTTTGGTTGACCGCCATCGCGACGATGCCTTTGCCGCCGCGTCCGGTAATGCGATATTCGTAGGACGATGTTCTCTTGCCGTAGCCGTTCGCGGAAACGGTCAAAATGATTTGTTCGGCGGCCGACATTTCGGCATAACGGTCCGGTCCGAGGTTCGACGCCACGGGCGTGTCCTCAATTCCCGCTTCCTCGCCAGCCGCTTCGCCATTGGCCTCGGGTGAACCATCGCCGGCAACCGCGCGGCGCATCTTGAGATAAGCGAGACGCTCGCCGCTGTCCGCCTCGATATGACGTAAAATGGCAAGCGAGATCACCCGCTCGCCAGGCCCAAGCGCGATGCCGCGCACGCCCATGGAATCGCGGCCCTTGAAGACCCGCACCTCGGTCACGGGAAACCGGATGCATTGGCCATTGGCGGTCGTCAAAAGAACATCGTCCGCCTCGCTGCAGATCTGCACATCGACGATTCCCTCGCCGTCGTCGAGCCGCATCGCGATTTTGCCAGCGCGGTTGACCTGCGCGAAATCGGAAAGCTTATTGCGCCGCACGCTGCCGCTTGTGGTCGCGAACATGACATCGAGGGCGTCCCACGCCGCCTCGTCCTCCGGCAATGGCATGATCGTGGTGATCCGCTCGCCTTCGTCGAGCGGCAGCATGTTGATCAGCGCTTTTCCACGCGCGTGCGGGGCCGAAAGAGGCAACCGCCAGACTTTTTCCTTGTAGACGTGTCCGTGCGAGGAAAAGAACAGCACTGGGGCATGAGTCGAGGCGACAAATAGTCTCGCGACGAAATCCTCGTCGCGCGTCTGCATTCCCGCGCGGCCCTTGCCGCCGCGTCTTTGCGCGCGATAGGTGGCAAGCGGAACCCGCTTGACGTAGCCAAGATGCGACACGGTAACGACCATATCCTCGCGCTGAATGAGATCCTCGTCCTCGACGCCCGCCGCGTCATCGAGAATGAGGGTCCGGCGCGGCGTCGCATGGGCGGCTTTGACTGCGAGCATTTCATCCTTGATGATCGAAAAGAGCCTAGCGCGCGAACGCAGGATGTCGAGATAATCCGCGATCTCGGCGGCAAGCTTGTTCAAGGCGTCGGCGATTTCCTCGCGGCCGAGCGCGGTCAAGCGTTGCAGCCTAAGTTCGAGGATAGCTCGCGCCTGGGCTTCGGAAAGCCGGCAGGCACCATCCTCGCCGAGCGCATGGCGCGGGTCGGCGATGAGCGAGACGAGGGGCGCCATGTCATGCGCGGGCCAAGCACGGCCCATCAAGGCGGCGCGGGCCGCGGAGGGGTCCGGAGACGTGCGGATCAAATGGATGAATTCTTCGATATTGGCGAGCGCGATCGCCAGGCCAACTTGCACATGCGCGGAATCGCGCGCCTTGGCGAGAAGGTGCTTGGTGCGGCGTGTAACTACCTCCTCGCGAAAATCGACGAAGGCGGTCAGAAAATCCTTGAGCGTCAGGACTTCCGGGCGACCGCCGTTCAAGGCGATCAAGTTGCAAGGAAAACTCGATTGCAACGCGGTGAAGCGCCAGAGCTGATTTAACACCACATCGGCGAGCGCGTCGCGTTTGAGTTCGATCACGATCCGCATGCCGTCGCGATCGGATTCATCGCGGAGATCGGAGATGCCTTCGACGCGTTTCTCGCGAACGAGCTCGGCGATCTTCTCGATCAAGGTGGCTTTGTTGATCTGATAGGGAATCTCGGTGACAATGAGGGCTTCGCGCTCCTTGCGGATTTCCTCCACCACAACCTTCGCCCGCGTCAGCACCGAGCCGCGTCCGGACATATAGGCGATGCGGATGCCCGCCCGCCCCAAAATATAGCCGCCGGTCGGAAAGTCGGGGCCGGGGATGATCTCCATCAAATCCTCGATCGCCATCTCCGGCCGGTCAATCAAGGCGATTGCCGCGTCGATCGCCTCGCCGAGATTATGCGGCGGGATGTTGGTCGCCATGCCGACCGCTATGCCGCCGGCGCCATTGACGAGGAGATTGGGGAATTTCGCCGGAAGCACGGTTGGCTCGCGCTCGCGTCCGTCGTAATTCGGTTGAAAAGCCACCGTCTCGTTGTCGAGGTCATCGAGGAGCGGCATGGCGGCCGGCGCGAGCCGCACTTCGGTATAGCGTTCTGCGGCGGGCGGATCGCCATCGACGGAGCCGAAATTGCCTTGCCCGTCGATTAACGGCAGACGCATCGAGAAGGGCTGAGCCATCCGCACCAGCGCGTCGTAGATCGCGAGATTGCCGTGCGGATGAAATTTGCCCATCGTATCGCCGGTGACGCGCGCCGATTTGTTGTAGGAGCGATCCGGTGTGTAATTGTTCTCGTTCATCGAATAGAGAATGCGCCGGTGCACCGGCTTCAGCCCGTCGCGCACGTCGGGAAGTGCCCGGCTCACGATGACGCTCATCGCGTAATCGAGGTAGCTGCGCCGCATCTCGTCGGCAATCGAAACCGGCCTGACGCCGAATCCAGGCGGGGGTGAAGTGTTGTCGTCCGTGGCGGCCAAGGAGCGCTAACCCATAAAGGAGTGCCAACCCAGAAAGGATGGATTGCTAGAGTCTAACCCGGCGAGCCGCGAAACGGCAACGCCGGACTTAAGATATACTCCGGCTCATTGACGGATGCTGTCGCCGAAGGGTTTAGGTGGAGGTAAGAGCCTTCCGAAGGGATTTTAGCAATTCCTCAGCATCTTCAATTTTCTTCAGCGCGCCGATATCACCCTTCATTTCCTGGAGGGCGGTCCACGGCACACGTTTCATTGCTTCAACAGCAGATTCCAGATCGGTTAGGAGGCCGTCGTTGGCTTTCTTCTCGATCACACGTAGACGCAGCTGCGCCGACTCTAAATCCCCTTCCTCACTGAGAAAGTGAGCGCGGGCCACCGGATCGGGAAGGATGGCCCGAAGTTTCCGCAAGTCCTTCGAGTTCGTTATGCGCTTCTGATTCACCTTCTTGACCACCGCGTCGATGACGCTGGGCACCAAGAGCTTCTTGCTCACGCCCATCAGCTCGCGCGCCCATGTGATGGCGGCGCTCGGATCACGCAGTTTGGTGAACTTCTCCGAAATCTCGAAAACCTCGACGAGCTTGTCGAGTTCGCGGACCGTGATGCCGAGGATGTTGGCCGCGCTCGCGCGCCCCATCAGATCGACGAGGCGGTATGCGACCATCTCCTTTTCCTTCGCTTCCCATTCCTTCCGTTGGCGATGAATGTAAATCCATACCCGGAGCCGTTCCTCCCCCGTGAGTGTTCTATCTGTCACCTCAACTGGAATCTGGCGATATTGCTCGCGCCCTCGTTCGACCAGAAGGCGCGAGTTTGTCCACCGCCGATCACCATCTATGATCCTGAATTTTCCCGGTAACTCCGGATGAGGCTCGACGAGGAGGGGCTCGAAAAGCCCCTCATTCGCTTCAATCTGACGTTGGAGTTCGTCATCCTCCTTCGGCCCCGATCGTGGCTGGTTGCTATTAGGCACGACCTCATCGAGATCAACTTTCGCGCGATAGGTGCGCAGGATCGTGCGGTCGAGGCGCCGCTCCTGCAACCCTACGACGTTCGGGCGGTTTTCAGCCGTGGCATGCTTGGTCATCGTTCAGATCTTCCACGGCCGCTTCGTCGTCTGCCGCCGTGCCGATAATGCAACTGATTTCATGGGAAAGTTCGGCTGGCACCTTTTGAATTGCGCGGATCGCCTCCCCTCGCTTATTCCAGTCATTCTTGTGCCAAGTGATCTCCTTAGCTAGCCGGTCGAGTAACTCTTCGGCGCGCGCATCGACGGGGCTAATGAGGTCGTTGAAGCGTTCCGACGTGATGAACGCATAGAGAGCCGCTGTCTTGCTCTCTCGATCGGCGCTGCTTAGGCGCAAGGTATGGACCTGCCGTAAGAGCTGACGGATTATGGTGACAACCATCACAACTCGGGCAGGGTTGGCGAGCACCACACCATCCTGCATGTGCAGCTGGCTGGCCTTAGCCGGGAACGCGTGTGTGGAGAGAATTGCGTGCTCGGCCTTTGCCGCAAGCTGATTTTCCCGCAGCTTTGTCACATGCGCGATGAGGAACTTCTTGTGGTTCTTCGAGTCGTAGATGATGGTCCCGCACTCCCTGCCGTTGTGCATCACGACGTGGATGATATCAGCGCCCGGAGCCCCCTTCGCGACACGTTCAATCCGGTCGTCGGGAAACTCCTTCTTCAGGGCCTCGAACAAGTCGATCTCGGCTCCTTCGCCAAGCTCCTCATTCGTCTTCTTTTGAAGCGCGCGCTGCAGCTCGTTCACCTTATTGGATAGCTTTAGGTTTTCCTCAAAGGCGTTAGCCTTCACGGCGTTGATCGCGTCGTCCTTGTCCTTTTCCATGACTTCCCGCAGAGAGCCGAGGCGCTCGTTCAGGGTTATCTCAAATTGTTCCGAGAGCTTCGAAAGCTTGCCTTCTGCCTCCGCGGTCTTCGCCTGGGCGTCAGCGAGCTTTTCCGCGGCGGCAGCTTCCGCCGCCTTCCGCGCTTCCTCGCGCGCAGCGGTCTCGCGAGCGGCACTCTGACGACGTTCAAGCTCTAGGTCGGCCTTGGCCTTGGCGTCAGTCTGCTCCTTGTCGATCGCATATTGCTGTTCGAGCTTCGCCGTGATCGCGTGCCTCTGCTCGCGCTCGCGTACCTCGATTTTGCCGCGGATCTCTTCCAGTCGCTCGGGAGGAATTTCTTGTTCGCACCACGGGCACGTCTCACCGTCGAAGTGCAGATGAGGTGACTGCGGTTTGAGGAATGACGAGGTGGGGGCGGGCTGCGGAATCATTCGATAATCTCCTAAACAGGAATTTCTAGGTCCTATTTCATCCTACTTTTTCCCGAAGTCAAGAACAATTTGCCAGAAAATCCCGTGCATGGACCTGGCCGGATTGCCGGCGAGCGTGTCCATCACGAAACTTGCCGCGCGGCGCGAGTTCGCGCCCGGCAGCAGCGAATGGCGGCCTTCGTCATCGGGGCCGCTCGCCAGCCCGCCGCGATTGGTTTCAAAAAGGCCAACGCGAATCATGTTCCCAATACGAATCCCGAAATCACCTCATGACAAGCGCTTTTTTCGCGAACTCGACGACTCGGTGTATATACTGGATTTCATCCCTCCATCGAGCGCTTAAATCATGCGGAAGCGACGCGGCCCTAGGCGAAAGACCGATGCCCGCTGACCTTCGCCGCGCTGCCCGCGCGCTGCTTTCCGTTTCCGACAAGACCGGCCTCGCCGGCTTCGCACGCGGTCTTTCGGCCTTTGGCGTTGAGCTTGTATCAACCGGCGGCACGCGCGCCGCACTTAACGACGCTGGGCTTGCAGCCCGCGAAATCTCCGATCTGACCGGCTTTCCGGAGCTCTTGGATGGGAGGATCAAAACCCTGCATCCAAAAGTTCATGGCGGGCTTCTGGCAATCAGGGAAAACCCCGAACACGAGGCAATGATGTTGGCGCATGGCATCGCGCCGATCGATCTCCTCGTGGTCAATCTTTATCCTTTCGAGGCGGCGATAGAGAGGGGAGCGTCTTTCGCCGTTTGCATCGAAAATATCGACATCGGCGGCCCGGCGATGATCCGCGCCGGCGCCAAGAATTACAACGATGTTGTGGTCGTCGTGGATCCCGGCAATTACGCCCAAATCCTCGGCGAATTGAACGCGCATGGGGGTTGCACCACCCGGAAATTGCGCCAAGAACTCGCACAAAAAGCGTTTGCGCGCACCGCCGTCTATGACGCGGCGATCTCGAACTGGCTGGCAGTGGAAATAGGGCTTGCCGCGCCGGCCTATCGCGCGTTTGGCGGCAAGCTTGCATCAAACTTGCGTTATGGCGAGAACCCGCATCAGACCGCTGCTTTCTATACGTCGGGAGGTCATCGTCGAGGGCTCGCGATGGCACGAAAGGTGCAGGGCAAGGAGCTCTCCTACAATAACGTCAATGACACCGACGCGGCTTTCGAACTCATCGCGGAGTTCGATCCTTCGCGGACCGCCGCTTGTGCGATCGTCAAGCACGCCAATCCTTGCGGCGTCGCCGAGGCGGACAATCTCGCCGAGGCTTATGAGCTCGCGCTGCGTTGCGATCCGGTCTCGGCGTTCGGCGGCATTGTCGCCTTGAACCGGAAACTCGATGCGAAGGCCGCCGCGCTGATTGTGAAGATTTTCACCGAGGTCATCATCGCGCCCGAGGCCGAAGATGCGGCCATCGAAATCGTCGCCGCCAAGAAAAACCTGCGTCTCCTCCTAACCGGCGGCCTGCCTGATCCGCGCGGGGCAAGTTTGACTTTTCGCACCGTGGCGGGCGGTTTTCTCGCGCAATCCCGCGATAATGCGAATGTAGACGACATGGATTTACGCGTCGTCAGCAAGCGCGCCCCAAACGAGATGGAATGGCGCGATCTCAAGTTCGCCTTCCGCGTTGCCAAGCATGTGAAGTCGAACGCGATCGTCTACGCCAAGGGCGGCGCGACGGTGGGAATTGGCGCGGGCCAGACGAGCCGCGTCAATTCCGCGAGGATCGCGGCGATGAAAGCCGCCGAGGCCGCTAGGGCCGCCGGCCTTCCCGAAAGCCTCGCCAAGGGATCGGTCGTCGCCTCGGACGCGTTTTTTCCGTTCGCCGACGGCCTACTTGCCGCCGCCGAAGCGGGCGCGACGGCCATCATTCAACCGGGCGGATCGATGCGCGACGGCGAGGTCATCGAGGCCGCCGACGGCGCCGGCGTCGCCATGGTGTTTACCGGGGTACGGCACTTCCGGCATTAACAAAAAATTGATCTAATATGCGCGGGGCGCCCGTCCCGTTGTTCACCTATCCGTGGCGATTCGTCTCGAAACCGCCGCAGTCGCGGCGCGTTAAGCCTCGCGAAACTTCCAGGCATTAAACAGAACGAATATCCGGAGGCGGGATCGTGCGTATCAGTTTCACCGGCACCCTCGAAGGAGGCCGTGTTCTCTATAATATCGGCAAGATCGAGGCTGCCTCCGCTTGGCATCCGGAAAATAGCGAACCGCTCCAACCCAATTGGCGGGAATTTATTATGCGCGAACTCATTCGCACGGCGGAAGATATCGACGCCGACGCCATCATCGAGGTCGATTACCAAAACGACTGGGCCGTGCGGAATGACGAGACGGGCGTGAAGTTCAAACGCGTCGTCGCCACCGGCATCGCGGTTAAGCTCTCCTGCGCGGCCTAAACTTGACGTAGCTCGCGGGAACGCGATGGCAATGGTTGAGCCCTCGCGATGACCGACGTCACTGCGTTGCGGCATCGTGAACCGATTGGCCAAATGCATCGACCTGGTCGCCAAATTGCTCGCGCGTGAGCGGATCGACGATGGCAACCGGCGCCGTAATGACGAGGCCCGCCGCGTGACCGACCGAGGCTGTCGCGCCAGCTGTTGTCTGGAGGATCTTTTCGCCGAAGCCAACCTTTGAATCGGTGAGGGTCTGGCCGCTCGCGATACTTCGGCCGATGAGCTCGACTACCCTTGGGTTTTCGGCGAATGTACCGTGATTTAATTGGTCCGCCGAGCTCACTCCGGTCAGGTTGATGACATCGATCCGTTCGCGCGCAAGATTGCTTTTATATGGCTCTTGGTCCGGATTGATGGAGCCGAGCCTCGGCTCGCCCCAAACCTTCCGCGAAAGCGCAAGCGCGTGATCGTCTTCCGACACGAACAAGGTGAATTGCGGCCTCCGCGCGCCCATCGCGGTAATTTGCTCGCGAGCGATATCGACATCGACATCGGGCGCCGCGAGCATGACGTTGCGGATTTTTTCCGCTACCTTGCCGTCCCGGATCGCCATCTGGCGCAATGCTTCGAGCGTCACCCAGTTGCCCATCGAATGGGCAAGCACGGTTATCTCGCCGACTTCAGGATTTTTGGCGAGCGCGCGCAAGCCGTCTTCCAGGGCATCGCGTGAGAAGCTTGCGCTCTCGTGGTCGTAGCCATAGGCGAAAACGCTGCCCTTCGACGGCCAGGTGAACAGGACGGGCACGACGTCGTCTGCCCCGGAATCATGGACGATTTGCGCGAAGCGGAAAACCGCGTCCTCGAAACGGTTGTTGAAACCATGGACAAACACCAGCACTTGCTTTTTGGGCGCTGTCCGGACCAGCCGGCGGAAGTTGGCGAGCGCTTGCGTGCGGTCGTTGTAGTCGGCTTTGCGCGTCACGAAATCAGTTGCCGGATCGCCGGGAATTTGGCGGGGCAGCTGAATTTCCCCAATTTGACGGACGCTGTCGGGAGGGAGCGAAACCACGATATCGGCAAAATCCAATGCCGGCCCGCGAAAACCGGAAAACATCTCCGCTGGCGTGGTCCTTGTGCGAGTCGTCGCGACCAGCATTTCGACCTGGCTTGTGCCGGGAGCGCGCGCGGCCACGGGCTCGAGAAAACCTCTTGGGGCGGCGCAGCCTGCGAAGCCAAAAACCGTTATGACAACAATTGGAAAATGGCGCGGACGAAGGCGCGACTCACGAACGCAGGCCGCCAGGCGACCACGAAAGCCTGTTCGCCACAGCCAAAAGGTGAAACGACGCATGAGCCCACTCGTCCGGCAACCGCCACGATCAGGCAAACGTACCGGGGAAGCAACGTCAAGATAAAGTAAACACGCGGGACTCTGGCGGCGCTCGCGCGGCGAGGCCGCAGATCTATTGAAACGTAAATAATATTAGTAATTTATCGAACGTAACCCAGTTTTTCCGAAAATCATCCACTGAATTTTTTCGCGGCGGGTTGCTGATTCGCCACAGTTGCCTCGCGCCTTTCCGCTGGCAACGACCCGCGTCTAGGCGATGCGGCGCGTGAGGCCGTTCAGTATGGCTGGCTCAACCTCATCTGTCCACACCGTGAAGGCCTTCAACACGTGGGGCCCAAAGGATGTCGCAAGCGGAATATCGGTCGCGTCCCGGCCGCGCGCGACGGTAATACGTCCGATCCGCGGCATGTTATGGCGCGCGTCGAAGGTAAACCAGCGCCCATCGAGAAAGACTTCGAACCAAGCATTATAATCCATCGGAGCCGGATCCGGCGGCACGCCGATGTCGCCCAAGAAACCATTGGCGTAACGCGCCGGAATGTTCATGCAGCGGCAGAAAGCGACCGCGAGATGGGCGAAATCGCGGCAAACGCCCACCCGCTCCTGATAGGCCTCATAGGCGGTGCGGGTGGCGCGGGCATATTGATAGCCGAAAGTCAGATGGTTGCAGACGAAATCGCAAATCGCCTGAACCCGGCGCCACCCGCGCGGGGCGGACCCGAACAATTGCCAAGCAATGTCGGAGAGCTTGTCGGTTTCGCAATAACGGCTGCCGAGCGTAAAAACCAATGTGTCGTTTGGCAATCGTTCGACCGCGATCTCTTGCGCATCGAGCTTAACCAGATTCGGGCCGGCCGCTATCCTCGATGATGGCGTCGCGGCGAATCGTCAGATCGCCCGCGGGCGCGATAAACCGGCGAACATGATTGCCGAATGTGTCGAGATAAGTCTCCGTCGCAATCGCCGGCGTGGTCTCGAACGGTGTCTCGTACCGGATATTTTGCGCCTGATCGCGATGCGTGTCGAGCAGACAAAGCATCAATGCCGGCTCCGCGCAAGTGAACGTCAATTCATAGCCATATCTTATGAGCATGATTCAGAGTCCGGTTGCGGCGCGCGGCACTGGCCTTGCCCCATTCGTTGTCAGGGGCGGCTTGCTTGTTACGTATCAATGCCTGTCAAGCCGGTTGGCCATATCTCGACGGCCCATGCGCATCCGCGAGAAGCAAAACCGCTGAAGCCTCCGTTGGTTCCAGGCAACTGGCAACGCATGATTTCTAAGGAAACCAACTGGGGTGTCGCCGGAGGCGTCGCGCTCACCAAGGCGACCTTAGGTTCTTCGGAAAGCTCGAGCGCAAGCCAGCAAAACCAGCGTAGGCCAGATTGAGATACGCCTCTCCGTGCCGCTCCGAATGGCATGCGCAGAGCGGCGAATCACCGCGGGGCGAAGACGCGCGTATCGAGCCGGTCTCCCTTCTTGGCAAATCGCTCTCCCGAAGCGGGACCCGAACATTCCGAGCACCGCAAGCGCCGCGGATACCTTGCGCTCAAACGTCGACAACCAGAAATCCGTACTTATATGTTGCGGGCGCCATCCAATACCGCTTTGCGCTTTGCTTAGGCGGTCAACATGGAGCGGCGAGAGGAGCAATCGGATGTCCTATCAATCGTGCGCGGCACCACAGAACGGCGGGTCTGGGCGCGGACGCTGCCATGGAGAGCGTTGGAAGGCAGTGGAAATCCTGGCAATGGTTTTGGGCTTCATCGTGTTCTGGCCGATCGGTCTCGCGGTGTTGGGCTGGAAATTCTGGCAGAAGAAATCCGGGTACCCCGGCGACATTGTTTCCTTCGGGCGGGAAAAATGGGCGAACTGGACGCATGGTTCCGGCGGCTGGGGTTTTGCCGCAAATAATTGGGCAGCCTCCGGTCCTGGCATGGGCTCGACGGGAAATCGCGCATTCGACGAATGGCGCGCCGCCGAACTCGCGCGACTAGAGGAAGAACGCAAGAAGCTTGTCGCCGCCGAGCGCGAATTCGCGAAATTCATGGAAAATCTCCGCCACGCCAGGGATCGCGAAGAGTTCGAGCGGTTCATGGATGCGCATAGAAACCGGCAAGCCCCGTCCGGGCAATAGGCCAACGCCTTGCAATAAGCGCAGAGTGAGTAAAAACGCGGCGGAGAGACGGGGTTCCCTCAAACCGGGAAAGCGCGGGCCCAAGCCATCAGACAAATCGGAGCCGTGCCGGAGAGGTTGAGGGCACTGTCGCGGTAATACCAAGTCTCGCGGATGACGACTCATAGTGCGGGGCGTCATATGTGGACGGCCCAAAAGGTCGTGGCCCCGGCCGTCATTGCGAGCCGCAGGCGAAGCAATCCAGAGCCGCTTGGCTGCCCCTGGATTGCTACGTCGCTTCGCTCCTCGCCTTCGCGGCTACGTCGAACCGGCTTACGCCGATCTCAGCTCGCTCCTCGCAAGGACGGCTTCGGCACTTGGTATACCGTCCAGTGCCCGCCAGCCCCCGGTATGTCAGGGGCTCCACAGGAAGCCGTGACTGATGAAGCTCGCGTCCCTGTAGTTTCCCGTGATCGCCCCCGCCGGGTTGGGGCCCGCGATGGTCTCGATCGAGCCCGGGGGGTCGAACGTTGTGAAGGTGCCGTTTCTGGCCCGCAGGAAGAGGTGACATCCGGTTGCGTCGCAAGAGTCTCCCGCGATGGCCCCCGCCGGGTTGATGCCGGAGGGTTGGTTGAATGTGGAGCCCGGGGGATCGATGGTGATTAAGATACCATTTTTGGCCCGCAGAAAGCCGTGTTCGATGAAGCTCGAGTCAAGATAGAATCCTGTGATCGCCGCCTCTGGGTTGATGCTGGAAGGATTGGTTTGTATGGAGCCGAAAGGATCGAACGTCGTGAAGGTGCCATTGCGGGCCCGCACAAAACCGTGAAACGCGCAGCAATCTGCTAGGTTAATGTACCATCCCGTGATGGTCCCCTCCGGGTTGATGCCAAGGGGGACGGTATCAACGGAGCCCGGGGGATCGAAAACGGTAAAGGTGCCGTCCCTGGCCCGCAGGTAGCCGTGGATCCCGAAGTCCGCGCCAGATAAGCCAAAGTAGGATCCCACGATCGCCCCCGCCGGGTCGATAGCGGTGGCCGTGGTCTCTCTATGGATGTCGGGGGATCGAAACTGGTTAAGGCGCCGTTGCTGGCCCGCACGAAGCCATGAGTTACGCCACCCGCATCGTTGTAGAGTCCCGTGATCGCCCCCGCCGGGTTGATCGCAGCGGGTTCGGTGTCTACGGAGCCCAGCGGATCAAAGGTGGTGAAGCTGCCGTTTTTGGCCCGCAGGAAGCCGTGGACCCCGGAGTTCGTTCCGTAGAATCCCGTGATCGCCCCCTCCGGGTTGATGGCGGTGGGTGTATTGCATATGAAGAACGGCTTACATGAGAAGCCCGGGACATCAAACGTGATGAAGGTCCCGGCTTTGGCCGCGGCGCTCGCGCGCGGGGCTGCATGCTGTCCGTGCGCCTGCAAGCATTTTAAATAAAGCGATTGCTGAAAAATCGAACTGGCACCTAGGGTGATTTGCCTTGGTGTGCGGGGGGTAATTCTGCCCGCGAGGACGGCGCACGCTTTAGCTCCACTGGATTGTGCTGATGCGGGGGAGGGTGGAGCAAAAATTGTGAAACTTGCACAGAGCAAGAACAAGAAAACCCCAAAAAGCGATTTCATTTTGGTCCTCCCTTGTGCCCTTTGCCGCACAGTCACCCGATTCCCGTGGGTTGGAAGGGCTGCTTGCTTATCCATTGTGGATCTCCTTGCTAAGGTTCAAAAAGCGCGAATCTATGATTCGGGCGTCTGCGGAGGCGCGTTGTGGTTGGGTAGGAGCGCCGTACCGGCATGACGCAAGATGATTTCACAGATCGGGGCACCCCGCGCCCCGTGTTCACGGGGCGCCGTTTCTGATATCGTTCAAATATCGCGATGAGCCTCGGGGGGCGGGAATGGGGGCGATCGAGCATTTGAAGACTTTGTGCTGCATCGGGCTGCCGCCCGAGAGCGCGATGATCGCGGTCGTGCCCCTGCTGCACGAGATCATTCCGCACGGCTGGACGCGTGCTGGGCTGATAGAGCCGGATGCCACGATAACCAGCACCTACGCGGAAAATCCGGAATCGGCCGCGCTCTGTCGCGAGCGGTTGTGGACGTTTATGGACGATCCATCGAGTCTTGCGTCCCTGCTTGCTGGACCGGCCTTTCGCGCGGTTGGGATCGGCTGGGCCTTGCATATGCAAGGACGAGGCTGGCTTGAGAACTGCTTTCTCCGAGAAATAGAAGCGCCGCTCGATTCCTGCTGGATATTGGACGCGATGATCGGCGACGCCGGCCGGACTTTTGGATTTGTTCACCTCACGCGTCCGCGCAGCGCCCGCCCCTTTACGGTGGACGACGTGCAACGGCTCGACAAGCTGCGTCCATGGCTCGCGCACGCATTCCGGCGGTCTCCGTCCGGCGATCCGCGCAAAGAGGATGGGACTCCAATAGCCACAGCAGGAGCAACCGTACTGAGCGGTCAGGTGATCTTGACGTCTGACGGGATGATCGTCTACCAGACCACCGGTGTCGATCTTCTACTCAGAATTCTCACGGGAGAGCCGAGCGATTATACGCGCCACGTGCCAGTCCGCGATAAGCTGCCCGCACCTATACTGAAGCTTCTCGGGCAGATCACCGGCGCCGCGAACGGCACCTCCAACACGCCGCCGCGCATGCGGATTTCGTCTGCTTATGGCGTTCCGACGCTCGAAGCGAAATGGCTCGTGCCAGCGGGCACACTTGCCGAGGACGCCGCGAGGGATCCGAAAGCCTGTCTCATTTCAGTGACAATCGAACGCCACGAACACGCCATCGCCCATGCGGCGCGCGTGCTGCGGGAAAGCGGCGCGACGCCGGCCCAGGTGAAAGTCGGCATTCAACTTGCTTTGGGCAAGACCAAGCCAGTGATCGCGGTCGAACTCGGAATCCATCTCTCTTCGATCGTGGATGTGACCAAAAAGCTTTATCAGAATCTCGATGTTCACAATTCCGCCGAGCTAGCCACAAAAATCTGGCTGAACCAAAAACAAGACGAGGTGCGCCAAAGTTTGCGGCGCGCGGAGTAAACCGCGCGCTTCTTGCGCCTCTTGTCCGGCGCTCGGTAGAGCCACAATGGTTTAAGTTATCAAAAAAAGCGCCATCGGCGCTTGCGACAAAAATGTGCGGGATGGCGCCGAAAGCATCAGTTGATCCATCCTTAAACGCTTCAGGGCGGCGTTGGATAAAATTTATGGCAGCCGCCTCGATCGCGTGGTGCTGTTTGGCTCGCACGCGCGCGGCGAGGCACGCCCGGATTCCGATTACGACGGAAAAAGTCTTCAGGCTGCCCCGCTGTCGGGCGCCGCGAGCAAAGCTGCCTGATGCTGAGTGACGAGGGCGTCGATCACTTCGTCCAGCGCTTCGCCGGTCATGACCTTGTCAAGCTTGTAGAGAGTCAAATGGATCCGGTGGTCGGTGAGCCGTCCTTGCGGAAAATTATAGGTGCGGATGCGTTCGGAGCGATCGCCGGACCCGACCTGGGCACGCCGGTCCGCGGCGCGCTCGGCGTCGCGTTTTTGGCGTTGCGTGTCGTAGATCCGGGAACGCAAGAGCATCATGGCGCGGGCGCGGTTCTTGTGCTGCGAACGCTCGTCCTGCACGAAGACGATGGTGCCCGTCGGCAAATGGGTGATGCGGACCGCGGATTCGGTCTTGTTGACATGCTGGCCGCCGGCGCCTTGCGCGCGCATTGTATCGATCCTCAGGTCCGCTTCGTTGATATCGACATCGACATCCTCGGCTTCGGGCAAGACCGCGACGGTTGCCGCCGAGGTATGCACGCGCCCCTGGGTCTCGGTTTCCGGCACGCGTTGCACCCGATGCACGCCGGATTCGAATTTCAAACGCGCGAAGACGCCGCGTCCCGCGATCTCGGCCACGATTTCCTTGTAGCCTCCCGACGTTCCTTCGCTCGCCGACAAAATCTCGACGCGCCAGCCTTTCAATTCGGCGTAGCGATGATACATGCGAAAAAGGCCGCCGGCGAAAAGTGCCGCCTCGTCGCCGCCGGTCCCAGCGCGAATTTCGAGAATGGCGTTTTTTTCATCCGCGACGTCCTTTGGCAGAAGCGCGATCTTCAGCTCCTGTTGGAGATCGAAAAGCCTTGCGCGGACCGCCCTGAATTCTTCCTCGGCAAGGCCGCGCAGCTCGGCGCCGGTCGCGGGATCGGCCAGCAAGGCTTCGAGTCCGGCGGCTTCCTCGGCTTGGCCGCGAAAATCCTGAATGGCCTTAGCGACATTCTCGATGCCGGCGAGCTCGCGCGACAAGGCCACGAATGCCGCGGGCTCGAGCGCCCCGGCGAGGCGCTCCTGGATTTCCGCATGACGGCGCAAGATGAGATCGAGCTGGTCTTGCGACAATATATTCAACACGACGGTCTCTCGGGTCTGGCGCCAAAAATGCGGCGAAAAGCAAAACGGAGGATGCCGGCCAGAGGCTCATTTGCCGTAAAGATCATGCGAAGACCAAGACGTCAAAGCATGACCGGAAAGCCAAGGGTCCGGATCTTGTTCCGTGGTCCACATTTATGGGGCAACCAGTGACGCGGCCCGGCAGCTTCCAAGCCGGCAGGAAAGCGCGCGAAGCGCGGCATTGGTAAATATTTGGTTTGGTAAATATTTGGTAAAGAATCTCGCGAAGAACTTAGCAATAAAGGTTATCACGTGATCATTGCGCATTGAGCGTTGTCAACTGACGCAATACGACATACGTCTTCCGTGCTCACAAATCAGACATTTGCGGGGGCGGCTTTACGGCGGCCTCCGGGCAAAAGGAAGACGTACATGGGGAAAGTTACTTCGATCCGGACAGCAAGGAGACAGACCGCAAACGGCCGGGCCGGAACCCCTATCGAAAAACTGCTCGCGGGAGCCAGGCTCAAGTTAATTGAAACCGGGAACCGCAATCGCCTCATTCATACCCCGCGGGGCGCCAAGCGGTCGCGCGCGCTTACCATCACCGGCAATGCATCGGATCAGGTCTTCGCGAATCTCGTTCGCGAAAACAAACCGCTGCGGGTTCTCGCGGCCGAGGAAATCGCGAACATCCAGGGCAACGCGGCGACACCGGAAACGCCGCGTATGGTCACCCCGGGGACAAGCGGCCGGAGCGGTTTGCGGACATCACTCCCACCCGAGCTTTTGCATAAGCGGCTGCATGTGATGCACCGCGACGCGAAGACCGCCGAGGAGGAGCGCGGCGTCAATATCCTCTTTCTCGCTTTTGGTTTCCTGCGCTGGTACGAGAACGAAGAATCCGACATGCCGCGCGACGCGCCGCTGATTCTGCTCCCGGTCTCCTTAGTTCGCGATGCCAAGCGCGCGAGCTTCGATCTGAAGATCCGCGAGGACGCCATCGCCACCAATCGGGCCTTGCAGGAGCGGCTGCGTGGCGATTTCGGCATCGCCCTGCCCGATGTTGCGGAAATCGAAGATTGGCGGCCATCGAGCTACTTCGACGCAGTCGCCCATGCGGTTGCCGCCAAACGGCGATGGTCGATCGACGCCAATGCCATCGAGCTTGGCTTTTACTCCTTCGCGAAGCTAGTGATGATGCGCGATCTTGAACCCGGCAATTGGCCGAACAATGCGCTGGTCTCGCATCCGCTCTTGCGCGGACTTCTTGGCAAAGGATTCGCGGCCGAGCCTCTGGTCTTGCCCGAGACCGCCCGCCTGGACGAAATATTAAGTCCCATTGATCTCATACATGTTGTCGATGCGGACTCCTCGCAGGCGCGGGTGATCGAGACCGTTCGCGCCGGGCACAACCTTGTCGTCCAAGGTCCGCCTGGAACCGGCAAATCGCAGACGATCACGAATATTATCGCGGCGGCCGTGCATGACGGTCAAACGGTTCTGTTCGTCGCCGAGAAAATGGCCACCCTCGAAGTTGTTTACGACCGGCTGGACAAGGTGGGCCTCGACGACATCTGCCTCGAACTCCACGACGGTGCTGCAAACAAGCGGCTCGTTGCCGAAAGACTGGATCGCACTTTGCAAGCGGCCGCCGGCGCATCCGAGACGGACGACTCGGCAAGGCAATTGACTGCGGCGGGTGACCGCCTGAACCATGCCGCAAAACGCCTCCACGCCGAGATAGGCAACACCACCATGACTCCGTATCGAGCGCTCTCGATCCAAATCGCGGCAGCGCGGCACGGATTTACGCCCGATGCGCGTCTTGTCGAGGAGGCGGCGCTTTGGACAGGAAAGGAATTCGCCGAAAAAGCGCGGCTGATCCAACGGCTCGCCGGCCTTACGGAGAGCGTTGGCCCGCTGAACAGCAACGTGTACGTCGGCGTGCGGCGGCGGAGCACTTTGCAACCAGCGGATTTCGAGCGCCAAATTCCTAAGCTGCAAGCGCTCGCCGCCAAAGTGGCGGCGCTCAATGCCTACGCAGCCATGGTTACGAATTATTTCGGTCTCGCCCCCGATCCAACCTTGGCCGGCGTCAAGACTCTGATCTCGATCTTCCGCGCCATATCGAATTTGCCGCCGGGCGCCGAAAACATTGCCGCCAAGATCGCCACCTCCCCATCGCCGTGCCGCATCGGAGCTGCCGCCGCGCCCGGCGCGCAATGGCTGGAACAGCAAGCGCCCTACCTCCACACTTTCCATCCGGCGGCCTGGAACGGTTTTGTTGCCGAGCTTCGCGCTCCGCTCACCCGAGGCGCGGCGTTCTGGCTCGCCCGGGCGGGCAAAGCCAACCGGAAAGCGGCGGGTTCGCTCGCGAGCCTGTTGGCGGTGCCGTTGCCGAAGCAGCCGGCCGAGCGGTTCGCGCTCCTCGACGCAGTCCTCGCGAGCCAGGCGTTGGCTCGCAAATTTGCCGCCGAGGCCGACGTCCTGGCGAGCCTTCTGGGCGATGTCTGGCAAGAAAAAAGAACGGTCATTCGCCTGATCCACGAAGTTGCCAGGATGGCCGGGGAGCTGGCCGCCTTCGATCCGCGTCTCAACGCCGAGCGCGTCATCGGCATGGCCCGCGACGTCACCGCCGAGGCACATCGCGATTATCTCGAAACCAGCCTCAACGAGGTGGTCAACGCCTTCGCCGATACAATAAAATTTCTCGACCTCGACCTTGCGCTGATTTTTCAAACCGATTGCATCGCAACGATCGATCTCAATCGTCTGAGCGCGTGGGCGGCCGGGTGGGCCACGAGCCACGTTCGTTGCGACGAATGGGCAAGGCTCGTCAAAGCCGATCGAGAGCTGCGCGTGGCCGGACCTGCCTGGATCGCCAGCGCTCTTGGCTCGGGAGAGCTCGATCCCAAGAATGCCGATGTCGGACTCGAAACCGCTTTTGCCGAAGCCTGCTGGAAAAAGGCGATCGCGGCCGACCCCGAACTCGCCACCTTCGATGGCGACCGACACGGCGAGCTTGTCGCGCAATTCGTCGAGATCGAGAAATGGTCGCGCGCGGCCGCGGTGTGCAGCGTTCGCGCGAGGCATCAGGCGGCGATCCCGCGCGGCGCCCTAGGCGAAATGCGTGTGATACGCGGCGAAATCGGCCGCAAGCGCGCTCACATGCCGTTGCGCAAGCTGATGAAGGCGGCGGGTGGCACGATCCAGAAAATAAAGCCGGTTTTTCTCATGAGCCCGGTCTCGGTCGCACAATTCCTGCCGCCAGGTTCGGTTGATTTCGATCTCCTCGTGATCGACGAGGCAAGTCAACTGCGCCCGGAGGACGCCTTGGGTCTTGTCGCGCGCTGCCGCCGGATCGTCGTCGTAGGCGACAACAAACTGCTGCCGCCGGCGAGGTTTTTCGACCGAATGATCGCCAATGAGGCCGATTCCGGAAACGGCAAGGAGACCACGACCCAGCATAAGGAGAGTGCCGTCCCAATTACCGATCTCGACAGCATTCTTTCCTTGTGCGAGTCGCGTGGCCTCGAAAGCCGGACGCTAAGTTGGCACTACCCGGTCGTGGCATCCGTCCCGACAGAAGTCTCCAACATCGAATTTTAAAATAGTCGTCTGATTATGCCGCCCGCGCCGGAGACCCGCGCGGAAACAGCGCTTCTTCTTCGCCGCGTTCCGGTCACCCATGACCGGGTCGGCAAGCGGACCATTTAATTCAAGAGGCCGATTTCTGGTTCGCGCCGGGCATTCGCAGGACAAAATGAGGCGGCTTTTTGTCGCAGTAATGCCGGCATCTACTCACCTAACAAATGGAGCACGATCTCCCGCCGGTGCGGCGCGCGGCGATGCTCGAACAGATAGATGCCCTGCCAGGTCCCAAGAACCATCCGCCCCGAGGCGACCGGAATGGCAAGCTGCGTTTGCGATAGCGCGGCCCTAATATGCGCGGGCATGTCGTCCAAACCTTCGGTTTTGTGGACATAGCGCTTGTTGTCTTCGGGCGCGATTTCCTCGAAAAAATTTTCCAAATCCGTTTGGACGTCGGGATCGGCGTTCTCCTGAATCAGCAGCGAAGCCGAGGTGTGGCGGCAAAAACCGTCAAGAGGCCGGTCGAAACATTTTGCGCGCGAAGCCAGCGGGATACCTCGGCGCCGATCTCGACCAAACCTTTGCCGCCGGTTTGAATGTGCAGGCTATGCAACGCTTGGCGCATCGAAAAGGCCGCAGGCTGGAAGCGGTGGCGATGAGGCCGGCCGCGAATTTACCCCAATTTGAATTCGCGTGGGCCGCCACTTTTATGTTCTATTTCGTCCCGCGCGAAGTCCGCTGCCGCGCCAAGCTTTGCGGCAAAAATGCCGCACCGCCACAAGACGCGCGAAAAAATCGCGTTGAGGCCGCTACCTTTCCTTCACTTTCCCGCGTTTGCGCGTAACATGGCGTGACCTTGGGACCGGGCCACATCGCCGTTTGCGGCGCGGCAAAGCCGGGTGCCGCGCCGGTGTGGCAACCAGGCGGGAGGAGTGCGACGATGATCGGCAGAAGCGGTTTTGACGGGACTGGTTTTCCGCCGCAGCTTTTTGTCCCGGCCGATCTTCCGGCGGGAGCGCTCGCGGGGGTTCGCACGCGGCGGATCGTGGCACTTTTTTTCGATCTGATTTTCGTCTTCATACTTTCCGTTTCGCTGTGGCTCGCGCTCGCCGTTTTGACCTTCGGGCTTTCGCTCTTGATCCTGCCGCCGCTGTTTCCAATCGTAGCGTTTTTTTACAATGGACTGACGATTTCGGGCTATCGGATGGCGACGCCGGGCATGCGGGCGATGGACCTCGAAGTGCGTCTAACCGACGGCACGAGGGTGCCATTCCTCAATGCCGCGGTGCAGGCGGTGCTTTTTTATGTGAGCACGATGTTCCCGCCGGTATTGCTCGTCTCGCTCGTGAGCGCGAACAAAAGGTGTCTGCACGATATGCTTGCCGGCGTCATCGTCACCCGGCGGTTTATGTGAGGGCTGGAATTTTCAGTCGATGTTTTCGGAAGGCCAACTTCTGAAAGCCAAAAAGAGGGCCGGCGAGATTGACGCGAGAATTGCGCGACGCACCGCAGTTTTACCTTACCTCGCCTTCGGCGTGCCCGTATTTGCCGGGCCGGCAGGAGCGCAAGGTCTTCACCCATTTGATCGGCCGCCGCGCCGCGGCGCTGAACGACCAGCTTACGCAATCGGGATTCCGGCGTTCGCAGACAATTGCTTACCGCCCGGCCTGCGAAAAATGCCGCGCCTGCGTGTCGGTCCGCGTCAAGACCAATGAATTCCGCTGGTCGCGGAATTTCCGCCGGGTCGTCGAAATCAATCGCGACCTCGCCGGAACCGTGGTGCGGGCCGAGCCCACCTCCGAACAATACGCACTTTTCCGCCGCTATCTCGACGCGCGGCATGGCGACGGCGGCATGGCCGACATGACGGCCAGCGATTATTCGACGATGATCGAGGACAGCCATGTCGAAACCCGTCTCATCGAATATCGCCTTTCCCAGGTCAGTGCCGTGGCGGCGTGCGAGCGGCCGCTCGTTGCCGCCTGCCTGACCGATCTCCTCGGCGACGGTCTGTCGATGGTTTATTCCTTCTACGTTCCGGGCGAACAGAACCGTTCGTTCGGCACCTACATGATCCTCGATCATATCGAACGCGCGCGCCGTCTCGGCCTGCCGCATGTCTATCTCGGCTACTGGGTCGCGGGCTCCCGGAAAATGGCCTATAAGGCGCGTTTCCTGCCGCAAGAGCGGCTAGGCATGAACGGCTGGGAGCGGGTGGATTGGATTTAGCGGGCGGCGCCTCGCTTCATCCAAACCGGTTGTTCTTCGGGAATCCTTTGGGCGGCAGGCGCCCGGCTTCAGCGCGATTGCCCATCCAATCTCGCATATCGCTTGCGCCGACGCCAAATGTCCGCCCGGCGGAGTCTTTCCAGGTCAAGCCCTGGTCAAGATAAAAAACCTTGGCATCGCTGAGCCCGCCATCCCGGTATTTTTGCAGCCGGACGCCCTTGCCGCGTGCCATCTCCGGCAATTGCGCGAGTGGAAATATGAGAAGCTTGCGGTTTTCGCCGATCACCGACACATGATCGCCCTCTGCAGGGACGATGAGCGCGGCCGTTACGGGCTTCTCCACGTTAAACAGCAGTTTGCCTTTGCGCGTACCGCCAACCATCTCATCCTGATTTGCTATGAACCCGCGGCCATCGCTCGCCGCCACCAGCATCTTCTGACCTCGCGCGTAGGGAAACACGGCGGCGATCGTCTCGCTTTCCTCAATATCGGCCATCAGACGGACGGGTTCGCCCTGGCCGCGCCCGCCCGGCAATTTCGCTGCGTCGAGTGTGAAAATCCTTCCATCGCTCACGAGAACGAGGATTTTCGACGTGGTCTCGGCGAAAAACGACACGGCCAATCTGTCGCCGCCTTTGAACTGCACCCCGGCCAAATCCGTGACTTGGCCCTTGAGCGCCCTGATCCAGCCCTTCTCGGAAACCACGATCGTCACCGGTTCGCGCTCGATCATCGCTCCGGCGATATCGGCATCGGCGATATCGGGCGGTTGGCCAAAACTCGTGCGGCGGCGGCCGATCTTTGTTTCGGGACCGTATTTCTTCTTGAGCTCGCGAATTTGCGCGGCGACCAATCTCCATTGCTTGGCTTCATCGCCAAGCAAAGCCTCGATCTCGCGCTTTTCCTTAGCAAGATCGTCGCTTTCGCGGCGCAGCTGCATTTCTTCAAGCCGGCGCAAGCCGCGTAGCCTTGTGTCGAGAACGTAAGTCGCCTGCACATCGGAAAGGTCGAAGATTGTCTGCAACTCTTGCTTTGGATCGTCGGCCTCGCGAATGATCCCGATCACCGCGTCGAGGTTCAAAAAGACGACGAGCATTCCAGTGACGAGTTCGAGCCGGTGCACGATCGCGGCCTGCCGGTGCCGCGCGCGGCGCAGAAGAACCTCGCGACGATGGTCGAGCCATTGCCGCAAGGTTTCCTTGAAGGAGACCACGCGGGGCACGACGCCATCGGCGAGCAGGTTCATATTCAGCGGAATCCGGCTCTCCAGCTCGGTCAATCTAAAGAGCTGTTCCATCATCATTGCAGGATCGACCGCGCGGGCGCGTGGCTCGATGACGACCCTTATATCCTCGGCGGATTCGTCGCGGACATCAGCGACCGCCGGCAGCTTCTTGTCGGCCAACAGCTCGGCGATCTTTTCGATGAGCTTCGACTTCTGCACCATGTATGGAATTTCGGTGACGACGGCGGCCCAGGCACCGCGGCTTCCCTCCTCCTTCGACCAGCGCGCCCGCAGCCGGAACGAGCCGCGCCCGCTCTCGTAAGCCTCGGCGATCGCTTGCCCAGATTCGACAAGGATTCCGCCGGTCGGGAAATCCGGCCCCGGCGCAAAACCTAGCAATTGCGCGGTCGTGGCATTCTTGTGGGCGATCAGATAAAGCGCCGCGTCGCAGAGTTCGGCGAGATTATGCGGCGGGATGGACGTTGCCATGCCAACCGCGATGCCTTGTGCGCCGTTGGCAAGCAGGTTCGGCAGCGCGGCGGGCAGGACAATTGGCTCTTTCTGGTCGCCTGAATAATTCTCGCGGAACTCGACGGCGTCCTCGTCGATGCCATCGAGCAAGAGCCCGGCGACATCGGTCATCCGCGCTTCGGTGTAGCGATAGGCGGCGGCGCCGTCGCCGTCGATATTGCCGAAATTGCCCTGGCCGTCGACGAGCGGATAGCGCGAGGAAAAATCCTGGGCGAGGCGGACGAGAGCGTCATAGATCGCCTGATCGCCATGCGGGTGGAAAGAGCCCATCACGTCGCCGACGATTTTCGCGCATTTCTTGAAAGCGGCGCCCGGATCGAGGCGCAAAATATGCATGCCGTAGAGGATGCGCCGGTGCACGGGTTTGAGCCCGTCGCGGGCGTCGGGCAGGGCCCGCCCCATGATGGTCGAAAGCGCATACTGGAGGTAACGCTCCTCGAGCGCCTCCTGCAGATTGACGTCTTCTGCGCTCCCGCTTTGAGGCGGCGGCGGCGAGAGATTTTTTCCCATGGGTCGAGGCCTAAACGACGCCCAGAAGCGAATCAAATTCCGCGTTTGCTCTTTCGAGACTTATGCACGGATTTGCGCGCGCGGACTCGGGTGCTTTTCGAGCGGCTGTAGCAGGACAGGCGTGGTTGCATCGGCGCCGTTCCAGAAGCGATCGGACACTCAAGAGAGCCCCAGATATTGCAGAATCCAATCCTTCACGACCTCGCCGCCCATTTTCGTTCCCGACGACGCGATTTTACTTGCGGCAGACTTCAGCCAATCGCCTGTGCGTTGTCCGAGGGACGGGGAAGCGTCATGTTGCGCGACTGCGTCGTGGTCTAAAGCAGCCTTCAATTCCGTGATGTCTGGCTCTGCAATGCCGAAGCTCTTGAGGGCGGCTTCCAGCGCAGGGAAGTTGTTCTTTGCGATGATGATGTTGCCGACCTGCTTTACATCGTGGGCATGGCCCCCAATGACGACGTTCCCGCCATAGATGTTCATCACGTATTGATCGACTTTCTCATTGGGAAGAGCAGAGAAGTTGTCGCTTACAAGCCCGAGTTCCTTCTGTATTTGGAGCGCGAAACGTAGTGTCCTATTTCTGACCGTGTCAATGAGAGCGATGAGGTTTGACGGCGCGATTTCCTGCCATGCTCTAAGCAATACGTGGCCGTCAATGAACTTGTGTTGATAGAAGGCGGTCAAGTCTGGCGGCCATTCGATTCCAATGATCGGTTCTTTGGTTGTCCCGTGTTGAGGGGGAACGTAGGCGGCTATGGGTTGTGTCAAAATCGCGGTTTCGGCGAAATGCCTATGCTCCTTCTGTAGAAGTGAAGGGGGAAGCGGCTGATCATTTATTTGTCTCACCATACCGACGAAAAACCCCTTCGCTATTACCGGAACCTTTCGGTAGTCAGGGACGTCGTCGGTATGCGCATAACCGTTTAATTCACTTCCGACCCAAGCTTTGAGTTTGGCGTTGTCCAGGCTGTAGGCCAGGACGAGACACCTTCGCAGGAGTGTCGCAATCGGGCTATTGTCATCCACAGCAAGTTGAATGATTTCGTCAATGAGTGGCACAGTACATACCCGTGCATCAGATTTGTGTTTGTCGGGACGGTCTAGAAATCGTGCGAGGGAAGACGTTGTGAGCGCGCGCTACTCCGCGCTAGCTTTTTTGCCGCGCGGGACCGTGGATAAGGCCGGGCGCACATTGCGACCGGCCCTATCTCCGCGTCTACTCATCGCCTTTGTGGTGGGCAGGCTTAACTAACGTCCAGTTTCGACCAGCTACGTCCGTGGGAGGCAGCGGCTTGCCGCGCGTCGAATCCGCCTGCTCGTTCGTCCGGCCACCGCGTGGCCCGACCTGCTCATAAATGCCAGAGCGCGGCGCACGAGTACCGGGCGGTAAGGTAGTTCTTGACATAACAATTCTTCCTTTTGCTATCGCATGAACCCGAGAACTACGAACAGTGCATCGACCTTACAGCCACGCCGCTCCGAGCGTATTGCATTCTCGTTCTTGCCAAAAATAAGAGATGCTCGGACGAGAGTCCCGCGGTTTTCCTAGATATTGCGCCATCTGGACCAATTCCGCGCTATATCTTGCGGTTTTCGTCGCCCTCGTGGTCGGCGACCGCGGACCTTACAGAAAACGGCGAGTTGATCAGTTACAGAAGGTTTGATTCCCATATCGGGAACACGTAGCCGTGCCTCCGTCCGGAGAGTTCAAATAAGTAGTATTCCCATAGGTGGTCGCGGTCGATCCGTCGGGCCCATAAGTCGTATTTCCGTAAGTCGAATACGCGCCATTCGGCCCATACGTCTGATTACCATAGGTCGAATAGACACCCTCTGGCGTGTAAAGTTGATTTCCATATCGGGATTGGGGCCCGTCTGGCCCATATGTATTATTTCCGTAGGTAGAGTAGGTGCCTGGGCCGGTGTAGACCGTCTGCGATTGGACGGCATGCACCGTTACTGAAAGCAGCATGAACGACATTACAAGTGCTAAAATGAGCTTCATCGTGCGCCCCGGCAAATCGCTTCAATTCGACAATCATAGCACAAAGATGATCTTAAGTCACCCTACGTTCGCCGAGCGGTTCTCCGCCCCTCAAAAAGCCACGCCGCACTGACGCTTCCCAACAGCGCGGCAAGGCCCAAAAAGCCGATCGCAAGCGGCAGCACGCCCACGCCCTTCACTTCGCTCGCCCCAATGCGCTTGATCGCGGCATAACCGGCACCGCCATAGACTGGACTATCCCCAATCGCGACAAGACGCGGCAGGGAGATATCGCTGTTTTCCGCCTTGCCGATCCGGCGCACCGTGCCTCCTGTCGCTTCCGCGATGGGTTTTAGTCTATCCGGCGTCGAGACAACTTCCTGGAATTCGCGCGGATTCTCCGGCCCGACATTGGCGAGGACGGATAGATTTCCATCGCTCAAGCGGTAGAGCCCTGCTTCAGCGGCATCGACGCTCGCGCGGGAAATGCCCGGCTCGGCCGGCGTCAAGCTCACCCTTTCTTCCGCACCCGAAGGCGAGGTGACAGTCACAGGCGGGACATCGGCCTTCAGGCTCTGGCGTTCGATTTCTATGGCGTGCCCGCGCACATTGGCGCGCAAGGCCTCCTCTTCCAGTTCCGGCTCCTTCATCAGCCAATGCGCGAGCCTGCGCAAAAGATCGAGGTGCGGGCCGCCGCCTTCAAAACCGCGCGCCCAGAGCCACATCTGATCGGTGAGGAGAAGTGCCACCCGGCCCTTGCCCTCGCGCGAGAGAACGAGCAGCGGCTTTCCGCCGGCGCCGGACAAAATGCTGGTGCCATGCATGACCTCGGCATTGACTTGGCGGAACCATTCGCTCCAGGCGGGTGGCTTTTGATCGGCGCCTGGCAAGCCGCGGGTCACCGGATGTTTGGCGCCATCTTCGGTGATCGAGGCGCGGAAGGCGTGCTCGGTCAGGCTGCCGTCCGGGCGCGCCGGCGCGATTCGCCCCAACGGCGAGTAATAGAGCCCTTCGGGGCGAGCGAAATCTGGACCCGCCGCGAGCATCAGCGCGCCGCCTTCGCGGACATAGTGGACGATGTTATCGAAATAAAGCAAGGGCAGGACGCTCTGATTCGAATAGCGGTCGAAGACGATGAGGTCGAATTCCTTGATCTTCCGGCCGAAGAGATCGGCGGTCGGAAAGGCGATCAGCGATAATTCGTCGATTGGTGTTCCATCCTGCTTTTCCGGCGGCCGCAAAATGGTGAAATGCACGAGATCGACATTGGCGTCGGATTTGAGAAGGTTGCGCCACATGCGCTCGCCCGCGTGCGGTTCCCCCGAAACGAGCAAAACCTTCAATTTGTCGCGCACGCCCTCGATCGTCAGCACCGCCTTGTTGTTGATCGCGGTCAGTTCGTCCGGCAAGGCCTCGACCTCGAGCTCGACGACATTTGGGCCGCCGTGTTCGATTTTGACCGGCACGCGAAGGCGTTCGCCGGGCGTCGCGACGATAGTTGCAACAGGATTGCCGTCGCGGCGAACTTTTAGCACGACAGGGTCGCTGGTGGCGGCAGTGTCCAACACCCGCAACTCGATCGTTTGGTCCTTGCCGACAATCCCGAAGCGCGGCGCCTCTAGCAGCTCGATCCGCCGGTCGCGCTCGCCTTCATGCCCAGTGATGAGCGCGTGCAGCGGCGCCTTGAAGCCGAGCGCGCTCACGTCCGCTGGAACATCGTCGACGACCCCATCGGTGATCATGAAGACGCCGCCGAGGCGTTCCAACGGCACATCGGCGAGCCCAGCGTTCAATGCCGTAAACAGCCTGGTGCCGTCGGCTTCGCTATCGCTGCGCCCGCTCTCGATGACGCGGACTTCGACATTGCCGAGCGCGTCGAGGCTTTTCTCAAGTTTTTCGCTGGCCTTTTCCGTCTGCGCGGGACGTTCGGCGATCGTCTGGCTGCCGCTTTGATCGACGACTACGGCCACGACGTCTTTCAAAGGGTTGCGCTCCTCACGCACCAGGGCGGGGCCGGTCATGGCCAACAGCAGCAAGCCCAGGCCAAGCGCGCGGAGAAAACTCCCGCGTCCGCGTGCATAAAAGCCCAAACCAATGAGGCCAAGCGCGAGCACCCCCAGTCCGAGCAAAACCGGCCAGGGCAGAAGCGGAGAAAACGAGAGATTGAACTGGCTCATTCAGCCTCGAAAGCTTGCAGGTCCATTCGGCGATAGCTGATACCGTGGACTTTTACACCTAGCACCGATTTCGGCAACGCCCCGGTGGCGTCTCAGTTTGAATCTCTGCTTCCGACCTAGAGCAGAAGTCCGATCTGCGGCCGCTGTGCGCCAGGAAGAGACATTCCGAGTGGGTCGATCTCGGTTATTCGATCACCTCGTCGGCGCGTGCGAGCAGCATCGGCGGCACCTTAAGCCCGAGCGCGCCAATGACGCGATCCCGGTGCGGAGTTGAACGGCTCCCGTCGCCGAAGTTGGGGAACTTCCTCCCTGTCACGCTGCAAGTGGAGACCTGTTGGCTCGCACGCGGCGGCCCGAAGCGGCGCGCGCCGCAGCGAGATCGGGTTTTACGAGGACACGGACACATGCATCGGCGTTTCCATTATCTCGCGACGCAATATCTCCGGCCGAAAATTATCAAACCTCAGTTCCCAAATGGGATCGTCAGGTCCGTCTCGTTCGTGTCCACGACGAACACCGCGAGGAGCTTGGCCGGCTGCGTCTTGCTGGCATTGGCGCTGACGCCGTGGCGGTCCCCGGGCAGCTCGGAGAAGCTCTGTCCGGCCTTGTAGATCGTCACCGGTCCGTCGTTCTGACTGCGGATCGCCCCTTCAAGAACGGTCGCGTAGATGAAGGCGGATTTGGGATGCAGGTGGCCAGGCGAGTAACCGCCCGGGCCATATCCGACGAGCACACCCTTGATGCTCTTGCCGGGGACGTTCGGCAGCTCGTGCTGGTAGACGAGGGTCACCTTGGCGTTCTTCTCCTTCGGCGCATCCGCGAGGACGCTGCAGAACGGCAGGGTGGCGACAAGCAGCGAACAGAGGATGCGTTTCATGGAGCCCTATCCTTCGGTTGGCGGTTGCGGATCAGGCTCCTGCCTGTGAGCGGCGGAGCCATTCGTCGAAACCGATGCGGCCGCGGCGCGCTTCGCCCAACGGTACGAGCGAGCGCTCCTCGACCCGGCCGCCCCAGTATCGGGCCTCAGGGTCGCTCACGACCTCACGCGGGTCGCCGACCGCCTTCAGATAGCGGGCGATGATTTCGTTGAACGGCGCTCGTTCCGGGCCGGCGATCTCGACGATGCCGCTTCGCGGCGCCGCGAACGCCACATCGGCAACGATGGCAGCAACGTCGTCCGCCGCGATGGGTTGGAACAGGCCGGGAGAGAGCCTGATCATGTTTCCATCCGCACTTGTAGCGGCGATGGTACCGAGGAATTCCAGAAACTGGGTCGCGCGGATGATGGTGTAGGGGATGCCGGAGGCCTCGATCAGTTTCTCTTGGGCGACCTTGGCGCGGAAGTAGCCGTTGTCGGGCGTCCGGTCGGTTCCGACGATGGATAGCGCGACATGGTGCCGGACGCCCGCTGCGGCCTCCGCCGCGAGAAGGTTGCGGCCGGAGGTCTCGAAGAATTCCAGCACCGCCTTGTCTTCAAATGAGGGCGAATTGGCGAGGTCGATCACCACCTGCGCGCCGGCCATGGCCTCTTTGAGCCCCTCGCCGGTGATGGTGTTGATGCCGCTTTTGGGCGAGGCGGCGACGACCTCGTGGCCGCCCTGGCGCAGAATGGCGACGGTCTTCGAGCCGATCAGGCCGGTGCCGCCGATCACGACGATCTTCATGGTTGACCCTCCCTTGTCGATGACTGGAGATCCTTAATGACCGGCGAACTTTAAATGGGGTTCGAAAAGTGGGTTCAAATGCTAATGAGAAAAAATATCCGGTCGCCCCTTCGCACTCGACACCAGCATAACATGCCGCGCGGCTTTCTCAGACGGCGTCGACTGGTCAGCAATACTGATCGATTTGTGAGAGGCACCCGGATGGCTCATGTCCGAGTGGGGTCCCTTCTGGTAATCGAAGGGAGCCGGGATGTCGGCTTCCCACCGATGCTGTTGAAAAACTCTGTTTTCGGCGATGAGCCATAATTTGTAGAGCCGTGGGCTGGAGAATCGAAAAAAGATTTGGGGGGACGCGGAAGTTGACGTTGAAGTAGCAGGCGACCACCGTAGCCGCATTGTGGTTGGCATTGAGCACCGATTTTCGCTCAGAATGTCATTTGGACGAAATTTTACTGCAATCCGTTTTCGGAGTTTTTCAACAGTATCCACCCATTGCTGGAATTCAAACTAGGGCGATGTTCCCTTACTTGACGGATACGCCCGTTCATGTTTAAGGTTGTTCCGACAGGCCGGCGCTATATTATGTGTAGTAATTCAATTTAGTATCTGGAGCCATGAAGAATTGCGCCTCAGCAAAGTTCCACTCGCAACAAAATCCAGTCTCCCGTTGCTCTTCCAACATATCCAAATACGTGATCTTTCCGTAGAGAAAAATATATCCTTCGCCGTCCATCGCGTCGTTAATATCGCACTCAGTTCCATCGAAAAAGATAGGATTACTCCACGGGCTACCGCTTCCAATGGCGTTCCCGCTTGGGATTTTGATGCTGTCCGGTTCCATCTCCGGCAAGTACCTATTTCGCCAATAATGGCACTTACCGTTGATCCCATTGACTATCGCCGGAGTTCGTCCAAAATTCCTGAATACGAGCGCAATTTGTTTGTTGCGGATTCCCCCCTCCCTAAGGGCTACGTTGCGCTCCCTAAGCAATTCATAATCAATGAACACGTAAGCGCGCTCGATATTGCGAAGAGAATCAGCGGATTGCTTGGCAGCTTCGGCAGCGGCGTTAGCGGCTCTAGCCGCTTTGTTGGTGACGCAGACGGTAAAGCACAACGCGATGGCTTGAAGAATACCAACGAAGACCAAGAGACTGTTAAAAATCAGGGACCGCCCATTTTCCGCCGCCTGATTCTCGCTATTTTTCTTGAGTTCAGCGGTTATGGCATCTGTGTTTGGGGGGTTCTGCATTTCGATGATAAGCGGCGCGGCTGGCGTTCCACGTTCATGATCGGTGGCTGTTTGATCGTGATCAGCGGGCTTTTGCTGATTTGGGCTAGCGACTTTTCCAGCACCTGGACTTGGTCGCTTTGATGCCGAACTTTCTGGAATTGAGATCAAGATCGCGGCAAGAAGTGCGATTGCTTTCAACATCCCTTGATCGCCGTTCCAAAGATATCTGCGTTCCCCCGGTTATTATAACGGAAATGGAATTCTGCAACATAGAGAGGCATGTATTTCCGGCTAATTTTATGGAACGCACCGATCACGCCACGCTTGAAGATCGACCAGAACCCTTCAATGGTTTGAGTGTGAATTGCGCCGACGACATACTGACCTCGCGCATGGTCAATAGTCGCGTGTGGGTAATCCATATCGAGCGGATTGTAGCCAGGATATTGATCAGTGCAAAGCAAGCTGACTTTGTGCGAGACCGCTTCGCGGACGAAGGCGGTGAGAGTAGCGGAATTCACGTTCGCAACCACGCGAGCAACCACGTTGCCCTTGCGGCTGACAGCGCCGACGATTGGAGTTTTGCCGGAACCTACGCCGCCGGTTCCACCGCCACCGCCGCGCTTATCCCAATGCCTGTTTTTGGCCAAGCCGCCAACGAAAGTTTCATCAACTTCGACAATGCCGCCGAGTTTATCGATGTCTTCCATCAATGCGACGCGGACGCGGTGACACATATACCAGGCCGTTTTCAGCGAACCGAAACCCATATAGTGCCAAACCTGGCGAGCGCTTATTCCCTTTTTGCTGGTCAGCATCAAATGAATGACGCGAAACCAATCGCGGAGCGGCTTGTTCGTGTTCTCAAAAATAGTGCCGGTAAGATGAGAGAAACGATATGCGCCTCCTTGTCGGCAATCGGGACACTCCCAATGCCATTTACGGGTTTTGAGGTCATAAGTCCGCTCGCTGCCGCAACGCGGACAGCGGATGCCCTCCGGCCAGCGTTTGCCGATGAAGTAAGCACAGCAAGCGTCTTCGTTCGGAAATATTGCCTCGAATTGGGCAATGCTCATTTGGTGGATTTGCGGGGGCTGTTTTGCGCGCGCCATAACGATCTCTCCTTTATTGGAAAGACCGTAGCATGAAAAATTCAATCCGTCAAGTAAGGGAACATCTAGGACATTACCCAACGTCCGGCTTAATGGCGGCACTCATGATCGCTCTTCATGCGGAAAAAGCGTCCAGCGAAAATCGAACGCCGCCAACTCGCCAAAAGCTCGGCGCCGGACTAAAAAGGCTGGCAAAGGTGGCCCATGTCTCACTCAACTGCCGATACGCAAGCCGACATTCTCGTTGCGGGCGCCGGCGCCGCCGGTCTCTCCGCCGCGCTCGCTCTCGCGCAGGCGGGATTTTCGGTTGTCTGCGTTGGTCATGTCGATACGCGCGCCAACGGGCGGACTGTCGCGCTTTTCGAGGCCTCGCTGCGCTTTTATAAGGCGCTTGGCGTATGGCCGCGTTTTCGCGGCAAGACCGCGCCGCTGGCAAGGATCGCCATGATCGACGCCACAGGCGCGCGGCTTCCAGTGCCTTCGGTTTCCTTCGCCGCGGCCGAGATCGGCCTTGCGGCCTTCGGCGAGAATATCGAGAATAATGTGCTCGTCGAGGGCCTTGCCGAAATCGCGGCCGGGACCAAAAACCTCGTTCTGCACGAAGACATGATCGACGACATAAGATTTTGCGAGGATTGGGTCCATGCCACGCTCGCCAACGGCCAGCGTGTCACGGCAAAACTCGCCGCCGCCGCCGACGGGCGTGGGTCGATTGCCAGAACCAAGGCGGGGATCGGCACGCGCGTCTGGACCTATCCGCAAATTGCGTTCACGGCTCTCCTTTCGCACCCAAAGCCGCACCGGAATATCTCGACGGAGTTCCACGCGCGATCGGGTCCCTGCACTCTCGTTCCGCTTCGCCCGGCCGAAGGTAAGCCGAACCGGTCGAGCCTCGTCTGGCTGATGTCCCCAGAGGCGGCGGAGCGCCGCCGTGCGCTTGCGAACTCCGAACTGGCGCACGAAATCGAGGATCAAGTCGATTCACTTCTCGGCAAAATCGAGATCGATGGACCGGGCGGCTTTTTCCCCATGGCGGGGATGAGCGCCAATCGTCTTGTTGGCCATCGCATCGCGCTAGTTGGCGAAGCCGCGCACATCTTTCCGCCGCTCGCCGCGCAAGGCCTAAACCTCAGTCTGCGCGACAGCGCGGCTCTCGCCGAAGTTTTGGGAAACGCGCGCGTGCTTGGGCACGACATCGGCGCCGTGCAGACGCTGAAAACCTATGCCAGCGCGCGCCGGAGCGACATTTTTTTGCGCACGAACGGGGTCGACATCCTCAATCGCTTCCTGCTTTCAAATCTTTTTCCGATCGATTTTTTGCGTGGCGCCGGGCTGTTTGCGTTCTCGATGATCGGCCCGTTGCGCCGCGCGCTCATGCGCGAAGGCGTTCTCACGCACGGGACCTTGCCGCGCCTCATGCAAGAGCGCCCAGCGCGGCGCTTCACGCTTTTCTCGCGCGGCGAGGCGTCAACCGGCATGTCCCCGCGTAGGTGAGCACGGGAATCGAGGAATATTTGCTGTGAAAATCGCGACGTGGAACGTCAATTCCGTGCGCCAGCGGACCGAACATCTTCTGCGCTATCTCCGCGACGCCAAGCCGGATGTCCTCTGTCTGCAAGAGCTAAAATGCGTCGACGCGGTGTTTCCTCATTTGGATGTCGAGGCGGAAGGTTATAATGCCGCCGTGCACGGGCAAAAAGGTTTTAATGGCGTGGCGATTCTCGCCAAGGCGCCGGTCGAGGTCACGCGGGGGCTTCCCGGCGACCCGGATGACGAGCAGGCGCGCTATATCGAGGCGGTCGTCCCTAACGGCGAGGGCATTGTCCGCGTCGCCTCGATCTATCTGCCGAACGGCAACCCGCCGCAAACCGAAAAATACGCCTATAAGCTCGCCTTCATGGATCGCCTCATCGCGCACGTAAGAAATCTTTTGGCGCTGGAGGAGCCACTCGTTCTCGCCGGAGACTACAATGTGATTCCAACCGCCAACGACGCCGCCGATCCCGCCGCCTGGGAGGGCGACGCGCTGTTTTTGCCGCAGACGCGGGGGCGCTTCCGGCGCCTCCTCAATCTGGGGCTTATCGACGCCCTGCGGGCGACGACGGACGACGCCTCGCTTTATACATTTTGGGATTATCAGGCGGGCGCTTGGCAACGCAACAAAGGCATCCGCATCGATCATCTCCTGCTCTCGCCGCGGGCGGCGGACCGGCTGGTCGAGGTTGCCATCGACAAGGAAAGGCGCGGCGAGGAAAGACCCTCGGATCATGTGCCGGTCGAAATCATTTTGGCGTGACCGCCGCTCAATTCGAGCCGGGGCGCTATTTTAGCGAGGCCCAAAGAAAAAGCACAGTCGCGGTGGCGCCAAGCATGCTCCGCACCGCGTGCAATCTGCCCCATTTCTGGATCAGCTCGCGGCTTTTCGGGCCTGCATTTTGCGGTTCGATTTCCATCAAGAGCTTATTCGTCGGCAAGATGGCAATGAGCGTGAATGGCCAGTTGGCAAGGAGCACGAAGGCTCCCGCGACCCAACGCCAGTCCATTCCGGCGTGCGCGGCGATGACACCAAGGAGAAAGCCGATGATGGCCAAGGACGCTTGCATCGCAAAGCCGCGATTATAGGCGGGTTTCCATTCAGCGAGGAGGGCCCGGTCGTCAAGCATGAGGCGGGCAGGCTGTTCCGCCACATTGACGTAGACAGCGGCGCCGGTGAATAGAGCGGCGGCGATGAGTGCGAGTTGTCCTGCGAGCATGCTTTTGCATCCTTTCGTTCTTCCAACTTGCAATTCGCCCGCGAAATCCTCGCGAACGGGAAAATGTTGCTTCTCTTTCGTTCCATTGTAAGGCATGGGAATAAATAAGCAGACAGGCAAGTCTCCTCCTTAGCAACTGAGCAAAGCCTAGTCCTTCGGAACACGCGCCCCTTTTGACGATGACCTCCTCGAATGAACATTTTGCGGCGGTGGTCATGCCTCACCTCGACGACGCCTACGCGCTGGCCCGTTGGCTTACCGGCAACAGCGCCGACGCGGAAGATATTGTCCAGGAAGCCTGTTTGCGGGCGCTGCGAGGTCTCGATCGCTACGCCGGCGGAAACGCCCGCGCTTGGCTTCTGGCCATCACGCGAAACGCGGCCTTCACCTGGCTCGCGCGGAATAGGCCGAAAGCGCTGCTGGCAACCGAGGACATCGAAGCCCTGGCGCCGGCGGATGGAGCGGCGACGCCGGAAGAAGCCTTGATTGCCAAGGCCGATGCCGCGGCAATTGAGCGCGCGATCGCCGCCTTGCCGCCGCCTTTCAAGGAAACCCTCGTGCTGCGCGACATTAATGATCTAAGCTACCGTGAGATCGCCGAAATAACCGGCGTGCCCTTGGGCACGGTGATGTCGCGCCTCGCCCGCGCGCGCGATCTCCTCAAGGCGGCTTTGGGGAGGCCAGAGGCAAAATGAGCCCAGGCAACGAAACTCTTCTCACCCAGGCGGCGCTCGACGGCGAGCTCGACGCCGCCGGTATGCTCGATTTCGAAAATCGATTGGCCGCAAACGCTTCCCTTGCCGCCGAATACGGCCGCCTGAAAACGCTGCGCGAGGTCATGCGCCGGGAACTCGTTAAGCCGGTGGCGCCGCCAGCGTTGCGCCAGCGCATCGCCGCGATGGCCGCGCCCTCCATCGCGCCGCGGGCGGCCCCGCCTTGGCGGGCCATGGCGGCATCGTTCATCCTGGCCGCGGGTCTCGGCAGCGCTTCGACATGGCTCGCGCTGCGCCCGGCGATCGAGGACACCAATCTTGCCGGCACGCTCATCGCCGATCATAAACGCGGTCTTCTTTCTGGCCAGCCCACCGACGTCGCATCTTCCGATCGCCACACGGTCAAGCCGTGGTTTGCGACTCGTTTCGCGCTGGCCCCAAAAGTGATCGATTTGGGGCCTCAAGGCTTTCCCCTCGCCGGAGGCCGGATAGACGTCATCGCCGGCGCACCCGCGCCCGTCCTGGTCTATCGGCACAGCGAGCATTTCATCAGCCTGACCTCCCTGCCCGCGCGGGGCTCGCCCCCGCCTCAGGCGTTTGTCGTTGACGGCTATTCCGTTCAGGTCTGGCGTACTGGCGGCACCGAATACTGGGCTATCTCGGACATCGACCCCGCCGAACTTGCAAATTTCCGCCAGCTTTTCGACGCCGCCGCCAAAAGCGGTCCGGAGAAGACCGGTTGAGACCCGTGCCGTTGCATATCCTTGCGCCCGAACCTGGTTCGCTGCCCGTCCGGTAGAGCGGCCGGGCGCCCACGCCGGGGTCGGCCGGGGGCGCGAAAAAGTGAGCGGCTTTCTAGAAACCCTATAATGTAAAAGATTGGATTTGATAGCTCGGTCAATGTCAGGTTGTTTCGCCATTCATCTCATGGCGGGTTGCGATTTCTTGCGACAGTGACTGAAATCTCAAATCCAGATTTTTACACCTATAAAAGCGGCCTATTGCCACTCCCCAAAGGCCGGCTTTGCGAGGCGTCCTCGCGCCGCAGCTTCCGCGCCACCTTGAAAACGTTAACGGCGAAGAGAGAGACGAAAACGCTTCCCGCGCCGCAAAACACGAGATCGTAGGGCGAGAACGTCTCGCCTGCGATCGCAATCCTCGAATCGCCGGCAAAATACATCCAACAATTGAGGCCGATCAAGCCGGCGCGAAGCTCCGTTGGCCCGAGCGCCAGAAACGATAACTGAAACCTTTGCGAGACGTGGTTGTACAAAAACACGTACATGCAGAGCATGAAATAGCCGAGCAGCGCAAACAAAGCTACGTCCAACCGGATATAGACGGAAAGCCCGGCGCCGGCCATGATCGCCAAGTTGCAGAGCGCATCGACGGAATGATCGAGAAAATAGCCGTAGCGCGGCCGCTCTATCCGGCGGTAGCGGGCGAGGCTTCCGTCGAGCGAATCGCCGAGCCAGTGGATGACGAAGCCGAGCGTCGCCAGCCAGAAAAACGCCGGATGCATGCGGGTCGCCGCGTAGCCTGCAAACACCAGCGCGGCGCCGCAAGCGCCAAATCCGGTGAGCTTGTCCGGGGTGACGGCGCGCGGCATATGCAGGCAAAGCCAGTCGAGGAAATCGCGCTCGTGGCGGGCGAGAATATTGTCTTGAACGCGCGAGACTGCCGGCGGCGGCCTTAGCGCCAGTTGGGCTTCTTGAACGAGAGCAAGGCGTTGCACCACTCCCCCCACGCATTACGGATTATCAATAACTCTGCGCGCCCATGTTTAACGTATATTTATCTTGTGGCAACCCAATACGATTGCCGGAGAATGTGGCAAAAAAACGCAAAGACCGGCGTGGCCGGCGCGAATTCTTGTGGAACATGCTGCAATTTTTTCATTTTGCGCGATTCCTTTTCCATCACATGATTGCCTTTGTCGGGATAGCACATTCCCGCGATTCCGGGGTGGATCGAGCAGGCCATGCGACCCCAAGCGCTCCCCCGCGATGCGCGATTGACTTATCGCACGTGATAATCAAATTCAGGTTTTGCATGACCGCCGCGGTATCGACGAAAGCATCCGCGCCGGCGTCGAATACCTCGCCAGGCACGATCAATCCTGGCAAGAACTCATCCTGCGCGAAAGCGTCCATCATTTCTATGCTGACGAGTCGCACGCCGTCCGTCCGAGCGAGATTCGTGAAGCAAAGCGAGAGGGACCGAACGTGCCGGGTCGGGCTTGCACGTTCGGATTGCCGGGCAGCCAAATGCCGCCTGATGACAATGCCGCTTCCCTTGGGCTATCAATCCTTGATTCACGAACGGTATGGATCGTTATCAGCGAAACTTCGCACAAACTTGCTTAGCCGCACCCAAAGGTTCGCTTCGTCCCCCTTCGCTGTGTATCAAGGGTGCCACGCTGCAGTTCGCGCGCGCGAATACTAACTTTAGGACGGCCCGTGTGCCTCTCGATGGCAAGCCAATGGCGGATCTTTCCCTCACGCTCAGCCCGCAAACGCCAGCCGACCTCGCGGCTATCGAAAAGCTCGACGAGCGCGCTTTTGGGCCAGGCCGGTTCGCCCGTTCGGCCTACAGGCTGCGCGAAGGGAGCGAGCCGGACTACGCCTTGTCCTTCGTCGGGAGGGTCGGCACATTGCTTGTCGGCGCCAACCGGATGACGCCAATTTTCTGCGCCAACCGGCCTGCGCTGCTGCTTGGCCCGCTGACGGTCGATCCGCCATTTCGCGCGGGCGGAATCGGCGAAGAGCTGGTGATGAAATCGCTGGACGCCGCGCGGGCGGCTGGGCACGGATTGGTTTTGCTCGTCGGCGACATGTCCTATTATGGCCGGATGGGATTCGCGCCGGTGCCGCCGGGCAGGCTCGTGTTCGCGGGACCCGTCGATCCGGAGCGCCTGCTCTATTGCGAACTCGTCGAGGGCGCCTTCGAAGGCGTGCAGGGAAAGGTGCGGCGGGCGCCACTCAGAAAGTGAAAACGGGCGCGCCCAGACGGCCGCAACCGGGACTTGCGGCCGCGCCCTTGGCGCGCACCATTTGGTTGAGTTGAGCTTGAAACTATGCATCACTAGCGCAGAACAATGCTTGAGTCAGAAAAAAGGGATGCGACAGTGAGAATCGGCGGCGCGGCGGGGAATGAATCCGAAACCGGGCTCGCACCGGTCGAACCGAAGAGTCTGATCGGTATCGTTGGCAACAACGCTCATCAAAGGAAGAATTCGCTTATCAGTTTCCCAACCTATGAACTGACAATCGTCGAGTTCGACGATCAAGGCCGTTGCCAAGAATGTGCGCACATGCTTTCCTTTGGGGAACGCTTTTTCTCTGGTCACGGAAATATGGAAAGATCGGCATGAACGGCAGGCCATTCTTCACACGATCGGTCATATTTCCTGGCTGAAAACCCACGATCTTTCGGCCGAATCCGGTGCCGGTGAGGCCACCGATTATAAACTTTGGCCTCCGGCTCCGGGCAAGATGAGCACAACTCCATTCTGGGTTGTTCAAGCGACACCTGATGTGATTGATGGCCACAGGTATCTTCAAACCCCGGTTCATGACCTTCGTCGCGGATCTCGTGTTCGCCCACGCCGACCAAACCGCCGGACGAGAGGCGAATTTGCAATTTCACCAGGGCGCGTACGGACTGGCGCCTGCTTCACCCTGAGCCGCACTTATTTTTGCTGATTGCTTACGTATCGACTCTATCGAGGCTCCGGCGCACCCCGTGCCCCCCGCCGCTTCTGCCTTCAGCCAGTTATGCAGCGTCTGATCGAAAGATCAACGTCTTGGCCATGGACGAGACATCATGCCCTTCAAGAACAAGCCGCACCGCCTCCTCTTTGAATTCCAGCGTGTACCGTGCCCAAACCAATCCCGTCATCTGAAACCCTCCAAGGCCGATCCGACACAATCAGCCTTGGGGGATGTTTTTCGGGAGCAGGATCAAGATCGTACTTGTCCAGTCCATCATTCCCAAAGCGAGGCTCCCGCATCCCGGCCCGCGAGAAGCCAATAAACCGAACCGGAAATCAGGCCGGCAACGAAGAAAACAAGGGCAAACCGCAATTCCACAAAGTTGTAGTCCGTCGCTCTTGGCAGATGCAATGCCGCGCGAACGACCCATGGCGCGGAGGCGGCGGCGGCGGCGGTGGCGCCGGCATACCAGGAAAGCGCGCGCACTCTAGCAACCTCGCCGAGCGAGGCCACGGCAAGGACGGGAACGGCGCAGACCATCATGACCGCCTTCCAGACGAGGTGGATCAGCGCGGCCAAAACGTCGCCATTGAGCCCGTCAGCGATATCCGCATCGGCAAGCAGCCAAACGGCAAACTGGATCAGAGCAAAACCCGCCGCGCGCGTCACCGGATCGGCGAGCGCTACGGCCGGCAAAAAGACGAGTCCGGCGCCAATCGCGACCGCGCGAAGATCACGCCGATCGCTCTTCGCGGCCAAACCATGCGGACCTTTCGTTCGATCAGCCAACTCTGTCCGGCGCCTTTCGCGGCGCGGGCATTTCGAGGCATTTTTTTTGAATTGTATCTCTCAGGTGGAATTTTGTCGATATTTGCTAAAAGTGCGAGACTATATGTTTGCACTGGGGATCTCGCGCTGTGCCCGCGACGAGCCGGTCAGGAATGAGGACGGGTTGAAGTCGCCATGTATATCATCGCCCGCAACATCTCAGGCCCGCGCTTGCGTTGCGAAGCCTTGATGGTCGATAAGAAAACTTTCACGCCGTGGCCTCCGGTCACGGAGGACGGCTGGCGGCGGGCCTATAAATTCCGCGACCGGCTGATGGCCGAGGTGGTGCGTCTCGAACTCGACCCCCTGGGGGAAGAACTCAAGGTCATCGAGGCGGTTTATATCCGCTGATCGCCCGCGCGCTTCACTCGGGAAGAAACTTCATCGCGACGCCATTGATGCAATAGCGCAAATACGTCGGCGGCGGCCCGTCTGGAAAGACGTGGCCGAGATGGCTGCCGCAGCGGCTGCAATGCACCTCGGTGCGTACCATACCATGGCTCCGATCCCCGCTGTTCTCGATGGCGCCTTCGCAGGGATCGTTAAAACTCGGCCAGCCCGTGCCGCTATCGAATTTTTTGCTCGACACGAAAAGGCGCTGGCCGCATCCGGCGCAGACAAATACGCCTGGCCGCTTTTCATGATTGAGGGCGCAGCTGCCCGGCGTCTCGGTGCCATGCCCGCGCATGATCCGATATTGTTCGGGAGTGAGAAGCCGCCGCCATTCTTCATCTGTATGGGTTACGTCAAACGCCTTGCTCTGCATGGTCACTCGTTCTCGTGGAGTTCGCGAATCAAGCCTCATACATCCAGATTGGCGACGCTGAGCGCGTTTTCCTGGATAAATTCGCGGCGCGGCTCGACGATATCGCCCATCAATTTGACGAAAATATCCTCGGCGTCGTCGCCTTCCTTGATCTTGACCTGCAAAAGCGTCCGCGCTTCCCGGTCGAGCGTCGTCTCCCAGAGCTGATCCGGGTTCATTTCGCCGAGCCCCTTGTAGCGCTGCATCTGGGAAATGCCCTTTTGCCCTGCCGCCATCACCGCGTCGAGAAGGTCGCCTGGCCCCAAGACCTGGGCCTGATCGCCTCGGCGCAGAAAAAGCGCCGGCCTTGCGAAGACATCGCGCAGCGATTGCGCATGCTCGTTGAGGCGGCGCGCCTCGGTCGAAGCCAAGAGCCCGGCGTCGAGGCTCGCTGCCTGACGCACGCCGCGCAGTTCGCGGGTGAAGACAAAGCCGCCATTCTCGACCGCGCCACTCCAGCCGCGCTCCATATCCTCGGCGCGCTCGTCGAGACGGGCGGCGATCGTTGTGGCAAAATCCATGGCCTCGGCCTCGTTTCCGGGCGGCACCGGCTTCAACGCGCCTTCTATCGCCGCCTGTTCCACGGTTTGGCGATCGTAACGCGAATGCAGGCCGCCCAGCATCTGGCGAACGATCCGCGCTTCTTCGACGATCGCGCGCAAGTCTTCGCCGGCGCGCTCCTCGCCGTTCGCAAGCCGCAGCACGGCGGCCTCAAGACCATTGCCGATCAGATAATCCTCGCGCGCGCGCTCGTCCTTCAGATACTGCTCGGACCCGCCACGCTTTACTTTGTAGAGCGGCGGCTGCGCGATATAAAGATGGCCGCGTTCGATCAGCTCGCGCATCTGGCGGAAAAAAAACGTCAGCAGAAGCGTGCGGATATGCGAGCCGTCGACATCCGCGTCGGTCATGATGATGATCTTGTGATAGCGCAGTTTGTCGGCATTGAAGTCGTCGCGCCCGATCCCGGTGCCGAGCGCGGTGATCAAGGTCCCGATTTCCTGGCTCGACAGCATCTTGTCGAAGCGCGCCCGCTCGACATTGAGGATTTTTCCCCGCAACGGAAGCACGGCCTGATACTCCCGGTTGCGGCCTTGCTTGGCAGAGCCGCCCGCCGAATCGCCCTCGACGAGAAACAATTCCGCCTTGGCCGGATCGCGCTCCTGGCAATCGGCGAGTTTGCCGGGCAGATTGGCGACATCGAGTGCCCCTTTGCGGCGGGTTAGCTCGCGTGCCTTGCGCGCCGCTTCGCGTGCCTGGGCTGCTTCCACCACCTTTCCGGCGACGACGCGCGCGTCCTGCGGATGCTCCTCGAACCAAGCCCCGAGCATTTCGTTGACGAGACCTTCCACCGCCGGCCGCACCTCGGAGGACACCAGCTTTTCCTTGGTTTGCGAGGAAAATTTCGGGTCGGGAGTCTTTACCGAAAGCACGCAAGTCAAGCCTTCGCGGCAATCGTCTCCGTTGAGATCGACCTTCTCGCGCCTGGCGAGACCAGCGCGCTCCGCGTAACCTGTCACCTGACGGGTCAGCCCCGCGCGCAGACCCGCGAGATGCGTCCCGCCGTCGCGCTGCGGAATATTGTTGGTAAAGGCGAGCACATGCTCGTGGTAGGAATCGTTCCACCAAAGGGCGGCTTCGACCGTAATCTTTTCGCGTTCGCCCTTGATCACGATCGGGTTCGAGATGAGCGGCATCTTGGCGCGATCGAGGTAGCGTACGAAAGCCTGAAGCCCGCCGTCGTAGTAAAGCTCCTCCCGCTTGACCTCGGCGCCGCGAAGATCGGCGAGTTCAATGCACACTCCGGAATTCAGGAAGGCGAGTTCGCGTAGACGATGTTCGATCATCGCATAGTCGTAATCGACCATCGTGAAGGTTTTTGGCGAAGCCAGAAAGGTGACTTCGGTACCGCGTTTGGGTTTTCCGGCGATTTCCGGCGCGGGCCCCGTGACTTCAAGTGGCATGACCGCGTCGCCATGTTCAAAACGAAGGATGTGTTCCTTGCTGTCGCGCCAGATCCGCAGTGTCAACCAGCTCGAAAGCGCGTTGACAACGGAAACACCTACGCCGTGCAGCCCGCCCGACACTTTGTAGGAATTCTGATCGAATTTTCCGCCGGCGTGTAGCTGGGTCATGATGACCTCCGCCGCCGAGATCCCCTCCTCACTATGAATATCCGTTGGAATCCCGCGCCCGTCGTCGGTGACAGCGACCGAACCGTCGGCATTGAGCGTCACCGTGACGCGCGTAGCGTAGCCGGCGAGCGCCTCGTCAATGGCGTTATCAACGACTTCATAGACCATGTGATGGAGGCCGGAGCCATCCTCGGTATCGCCGATATACATGCCTGGGCGTTTGCGCACGGCATCGAGGCCGCGCAGCACCTTGATCGAATCGGCGCCGTAGTAGGCTTCGGTTTCAGGGGTCAAGGGGACCTGCGGCCTGGCGGCGAGTTCGGCCATGGGGAGTGTGGACTTTCTGCTCTTGGCAAAGGCTAAATCGTCTGATTTTCAATTATAACCCGTATGGAATTGAAGGTCATATTTTTTAATCTATTTTCGAGCATTTCCAGGCGGTTTAGGGCGCTATGCACACGTGCTTTTTGGTCGCTGTCGGGCGGACCCGCAAAGGCCGCGGCGGCCAGATTTGCCGCGCCGCGATCCCCCATCGACGAGGCGGCTCTTTGGACAGCAACCGCCACGTCCAGCCAGCGAACCGGACGCGGCTCTTCGGTCGAGACCCTGCGCGGAGCGAAGCATCCAAGCCGTAAACCGTGCCGCCTTTTGCAAATCGGATGGCTCTCAGGCAGCTAACCCGGCCACGGCCCTGCCGGCAATCAGAAGGCCATTCTTGTCGGCGCCGACGACGACCTTCTCGCCGTCGTGGATTTCGCCCGCCAAGATCAATTCGGCCAAGGGATCCTGCACGTTCTTCTGGATCACCCGCTTCAAGGGCCGCGCGCCATAGGCTGGATCATAGCCCTTGGCCGCAAGCCACGCGCGGGCCTCGGCCTTTAGCTCGAGCGTGATCTTGCGATCCTCCAGGAGTTTGCCCAGCCGCCCGAACTGAATATCGACGATGGCGCCCATATCGTCGCGGTGTAGCCGGTGGAACAGGATGATTTCGTCGACGCGGTTCAAGAACTCCGGCCGGAAATGCGCGCGCACCATTTGCATCACTTCCGAATGGACGGCGGACGAATCCTCGCCCTCCTTTTGCAGCACGAGCAAATCGGCGCCAAGATTGGATGTCATGACGATCAGAACGTTGCGGAAATCGACCGTGCGCCCCTGCCCGTCGGTCAGTCGGCCGTCGTCGAGAACTTGCAGCAAGACGTTGAAGACGTCTGGATGGGCCTTCTCGATTTCGTCGAAGAGAACGACCTGATAGGGCCTGCGGCGCACCGCCTCCGTCAAGGCGCCCCCTTCCTCGTAGCCGACATAGCCGGGCGGCGCGCCAATCAGACGGGCGACCGAATGTTTCTCCATATATTCCGACATGTCGATGCGCACGAGCGCGGCGTCATCGTCGAAAAGGAAGGCGGCGAGCGCCTTGGTGAGCTCGGTCTTGCCGACACCTGTCGGCCCCAGGAACATGAAGGAGCCAATTGGGCGATTGGGATCCTGCAGCCCCGCCCGCGCCCGCCGCACCGCGGTCGAGACCGCCTTGACCGCTTCCGCCTGGCCGACGACGCGGCGGCTAAGCGCGTCCTCCATTTTCAACAGCTTGTCGCGTTCGCCCTCCAGCATTTTGTCGACGGGAATGCCGGTCCAGCGCGAGACCACCTGCGCGACGTGATTGGGAGTCACCGCTTCGTCCACGAGAACGCCGCCGCGTTCGGCCTCGGTGGCGGCGAGCCTTTTTTCGAGACCGGGAATGACGCCGTAAGTGAGTTCGCCGGCGCGCTGATATTCGCCGCGCCGTTGGACCTGAGTAAGTTCGTTGCGGGCACCCTCGAGCTGCTCCTTGAGTTTCTGTTCCGAGCCGAGTTTGTCCTTCTCGGCGTGCCAACGCGCGGTCAACGAGGCGGATTTCTCCTCAAGCCCGGCAAGTTCGACACTGAGCTTTTCCAGGCGCTCCTTCGAGGCGGAATCGGTCTCCTTTTTCAAGGCCTCCTGCTCGATCTTGAGCTGAATGATCCGGCGGTCGAGTTCGTCGAGCTTTTCCGGCTTCGAGTCGATTTGCATGCGCAAGCGGGAGCTCGCTTCATCAATGAGATCGATTGCCTTGTCAGGCAGGAACCGGTCGGCGATATAGCGGTGCGACAGCGTCGCGGCGGCGACGATCGCGGCATCAAGGATGCGCACACCATGGTGCAATTCGTATCTTTCCTTGAGACCGCGCAGGATCGAGATGGTGTCGGCGACGCTCGGCTCGGAGACGAACACCGACTGGAAGCGGCGCGCCAGCGCGGCATCCTTTTCGACATGCTTGCGATATTCGTCTAGCGTGGTCGCGCCGATGCAATGGAGCTCGCCCCGCGCGAGCGCCGGTTTCAAAAGGTTCGACGCGTCCATCGCGCCATCCGCCTTGCCCGCGCCAACGAGCGTGTGCATCTCGTCGATGAATAAAATAATTCCGCCCGCGGCGGCGATAATTTCATTTAAGACCGCCTTCAGCCGCTCTTCAAACTCGCCGCGATATTTCGCTCCCGCGATGAGCGAGCCCATGTCGAGCGCGAGAAGCTTCTTGTCGCGCAGGCTTTCCGGCACATCGCCATTGACGATCCGCAGCGCAAGGCCTTCGACGATCGCGGTCTTGCCGACACCAGGCTCGCCGATCAGAACCGGATTATTCTTCGTGCGCCGCGACAATACCTGAATGGTTCGCCGGATTTCTTCGTCGCGGCCGATCACCGGATCGAGTTTTCCCGCCCGCGCGGCATCGGTCAGATCGCGCGCGTATTTCTTCAAGGCATCGTAGGCGTTTTCGGCGGTCGGATTGTCGGCGGTGCGGCCCTTGCGGAGATCCTCGATCGCGGCGTTGAGAGTCTGCGGCGTGACGCCTGCCCGGTCGAGGATCTTGGCCGCGTCCGTGCCTTTCTCCATGGCAAGCGCAAGCAACAGCCGCTCGACCGTGACATACGAGTCGCCCGCCTTTTGCGCGATCTTCTCGGAATTGTCGAAAACGCGCGCCGTCGCGGGGGCAAGATACAATTGCCCCGCGGCAGAACCTTGCACCTTCGGCAATTTGGCAAGCGCGAGCTCGGTGTCGCGCAGCGCGTCGCGCGAGCGCCCCCCCGCCCTGTCGATGAGGCCAGCGCTAAGCCCTTCCTCGTCGTCGAGAAGAACCTTCAAAACATGTTCGGGCGTAAATTGCTGGTGCCCTTCACGGGTAGCGAGAGACTGGGCGCTTTGAACGAAGCCCCGCGCCCTTTCGGTGTATTTTTCAAGATTCATGGCTGATCTACCCTGCCCGCTACATCGCCCCGTAGCGGCGAATTGCGTGGCGCAACTGAACCGAGCCCTTTCCGGCGGCGTTAGAAGAAAATGTAGGAGCGAAATGCGTGCGCGGTAGAGCCGATCGCAGGGAAAAGATTCGTTGATCTGAGGCGCGCAAGTGAGATGGGGATGAAGGCGGCAAGTTGACGTGCAAGGGAAATTCGCGCTCTCGCCGTGGTCAAACAAATTTCAGCCGAACATTCTCACCAGCGGCAGACGCGCCGCGGCCCCAAGGCGTTGGCCGGAATCAGCAGCGGCGGCCAACCGGCCCCCAATTGCGCCGGCAGCCGCCCCCCATAAGGGCCGCGCGCCCGGCAAATCAAGGCAAACAACCAAACTAACAACGGGCCCGTGGCTTAATCCTGGACCGGATCATTGGCATTCGCCGCTTCGCCACTGTGCGGCCCGGCTGCCCCCGTTTCCGCCTTGCCCCCGCGCCTACGAGTGGGACGCGGATGAAAGCCGGTGGCCGCATCGTTCGTCTCTAGCGGACCGGCGAGCAAGGGGGAAAGTGCCTCGACGGGCGGCGCGGCGTCATGGGCTTCGGCTGGGACGCGAACCGGGGCAGTGATGAACGCCGGAAGGACGTTGCCTTCGACGGCCTCGGCCATTTGGGGCTCGGCGCGCGGATCGACCCGGATCGGGCCTTCATTGCGAAAATCGCGCGGACTCCGTCCACGGTTGCCGCGACTCTCCTGATCGCGGCCGCGCCCATTGCGTTCTTGATAGGGCCGCTGCTCCTGATACGGTTTTTCCGGGTAGGCTTGATATTTCCTGTCCCGGTAATTCCTGTCTTGAAAAGGGCGCTCCGGCCGCGGAACACGGTCCGGCCGGGTGAAATCCTGGTTGTCCCCATTGCCATGGAAAGACCGCTCCGGATTGGGCTGCGCGGGGCCGGGCTGAGATTGTGGCGGGATGCTTGGCTGCGGCGGAGCAAGGCGCTCGACAGGGGAAGCGAATCGGTCAGGCATGCCGCCGAAATCGCTGTCGTCGTCGGCCTCTTCCACATTGGCTTCGCCAGGCTGACCCTGATAGACGCCGGGTCCTTGTTGTTGGACTTGCTGCGCCGCCGCGATCAGCCGAAAATAATGTTCGGCATGCTGGAGATAGCTCTCCGCCATGACTGGATCGCCAGAAGTTTGCGCGTCGCGCGCCAACTGGAGGTATTTTTCGCCGATGTGGTGGGCCGTTCCACGAATTTTCACATCGGGGCCGCTCGATTCATAGGATCTCGTCAGAGGATTCGGTCCCTTGCGATTGTTGGGGCGGCCGCGCATGCGTTTGTTATTCTGTCCAGGTCTCATCGATGATCCTTGGGTGGCACAGTAATTACGCTTCGCGCGCAGCCGGACCGGCGTGCGTTCACGGTCCTTACCGAACCCCTTATTTTCACAGCACGTAGGCGCGAGCGGATATAAGGCTCTCCAGCCGGTGGCGACTGTGCTCACGGAACCGCCGTGGCACCGGTCTTCGACCCTTGTTGATAGAGTCTCAGAGTCTGGGGACATTGATCCCGGTTGCGCCGGGCATCGCGGCATAGCTCGAAGCGGAGATCGTCTTGCTGTCAGCACGCCGGGCTTTTCGTTCGGACGTTCGCGCGGACCGAGGACCTCAACGCCAATCGCAACCATGCAACATGAGCGAAAACCAATCCTTGGAAAGAAACCTAGTCGCTTTCGCGGCAAACGCCAAGAGCTTTTGCGAAAATATATCTCTTGCGATGTTTAGCGTGACCAATTTGTCACGCCAGGGCTCACTGGCCAGGACAAGCCAAAACCACACGCAGGCATCCGTCGAGGTCAAGTCTAACCTCGACCGGCGCGCCGAATGCGCCGGTCAAGAGCGATTCGACGGCCCCATGTTGGCCTACCCCCACTTCCAACGCGATCAAACCGCCTGGCGCGAGCAAAAAATCCCGCGAAGCCGGGATGATATCGCGATAGGCCGCCAAACCGTCTTCGCCGCCATCCAAAGCCAAACGCGGATCGTGATCGTGAACCTCCGGCGCTAGACGGGCGATTTCGCCGCGCACGACATAGGGCGGATTGGAAACGATCACATCGAAAGGACCGCGCAAGGCCCGGGACCAATCGCCGCAAACGATGAGACCGCGTCGGGCGAGCCCCAAGGTGGCGAGATTTTTTCGCGCGATCGCGCAGGCGCCAGGCGAAATATCGACGCCAATACCGGAAGATCCGGGCAGGCTCTGCAACAGCGAGCAAAGGATTGCGCCGGACCCCGTCCCAAGGTCGAGAATCCGCCAGCTTGCGCGCGGCGACCGGGCCGCATGTTCGAGGACCGCTTCGATGAGCGTCTCGGTGGCGTGACGCGGATCGAAAACGGCGGGGCCGATCTCGATCCGCGCCCGCCAAAAATCCCGATGGCCGATGATTCGCGACACCGGCTCGCGCTTCAATCGCCGCGCCGCGAAAGATGTTACTAATGCGGCGCCAAGACCAAGCGGACAATCGGCGTTGGAAACGAGATCCGCGTGATCGATACCGAGCGCCGCGCAGAGAAGCACGCAGGCATCGATTTGCGCCGACTCTATGCCGCCTTTCGCCAAGGCCCGCGCGAGCGAGCGCCGCGCCGCGCCGCGCGCCATCGCCGCTTCGAAACAGGGCGGATGCGTTATCGCAATCTCTTCCCTCACGGCGCGGACTGGCTTGCGGCATCGAGCAGAATCCTGGTCAGCCGCGCGGCGAAATGCGGCGCGTCGGCAGGCTTTTCACCTTCCATCAGCCGCGCCTCGTCGAAAAGGAGCCAGACGATATCCTCGAATTTTTCCTTGTCCGCGGCGCCAATTCGCGCGGCCAGGGCGCGAATCAGCGGATGCGCGGGATTGATTTCGAGCACCGGTTTCGACGCCGGGCCGAGGCGGCCGCTTTCGGCGAGCATCCGTTCGAGACGGCGGTCCGGCCCACGATCCGAGGCGACGAGACAAGCAGGGCTTGACGACAGCCTGTCGGAAGCGCGGACGGCCTCGACCGCCTCGCCCAACACCTGTTTCATGAGCGCGTAAAGGGTCGCGAGACCGGCCGCCGGGGGTGCCTCTTCCGCCGCGCCAGCGTCCGGTTTCTCCTTGAGCGGAATTGAGTTTATATCGGCCGTGCCCTGGGTCACCGACTTGAAAGGCTTGCCATCGAAGCCGGCCGCTGTCGCCACCCAGAAGGCGTCGACCGGATCCGGCAACAGCAAAACTTCGATGCCTCTCGCCCGGAATCCTTCAAGCTGCGGACTAGCGGACAGCTGGGCTAGATCCTCACCGAGAAGATAATAGATCGCCGTCTGGTTCGTTTGCAGGCCTTCCATGTAGTCCTTGAGGCTACGGCCGCCAGCTGGATACGCCGAGGTCGCAAAGCGCGCCAAGCCGAACAAGGCGTCGCGTTTTTCGGGGTCCTCGTAAAGCCCTTCCTTCAGGACGCTCCCAAAGTGCCCCCAGATCTTCGCGAATTTTTCCTTGTCGCTTTCGGCAAGCTTAATCAGTTCCTGAAGGACGCGGTTGGTCACGGCTTTCTTGATGGAGGCGAATACCGGGCTTTCCTGAATTGTTTCACGTGAAACATTCAGCGGAAGATCGGCCGAATCGATCACCAGGCGCACAAAGCGCAGCCATCTCGGCACAACCTCGGCGTCTTCCTTGATCAGCACATGGCGGACATAGAGCTTGGCCCGGCCCGGACGCGAGGGATCGAACAGATCGAACGGTCGCGATCCTGGCACAAACGCCAAAACCGTGTAGTCGTGGCGCCCTTCCGCGTGCCAGTGCATCGTTAATGCCGGTTCGTCGAAAACACCGCCAAGACTTTGATAAAAATCGGTATAATCTTTGTGTTCGATCGCCGCCTTCGGTTTGGTCCAAAGCGCCGTGCCGTCGGTTAAGCGGCGCGCGCCCTTCTCTTCGACAAGTTCGATCGGCACAGCGAGCGCGCTCGAATGTTCGTGCACGAGCCGCTCAATCCGGCCTGGCTCAAGGTAATTCTTGGACTCTTCGTTCAGGTGGAGAACGACCCGCGTACCTTGGATCGGGGCCTCGCCTTGGGCCAGCGGTTGGATAGAAAAAGTGCCTCTACCATCCGAACTCCAATGGAAGGCTTCCGTCGAACCCGCTCGGCGCGTAAAAACATCGACGCGGGCGGCGACCATGAAGGCCGAATAGAATCCGATCCCGAACTGGCCGATCAGAGCAAGTTTTTCGCGCGCGTCCGCGCCCGCCGCCTCTTCGCCGCCATTGCCGAACCGGTCCAGAAAGGCGCGGGTTCCGGAGCGCGCGATTGTGCCAAGATGATCGGTGAGGTCTTGCTGCGACATGCCGATCCCATTGTCCTCGATGGCGAGGGTTTGGGCGTCCGCGTCGATCGAAATCCGGATCGCGAACGGCGAAGATGCCAGTGCCGGATCGGCGAGCGCCTCGTAACGCAATTGCTCGCAGGCGTCGGCGGCATTGGAAAGGAGTTCGCGCAAAAAGATGTCCCGATCGGAATAGACCGAATGCACCATCAGGTGCAGCAATTTGGCGACATCCGCTTGAAAAGCTTGGCTTTGGCCCGCCGCGTCCGGCATTGTCACGTGGCCTCCTCTCCGGTCGTAATTGAATTTCACGAATTTGGCGGCCCCTCGCGCGGATTGTGCAACCCGCGCGCCCCCCTCGCAGCGCGGATATTGCCTTTGCGCCCGGCGGATGCAAGGTCTTCGCGCTAACCGAATTCGCTCCTTTGTTTTTCGCGCGGACAAAACGCCGCCGAAACCAGGCGTCGAGGCGGCGTGCATGCTAGCCGTCCCCGCACCTACAAGCGACGATAAAGGTTGAGATAAAGCTAGGAGGCCACAGTCACGAGCGGCACGGAACCGGCCGGAGATAACCGCGCGGCGAACCTCGCTTGGAAGCGCAAGGAGGGGCGCTTATGCGGTGTTCGCGGCGACCGGCCTCGTTTTGAAACGCGGCCACAACCTTCGCCGCGTAATTGCTGCCCTGGACACGCGGCTGAAGCTGGTTTCGGAATGACGCGGCAGAGATGTCTCCTTTGCCTGAAACCGCTCCAACTTCGCCGATCTTCGACATCAAGAGACACGCGGATACGATGGCGCTCGAAGTCGCAAAAGCAAGGTGAGATGGCCGTGGATTCCGCGAATCGTCATTGCGGGCGCAGAGGCGCAAAATCTTGTTGTCTAATCGCGCCAACCGCGACCGGCCTTAGCCTCCCGCCAGCGCGCGGCAACGAATCGATGACGCGCGGCGGAATGCGAATCCCGTGCGCAGCCAGGAAACGAAAGGAAAGCTCGGTCTGAAAGGAAACACAATGTCGAAGAAAACCGCGGCAGTGATACGGCATGTTCATTTCGAGGATCTTGGCACCTTCGCGGAGCCCCTCGCGCGCGCGGGCTATGATTTCCAATATTTCGACGCCGGTGTTCATGGCCTCCCGGCGCGCGATCCGGCCGCAACCAGTCTTCTCATCGTGCTCGGCGCGCCGGTTGGCGTTTACGAGGAAGACAAATATCCGTTTCTTCGCGACGAAATCGCTCTTCTCACGGCCCGCCTCAGTGCCGGCCAGCCGACTTTCGGCATCTGCCTTGGCGCCCAGCTCGTCGCCCGCGCGCTCGGCGCAAGAGTTTATCCGTCTGGTATCAGGGAGATCGGCTGGGGGCCGGTCGATCTGACCGATGCGGCCAGCACCACGCCGCTTCGGCATCTGGCGGGCACGACCGTGCTGCATTGGCACGGCGACACCTTCGATCTGCCGCAAAGCGCCGTCCATCTCGCCTCGACCGCGATGTGCCGCAACCAGGCCTTTTCCTCTGGTTCCAATATACTCTGCGTGCAATTCCATCCCGAGGTCGAGCCAACCGCCGGGATCGAACCATGGCTCGTCGGCCACGCGGCGGAACTTGGCTCGGCTCGCATCGATCCGCGCCAATTGCGTGACGGCGCCAAGGCCGCCGGACCCTCATTGCCCGCCAAGGCGCGTAAAATGTTTGCCGAATGGCTGGAGGGGCTGCGGTCATGACGGCGAGGGACGCGGCGACCTCATGACGGTCATTTCGATTCAGTCGCAAGTGGTGCACGGCCATGTTGGAAACAGCGCGGCGGTCTTCCCGCTGCAAGCCTGCGGCATCGAGGTCACGGCGGTGCCGACGGCGCTTTTGAGCAACCATCCGCATTATTCTTCCATGCGTGGGGAGGTGCTCGACGTAAAATTGGTGCGCGATCTGCTCAGGGGCGTGGAAGAACGCGGTCTCGTCGACACCTGCAAGGTCTTGATCTCCGGCTATTTGGGCTCGCCGGAAATTGCCGCCGCCGTGATCGATTTCGTCCGCCGGGCGAAGGCGCGAAACCCAAAACTGCTCTATCTATGCGATCCGGTCATGGGCGACGCCGGTCCCGGCGTTTACGTGGAAGAAGACTTGCGCGCCCTGTTTTGCGAAGGCCTTGTCCCATTGGCGGATATTATTACGCCGAATCAATTTGAACTGGAGCAACTGGCAGGGCGCGCGCCTGCGACGCTCGAAGGCATTGTCGCGGCCGCCCGCGGAATTGGGCCATCGACGGTTGCCGTGACGGGCGTGCAGCTCCAAGACGCATCGCCCCAGATCGTTCAGACCTTGGCGATCGAGCCACGGGCCGGTTGGATAGTCTCCACTCCCAGGATTTCCTGCCATCCCTCGGGGACCGGAGATCTCTTCACCGCGCTTTTCGCCGCCGCGTTGGTGCAAGGCCTCGCAACCGGAGCGGCACTGGGCCGCGCCGTCTCCGGCGTCTACGGCGTTGTCGAGGAAACGGAGCGGCGGCAGTCCTATGAGATGGCACTCATCGCTTCGGCGGAGCGCATGTTACGTCCCCATCCCCTCTTTGAGGCGTCCGGCACCCCCGCGCGGGCGGATGCCGGCACGTTTCCGGCGGAGCCCGCCGCGTCCTCACAACAATGATGCGCTGCGCCCGTCCTCAGCAGGAACGGGCATCGGTTCCGGCTCTTTAAGAGTTCGCTAGCGCTTTGATCTTCGCAAGCTCCGCGTGCTTATCACGCCACTGGTGCGATCTTGTTCTATCAATAATCATAGGCGGGGGTTTCGAACTCGAAGATGGGCTGTGGGCGGCCTGGAACTTCGAGCGGCCAGGGCAGCCGGTCGTTTCCGAACTCCGACTTCAAGTAATTCTGATCCGGCGTCCGGTTGAAGATCGTATTGGCCGTCACGTAATTCGACAGGCTGCCGACGGGAACCATCGGGCCGGGATCGAGGAAACTGCGCCGGTTGACGGTGAGCGGCGGACGTTCGTCATTATACGGCTCCGCTACCCGCGTGTGATGGCGGTGCCGCGTGGTTTGCGCGTTGGCGGCGGCAGTGAACGCGGCCAAGGCGGCGGCGGCCAGAACGATCGATAACTTATTGTGAAACATTTCGAAACTCCTCGGGTTCCTTAGCCTAAACGCAATGACCCTGGTTTGGTTGCACCCCGCGCATTGTTGCCTCTATTAAAGTTGAGTTTACCTTAAACCGGTTACCCAATCGCACATTCCAATGGGCATGATTTTCTAGAGATGATCGACGAGAGTGATCCACGCAAAGCAGTAGTAACCGTGTGTGAACTTTTGGCGCGACAGCGGCTTGTTCAAGTCCGCGGCTAGATCGGGAACCAGCCGCCGCCAGCCGGCGCATCGAAGGGCAGCCGCAAAAGCTCGCTCAGAGGGCACCGCGATAGGAATCGCGGCTCCCAGGCCTAGACGATTTCACGGGCGAGAGCGAAAGCGTCACGGAAATCGATCGCGAGGTGGGTGGATGAAGTCGCTAAGCGCCGGAATAATCCCGATTCCGTCTTGTATTTCACATCGCCGATGGCGAGTGGCCCGATTCCGAGGATGCCCCCCGGCAGTTCGACACCATTGTCCATGAGCAGGAGACCCTCAATTCCCGCCGGGGGTACCGCATTGACGTCAGCCGCAATAACGAGCGATTTAGCCGAGGCGAGCGCCGCCGCCGACAAGACTTGCACGCCTGCGGCCGCGGCGCAAAACACGATCTCGGCGCCAACCAGCACCTCCAACAGCTTCACTGGCGTGCTTGCATCGACAGCATGCACGGCAACGCCAAACCTCTTTTTGATATCGTTAGCCTTGGCCTGGACGCGTTCTGGTCCATCATGGCCGGCGAGCGTCACATCGGCGCATTCCAGCGCGGCGATGACACCGGAGGCGTAACCAACGACACCAGTCGCACCGAAGATCACGATCTTCATATCGACGAGCGCCCGGCCTTTTTTTTGCTTCAGTATTTTCTCCACGCAGGCCACCATCGCGGCAGCCGTTGTGAACGACCCGGCGGGATCGGCGAAAGAGGAAATCTCGAATGGCTTCAAAAGGGTCGCCTTTAGCTGCTCCATCATGTCGAGAGCGAGGCCGGCATCCTTTCCACCGAAGAAAATGCATGTACGAGCCGCGTCTCGCGGGGAACGCGAAAACATGGCATCCTGAATTAATGGCGTGATTTCGTCGAGCGTGACGCTCCCGTACGATGTGACTGAATCGAATCCGGCGTCGAGCGCCATATTCACGTCGAAAGGGCTCATGTGCTTCATCGAACTGAGCATGTGCAAAATGTTTTTGGCCACCCATTTTCTCTTATTTAAAGGACATCCACCGGATACCGGCCTTGTTGCCGCCGAGCTTTCCACTTTCGACGGATTTTGACAATACAAAACCCTCGGATTTTGTTGTGGTCCAGACGCGCCTCTCGCTTGGTTTTGGATCGAACGAAAAGCAATCGAGCGCCTGATGCCTCACTTGCCTACTTGCTGGCGTGGAACGCCCAACCCGTTGCGGCTTTCTCCAACATCGCCTATGCAATGAGCCGGTTATGCGGCGGGGTGCTCGCCGAAATACAACCCGATTTGTGGACGGAGCAGAAGATGGATTTCAAGCTTGCCGTTGTTGGCGCGACCGGAAACGTCGGGCGCGAAATGCTCGATATTCTCGCCGAGCACCGGTTTCCGGCCGCTGAGGTCGTGGCGCTTGCCTCGCCCCGCTCGATCGGCACGGAGGTCTCTTTCGGCGACAAGATTTTGAAATGCAAAGCCCTCGAAAACTTCGATTTCAGCGGAACGGATATCTGCCTGATGTCGGCGGGCGGCACTGTCTCGAAGGAATGGGCGCCGAAAATCGCCGGCCAAGGCTGCGTCGTCATCGATAATTCTTCCGCCTGGCGCTACGATTCCGACGTGCCTCTGATCGTACCAGAGGTGAACGCCGAGGCGATCGCGGGTTTCGCCAAGCGCAACATTATTGCAAATCCGAATTGTTCGACGGCCCAGCTCGTCGTCGCCTTGAAGCCGCTGCATGACAAGGCGACCATCCGTAGGGTCGTCGTTGCGACCTATCAATCGGTGTCCGGCGCCGGCAAAGAGGCCATGGACGAGCTTTTTTCCCAGACCCGCGCGATCTTCGTGTCGGATTCTGTCACGACCAAGAAATTCCCCAAGCGTATCGCCTTCAACGTGATCCCCGAGATCGACGTGTTCATGGAGGATGGATACACCAAGGAGGAATGGAAGATGATGGCGGAGACGAAGAAGATCCTCGACCCCAAGATCAAGCTCACCGCGACCTGCGTGCGGGTGCCGGTCTTCATCGGCCATGCCGAAGCGGTCAACATCGAGTTCGCCAACCCAATCAGCGCCGATGAGGCACGTGAGATCCTGCGGGAAGCCCCCGGCTGTCTGGTGATCGATAAGCACGAGCCCGGCGGCTCGATCACGCCGCATGAGGCGGCGGGCGAGGACGCGACCTATATCTCCCGCATCCGCGAGGATGCGACGGTTGAGAACGGTCTCTCGCTTTGGTGCGTCGCCGACAATCTCCGCAAGGGCGCGGCGCTGAACGCGGTTCAGATCGCCGAGGTTTTGGTTAATCGCAAATTGATCGCGCCGAAGAAAAAAGCCGCGTGAGCGGCTGTCGCAGGGTCAAAAGCGGGCTATTTTTCAAATTCTGGTGGAAACGCCCTGCCCGGCCGCGTCAGGACGAAGGCTCTGTTTTGCCGGAGCCAGAACGCTCCTCGAACCACGCCTCTATCTCCACCAGCGGCACGGACTCTTCATCCGGCCCGTCGATGCCCACCACTTCGTTGTCCCCTTGCGCCAAATTCCAAGCCTCTTCGAGGGCTTCCTCCTCTGTCGCCAATTCGCGGGACAGCATTTCGTGCTTCAATTCGTCATCGATATACCGAACGAACCATCCCATCTTCGCAACTCCCATTCTGATATTTAGCCGACCCCGCTGTCATGTTTCAAAAGGTTGTTAGGGTTAAGGGATTGTTGTAGCGGCGCCGGTAAAGACAATGTTCCCGGCGAGGATAACCAAATAAGGCTTATCGAGCGTCCCAAATGCCGCGCGGCCGGACAGCCAGCCGTCGAGATTTGCCACGGCAACGACGCGCGGGTCAATGGCGCCGGCCTCCGCCGTCGCAACCCGCCCCCAAAGGAAAAGCCAATCCGTCCGCGCAAGTCCGCGTTGGCGTAGGTATTGAGCCGGTCGATCGCCGTTAATGCTTTTTTGGCTTGGCGAAGGACTCTGCGATCGCCGACCCGCAAAGTGGGGTTGAATGCTTCGGCTGACGAAAGAGAACACTTCTAACGTGATACGATAGAAACGGCGATTGTAGCGAAACACGAATTCATTGAGATCGGTGCCGAGGTTCCATCTTGCCAAACAGGCCAAAACGAGCGAATGCTACAAGCTCCCAGCGATCTGGCGAATGCCAGCTCCGGGTTCGGGTCTGGGCAAGCTTCGCGGATCGTTTTTCAACCGCTTTGCCTCGGTTGGGCCTAAATCGATGGAATCCCGGTACGCACTATTTGCCTTGTATGCGCTCGGCGCGGCTGTGCTGGCGGCGTCTCTCGCGAAATTGAAGGCGAAGCTGGAGTTGACGAAGGCGACGCAGTGGTCGCTGGCAGGGAACGTCTGGATCGCGCGACGGATAGCGTCGCTTATCCCGTTCTACGATTATGATGAAGAGCAGTTCTTCCGCACGGACAGTCCGCCGGACGAGATCGCCGCGCGCCGCCGCGCCGGATTCATGCGCCTCTCCAATCTCTGCCGTGAACAATTCGCAAAGACGGACCAGTTCACGGCCGAGGTCAAGGACAGCATTTCCGACCTTCAATTCACCGAAGCCTATCGGGCGCCGTTCCAATTCCGCCGCTTGGTCCGCGAATACCTCGACGCCGGCGCGGTCGTCCTGTCGTCGTCCGGAGTGACTCTCACCGATCTGGACGGCAATTGCTTCTACGATCTGACCGGCTCCTACGGCGTCAACGTCTTCGGCAATGATTTCTACAAGGAGTGCATAGAACGGGGCTGTCAACGCGTGCGCGAACTCGGCCCGGTCCTCGGCAGCTATCATCCGGCGATCGCCTACAACGTCAAACGTCTCAAAGAGATTTCCGGACAGGATGAAGTGTCGTTTCACATGTCCGGAACGGAGGCGGTCATGCAGGCGGTGCGGCTCGCGCGCTACCACACCCGCCGGTCTCATCTGGTGCGGTTCTGCGGCGCCTATCACGGATGGTGGGGCGACGTCCAACCGGGCGTCGGCAACCCCGTGCCGGCGCATGAAACCTATACTTTGAAAGAGATGTCCCGCGACACGTTGCGCGTGCTGCGCAGTCGCCGCGACATTGCGTGCGTCCTTGTCAATCCGTTGCAGGCGCTCCATCCGAATGCGGCCGCGCCTTCGGATTCCTCGCTGGTCGATGGCGCCCGAAGCTCCCACTTCGACAAAGAAGCGTATCGTGTTTGGCTGCAGCGCCTGCGCGCGGTCTGCACAGAGCGCAAGATAGTGCTGATTTTCGACGAGGTCTTCAGCGGCTTCCGCCTCGCGCTCGGCGGGGCGCAAGAATATTTCGGCGTTCGAGCCGACATTGTCACGTACGGGAAGACTCTCGCGGGCGGCCTCCCGATAGGAGTGGTCTGCGGCCGCAGGGACCTGATGAAGCGCTACCGCGACGATCGCCCGGTGGATGTCTGCTTTGCCCGCGGGACTTTCAACTCCCATCCCTATGTCATGGGGACTATGCACGAGTTCTTGGAGCGGATCGATAGCCCGAAAATCCGTGAGTTGTACCTTAATGTGGATCCGGTGTGGAATGGCCGGGCGGACCGGTTCAACCAGCGCATGCACGACGAGGGCCTACCCGTGCAGATAGCTAATATTTCGTCTATTTGGAGTGTCTTTTTCACGCAGCCGTCGCGATACAACTGGATGTTTCAATACTACCTGCGCGCCGAAGGATTGGCGCTGAGTTGGACTGGAACGGGGCGCGTCATCTTCAGTTTGAATTACACGGATGCCGACTTCGAAGCAGTCACGAATCGCTACATGGCCGCTGGCAAGGCAATGCAGCAGGACGGTTGGTGGTGGTCCGATCCCTTGGCGACCAACAAATCAATCAAGCGCCATATACAGCGCGAGATGATCGCCCACCGTTTCATAAGGAATCTTCATCGCTCCGGCGACCGGTCGATGCCAGAGTCGCAATCCTAGCCGCATAAATGCCGTTCAGGTGTCATGGAGTCGATGCCTGTCGGAAGACTGGAGCATGTTCGTCAAAGCCCGCGAGGTTCCGCTCCGGACTATGTGGTCGCGCTCCGCATCCACTTGGTCGAGCAAAGACCGCAGATGTTCGGCGGTCCGGTCAGCCCCCTCGCCTTGGAACAGATCCACGTGCCAGCCGGGGACCCGGTGAACGAAAAACCTGCCCTTGACGAGATCGGACCAGCCCATCTTCGGGTCGGCAAAACGGGTCACGACATGGTCGCTTTGCAACACCACCACGTTGCCAACCGATGCCGATGCCTGGTAGCGGAAGCACGCTTCTTCGAGATTGGACAGGAACCACTGGTTGGCCCAGTCATCAATGACCAGCTTCGCCTGGTTGAGCTTTGCCCGGCTGATGAGGTACAGTGCGGCGGCCAAGTCCATAATCCTGCTCTGGCGCACCAGTTTGTAGGATACAAGAAACTCCACCAGCGTCTGCTTACCGCTTAAAAGGAGTCCGCATTTATGCTCAAGTGAGTGCAACCGGTTGGACCAGCGGAACAGATAACGCCGGACGAACGGAAGGCGGCGCTTGCTATAGCCTGGCAGCCAGCTGTCGGCCATCACGACCAGTGGAACCGACTCTCCGGCCTGTCTCAATTGCTGCGCCGCTACATAGGCGATGACTCCCGCTACACAAAATCCAAATAGGATATAGGGACCGTGCGGCCGCGCCTCGCGGATAAGGCGCACATAATCGGCCGCGATCTCCTCCATGTCGCGGCGGGGCAATTCACGAGGATTGCTCGGATCAAACAGCTGAACGCCAAGAAACGGCCGATCCGTTCCAATCCTTCGCGCGAGATTATAATAGATCATCGTATTGTTGATGGAGATAATTGGCGTCTTGTCGCCGCGCGGTTGAATCTCGACAATGCTCCATGGTTCCAGCGGCGTTTCGATCCTGAACACATGGGCTGTGAACTCTCGCACGGTCGGCGCCTGAAAAAGGGTCATGACATTGATTTTGACGCCAAAGGTGCTCGCGACCTTGGTCATGAGCCGCATGGCCATCAAAGAATGCCCGCCGAGCTCGAAGAAATTCGACGTGAGGTCAATTTCCGGTACTTGAAGGACATCCCGCCAGATCGCCATCATCCTTGTTTCGGCATCGGCCGGCTTTGCGCGAGACAATGGACTTGGCGCCGGGGGAGAGAACATGTTTGCAGCCAAATCGCCGCCAGTTTGGCACGGCTCACTCCTATCTCGAACAGGCTGCGCAAAGGTGGACAATCTTGCCTTGGGATTGAAAATGGCGAGCTCGAAACATGTCATCAGGAATTCGAGCATGCCTTCGACCGTTGTTCTTTCGTAGAGGCCGGTGTTGAATTCCACCGCCAGCCGCCAGCCGCTTGGCCAATGGACCAAGAAGAAATTGAGATCGTAGAGCGAGCCAGCGGACAGCGAAGGTTGTCCCGTGAGTTCGAAGCCGCCGTAACTTCTGTGTTCCATGACATCGCGCAACACATTGAAATCGATACAGATCAGCGGCGTGCGTTTGGGATCGCGCGGGGGATTGAGAAGTTCGACCAATCTGTGGAACGGCATGTGGGGGTGGATCAATGCCTCTTGAATTGTTCCGTTCACCCGGGCCAGGAATTCCTCGAAGGTTGGGTCTTTCGACGCATCGAACCTCAGCACCAGATTATTGAGAAAGACACCGATCATGTTCTCAAGATCCGGATCGTCGCGTCCGGCGATCTGGGTCCCGAATATGACGTCCGTGCGGCCGCTGTAGCGGTGCAGCATCGCCGCAGTCACGGCGCAGCCAAAACTGAACAATGTAAGATTGTGCTTGCGCGCGGCTTCTTCCAATTTGTCGCCGAGCGCCAACGGCATCATGACCGCGAGAATCTCTCCGCCGTGGTTTGGTTGAGAGGGGCGCTCACGATCTGGACAAATTTCGAAATATGGCGCTCCCGCCAGCTTGTTTTTCCAATAAGCGGTCTCCGCCTCAAAGCTGCTGCTGGCGAAATATTCCTTCTGCCAGAGGCAATAGTCGCCATATTGCAGCGGCGGCTCCGGAAGATCGTGAGGTCGCTTGGCGTCGAGCGCCGCGGCGATTGTGCCAAACTCATGGGCGAGATTACGAATCGACCAGCCATCGAAGACAATCTGATGGACAGTCACGAGCAAGACCCCATGATCGGCGGACAGGCGCAGCAAGGTCGCCCGGATCAGCGGCAATTGTCCAATGTCGAACGGCACGTGCGCCTCGCGGCGGCCCAACGCAATGGCTTCATCGGGCCGCTTTTCCTCGGGAATGACGGTCAAATCGACAACGGACAAATGGAAATCGAGGTGGCTGGCTACCTCCTGCATGGGTTCGCCGTCCTTATCGATGAACCTCGTGCGCAGGATCTCGTGACGGTCGACGATCGTCTGAAAGGCTTGTTCGATCGTCGAAGCGTCGAATCTCCCCTTGAGCTCCCAACGCAGGGCGATGTTGAGAACCGAACCTCCGGGGTTTAGCGCATGGATGAACCAGCATCGCTGCTGCGACGACGACAAGGGAAATAACAGTTCTTCACGCGGCTTCGTCTCCGAACCAGGCAAGCTAGGAACGCCCTCCATAATCATCTCGATTGTCATCTCGATGCACCCGAGCGGCGCCTGAAACTTTGCAATGAAGGCGCCGTATTGACTGGCGCGAGCATCGATTCCTCCGGCAGGTCATTCGCGGCCCGCGCCAATTCGGCGATAGTCGGATGCCGCATCAGCTGGGCCGCACCGAGGTCGAGGCCCTGTTCCCGCATCCGCGCCGCGATGCGGAACAGGTCGATGGAATCCGCCCCTAGCGCGAAAAAATTATCGTGTATGCCAATCTCGCTAGTTCGCAGAACTTCGCCCCAAATCGCGGCGAGCTTGGCTTCGAGGGGTGTCTGGGGTGGCGCAATGACTCGCTCCGGTAACGCCTGTGCGGGATCGGGTCGCGGCAGCGCCTTGCGGTCGATCTTGCCGTTCTGTGTACGGGGTAGCGCGTCGAGACGCAAGATCTGCGCTGGGACCATGTAATCCGGCAATTCCTCGCGCAATTTCGTTCGCAGCCCGCCCACGCTCTCGATGGTGCCATCGGGCGCCGCGATATAGCCGACTAGATCGTCGCCGTGCAAACCGGCGGCCGTTTCCGGGCGGCCGGAAACGCGCCGCAGCGCATCTTCGACATCGCCAAGTTCAATGCGAAAACCGCGCAACTTGATTTGGCTATCGGCGCGTCCGAGCAGTTCGAAGCGCCCGTTCGCTAGATAGCGTGCGCGATCGCCAGTGCGATAGAGGCGCCCGTTCGTGCCGCTGGAAAACGGATTTTCCGTGAAGCTTTGCTTGGTGAGCGCTTGATTTTTATGATATCCTCGCGCTAGTCCCGCGCCGGCGATGCAAAGCTCTCCAGCGGCCCCGATTGCCGCCGTATTTCCCGCCGCGTCAAGGATATACATCCTTGTGTTCGCGATCGGACGGCCGAAATCGATAGCGCCGCCGTTTTGCCGTTCCGCCAGCGACCAGATCGTCGTTTCGGTCGGTCCGTACATGTTCCACAGTTCGCCCGATCCGAGATCCTGGGCGAGTTTCCGGTCGAGCGTCTCGCCGCCGCACAGGATTTTGAGCCCCTTCGGATTGAGCCCCGCTTCCAGCAATAGCCGCCATAGGGCCGGGGTGGCCTGCATCATCGTCGTCCCTGTGCGGATGATCAGCGCGGCGAGGGAAAACGGGTCCATGACATCGGCCCGGCTCGCGATCGCGAGCTCGGCGCCGGCCGTCAGCGGCAGGAAGATTTCAAGAGCGGCAATGTCGAAGCATGGCGTCGTTACGGCGAGGAAGACATCGGCGGCGCCAATGCCGGGCGACTGCCGCATCGCGGTCAGGAGGTTCACGACCGGGCGATGCTCGATATCGATGCCCTTTGGCCGGCCCGTCGAACCGGAGGTGAAGATGCGATAAGCGAGATCTTCCTGGCGGACGCGCGGAAGAGGCGGCAGTTGTTCTTCGCCCAAGTCCGCGCTGGTTTCTCCAATGCCGATGCAAACCGGGATTGCCGCCTTGATGCCGTCCTCGAGCGTTGCCGACGTCAAAGCGATCCTAACATCGGCCTCGGAGACGATCGCGTGGATGCGCGCGGGCGGATAGATCGGATCGAGCGGAACATAGGCGCCGCCCGCCTTGAGGACGGCGAGCATGGCGACAACCAGCTCCGCCGAGCGGTCGAGATAAATCGCGACCGGCGTTTCGCGGGCGACCCCGGCGGAAAGCAAGCGCCACGCCACACGATCCGCGCGCATGATAAGTTCGCGATAGGTGAGGGTAGTGTCTTCGAAGCGGACCGCGACGGCGTCTGGAGTAGCCGCCGCCTGCAAATCGATCAACTCGTGAATGGCGAATTCCGGGATGGGATAATCCGGCCCCGCAAGAGCGGAGCGCAGCGTGTTCTCCTCCGCCCGCGTCAGCATAGGCAGCCGCAAGGCCTCCCTGTCCATGTCGCCGGCGACGGCTTCGAGCAGCGTCCGGTAATGGCCGATCCAACGCGCGATGGTCGAGCTGTCGAACAGATCTGTGCTGTAATCGCAATCAATGATAAGGCCGCTGTCTTCCGCGACGACATTGAAGAACAAATCGAAATTCACAAAACGCTTGGGATTGGCGTCGGTCGAGACGGCGAGATCCTGGAAGGGAAGATTTTGCCCGATCCGCTCCAAATTGAACTGCGCTTCGATCAAGGGGAGCCGGTTGATCTCCCGCGGAATGTCGAGCGCCCGGACGAGGGACCCGAAAGTGTAGCTTTGATGATCGGCCGCATCGAGAAGAAGCTGCTGGGTCTTGCGCGCGGCTTCGAGGAAAGTGACGCCGTTTGGGAACTCGCCTCGCAACGGCAGGAAGTTGACGCAATGGCCAACAAGAGGCCCTTCGCCGTGCAAACTCTGCCCCGCGGTCGGAATGCCGGCGACGACGCCGGTTTGTCCGCTCAAGCGGGCAAGCAGCAATTGATAGGCGGTCAACAGCACGGCAAACAAGGTACAGCCATTGCGTGCGGCCGCTTGCTTCACGCGTTCGTACAGGGAAGCGTCGATTGTCCCGCGCAGCGTATCCCCGCGAAAGCTCTTAAGCGCCGGGCGCGGACGATCGAGCGGCAGGGCCAAGGGCTCCGGCGGTTGCGCGAATTGTTGCAGCCAATAGGCCTCCGCCTCCGGCTGCACCGCGCCGTGCCGTGCTGCATAGTCGACGAAGCTGTGGGCTTGCGGCAGGCTTGCGGCGGCTCCGCTCCGGCGGGCCGAATAGAGCGCCCCAAGTTCTTCCAAAAGGATGTTCATCGACCAGCCATCGCAGACGATGTGATGGGCGGTCAAGATCAGCATATGGCGGTCTTGACCATGGTCCGGCACCAAGGTGAAGCGAATGAGCGGTCCATTGACCAAATCGAAGGGAGTCGAGGCCTCGTTTTCGATGACATCGGCAAGATGGGTATCAGGAGGCTCCCCCTCGCCGCGCGCGATGGTGAAGGCTAGCGGTGCCGCGGGCATCACGGTAAAGCCATCGCCTACCGGCGCGAATCGGATGCGAAGCGCTTCGTGGCGCTGCACCAAATCGCGCGCCGCTTTCCGCAGCGCGTGGGTGTCGAGTTTGCCACGCAAATCGAGAGTAACCGATTCGTTGAAGGCGCACGAAGCGGCGTCACCGAGTTGGGCGCTGAGCCAAATTTCCATTTGGCTTTCGGTCAACTGGCCTTGGCGCGCTCCGGCTGAATCCGCCGTCCGTCCGAACAAGCCCGCGGCCATCATCTGTGCCGAGGCCGCATCGAAAACCGCGACGATTTTCGCGAGATCGGCATCGTCGTGGGCGGTCGTCAGGAAACACGGGAAGCCTTCCCGGATATGAATGCCCTGTTCGCGCATCAGGTAATAAAAGAGCGATGCGAAATGATATTCGGCGGGGAATTTGACGAAGAAGATCGAGCCGAAATGATGAATTTCGGCCGGCATGCCGTGGCGCTCGAAGACGGCGTCAAGGTCGTCCACGAGACGTCCGGTACGCTCGGACAAATTTTCCAGCAGGCTTGGCCCGGCTGCTTTTAGATGCTTCAAAACCGCGGCGGTGGCGGCGAGGGTCAGCGGGTGGCGCACGAACGTGCCGGCGAAGAAGGTCACTCCAACGGTCGGATAGGAATCGTCGCCATATTGCCACATGCCGCCGTCGAGAGCGTCCATGAACGCGGCCTTGCCGGCCAAGATGCCGATGGGCATGCCGCCGCCGGCCACCTTGCCGTAGGTGACAAGATCGGCGCGGATGCCGAACAAGGCTTGTACGCCGCCAGGATGGACGCGGAAGCCAGTAACGATTTCGTCAAAGATTAAGGCGGTCCCCGCCTTCGCGGTCAGGTCGCGCAACGCCTCCAAGAATTGCCGGGGACGGAAGCCCGGCCGCCGGCTCTGCACGGGTTCGACGAGGACCGCCGCCAATTCATGGACGTGCTGTTCGAGCCAGGCGAGGCTCTCGGGAGTTGCATAGTCCAGGACGGTGATGTTGGCGATGGATTCGGCCGGAATACCCGGAGCGATTGGAAATACCCGCGCAACCCCCTCGCGAACGCCGCCGCGCGCCAAAACTTCGTCGAATTGGCCGTGGTAATCGCCGGCGAAATAGACGATGCGGTTGCGTCCGGTCACCGTTCGCGCGATCCGCATCGCCGCCATCACTGCTTCTGATCCGGTGTTGCAAAAGGTCATCCGCTCATTGCCCGTGAGATCGCAAAGGAGCTTCGCGACCTCGCCGGCGAGAGGTGTTTGCGGACCCAATTCAAAGCCCTGGTCGATTTGCGCGATGAGCGCTTCACGAACGAATTCGGGTGCGTGGCCGAAGGCAGTCTGACCAAAGCCGTTCAAGAGATCGATATAAATGTTGCCATCGACATCCCAAAGTTTCGAGCCTTCGGAGCGGACGGTGACGATCGGGTAAACGATCTCCTTCCATTCTGGATCGAATCCCGAGGCGACCCGGGGATCGGCAAGGACCGCGCGCGATGCCTGGGTCATGTCCTTGGAACCGCGCGTGCGCGTTGTGTAGCGTTCGATCAGATCGGCGACGAAACGGCGTTGCCCCGCGTCGAGACCGCCATCGCGCGCTTGCGAGAATGGCTTGAAGGGGCCAAAGGCCTCGCCGGGTTTTTTCTCCAGAAGCGACTTTGCTTGAAGCGGCGCAGCTGCTTGCGGGGGTTGCCGGACGGCTGGGGCCGCGGCAGCGGCCGCGGTGACCAAAGGTGCCGCGCCGGCAATCTGCCGCAAGGTATCGAGCTGCCGGTTTATGAGGTCGCTCATGCTGGCGAGCTGCGCCGCCATGACTTGCTCGATCCCTTGTCCCGGCAAGGATGCAGCCGCAAAACGGGGTGCGGGGCTTGCGGCTGAAGGAGGCAGAGTGGAACCGGCGTCCACCTGGCTTGTCGCGGCCATGGCGGGCTCCGGCTCAAATTCCGTCGCCGTTTGGTTCAGATGCTCGGCCACCGCATCGACCGTTCCAAGTTCGCCCATCATCTGGCGGAAGCTGACGGCGACATTGAAGCGGGTCTTGATCGCTTGGCTTGCCTGCGTGAGGAACAATGAATCGAAGCCAAGTTCGAGGAAACTTGTCCCGCGCGGCGCGATCGCTACATCGATGCCCGAAAGATTTTCGAGCAAAGCCGCCAGTTCGGCCCGGATCGCTGCTTGGCGGTCGGGCATCTCGGGTTGTTGCGCAATTTGGGCAGTGGGGGTCGGCTGCAATGTTTCGTTCGCCATGGCGGTAATGTGACTTCCTTCAAAAGAAATGACCGCAGCGGGGCTGGCGCTTGTGGAATCTATAAAATAGCGCTTGCGCTGGAGAGGATAAGTAGGGAGAACGACTCGCCGTCGCGGTGCACCCTCGTGCAACGCATGCCAAACTGGCGCTGCGCCAGCGGCCCACAAGCGCCCGAGCGTATCGAGAAAGACCGCGTCTGAGTCGCGTTCCTCGGACGCGTCGGGGAGCGACGCGCCGATCAGAGGCGCCCCGCGCATCGCGCCGTTTTGCCGGGCGAGGCTTGTGAGCGTCCGCCCTGGGCCGACCTCGATCAGGATTGGCGATAATTGTTCGGCGAGGCAGGCGAGTGCCGCGGCGTAGCGCACCGTCTCGCGGCAATGCCGCGCCCAATAAAGCGGGTCCGTCGCCTGACCGGCCGTTATCCACGTTCCCGACATGGTGGAGACGTAAGGAATGCTGGGGGGCTTGAGAGGAATCCGCGCCAAGATCTCTGCTAGCGGTTCGATCACCGGATCGACCATCGCCGAATGAAATGCATGCGAGGTCCGCAACCGCCGCCAGCCGACGCCGCGGGCGGTTAGCTTCGCCTCGAAGGCGTCGATTGCTGGATGCGGCCCGGAAACAACGCAGACGGCACTGGCGTTGACCGCCGCGATCGAGAGATCGCCGGGCAGGCAGGCCTTAAGTTCGGGCTCCGCCAGCATGACCGCGAGCATCGCTCCTTCCGGCAGCTCCTGCATCATGGCGCCACGCGCGGCGACTACCTCCAAGGCATCTTCGAGCCGCATCACGCCAGCGAGCGTCGCGGCGACGAATTCGCCGACGCTGTGGCCTAGCATGGCGGCGGGCTCAAACCCAAGACTTCGCCATAACGCCGCGACGGAGAAGTTGACGCTGAACAGAGCTGGTTGCGCGAGCGCGGTCGCCTGAAGTCGCGGCCCAACCTCCAGAGGCTCGCCGAAAAGGACCTTGCGCAGGTCGAGGCCAAGCATAGGTTCCAGAATCGAAGCACATTGGTCGATCGTGCGCGCGACAACCGGATAACGCTGGTAAAGGCCCTGACCCATGCCAGGATATTGCGCGCCCTGGCCAGGAAACAGGAATGCAAGCTTTGGCGGGGACGCGGCCGCCGTCTCGGCTTTGCCGGAGCCGCCGAGCCTCTCGATCAAGCCGCGCCTGTCCTTGACGACAGCGGCGAACCGCCTGGCGAAACCGCGCCTCCCGGTTTGCAAGGTGAAGGCGATGTCGCCGATGCTCTGTTCCGCGTGCGCTTCGACATGTGCCGCGAGGCGGCCGCGGGCTTCCGCCAAGGCATTGTCGTCGCGGGCCGACAGGACAACGAGATGCGCGGCCTCGGCATCGGGGACGGCAGCGGCGGCGTCCGGGAGCGGCGCTTCCTCGACGATCAGATGGACATTGGTTCCGCCTACGCCCGCGGCATTGACGCCTGCAATGCGCGGTTTGGCGCCGCGCGGCCAAGGCCGCAACTCGGCATTGACGAAGAACGGGCTCTCCTCAAGGCCGAGTTTCGGGTTTGGGGTCTTGAAATGAAGCGTCGCAGGCAGGCATTCATGTTCGAGCGCAAGAATGGTTTTGATTAACGCGGCGGCGCCGGACGCGATATCGAGATGGCCGATGTTCGTTTTAACCGTGCCGATCGCGCAAAATCCCTTGCGATCGGTGGTCGCGCCAAACGCCTTGGCGAGGCCGGCGATTTCAATCGGATCGCCAAGCGGGGTCGCGGTGCCGTGGCACTCCACATAGGAAATGCAGTCGGCGCTGATATCCGCCACGGCATGGGCGAGGGCGATTGCCTTGGCCTGGCCATCGCTGCTCGGGGCCGTATAGCCGACTTTCCTGGCCCCGTCGTTGTTGACGGCGCCGCCCCGAATGACCGCGCGGATCGGGTCGCCGTCGGCCAAGGCGGCGTCGAGACGCTTCAACAGAACCACGCCGGCGCCGCTGCCGAAAACCGTCCCCGCCGCTTCGGCGTCGAAGGTGCGGCAATGACCATCCGGCGAAACCATGCCGCCTTCCTGATAGAGATAGCCGCGCTTCTGCGGGAAGGTGATCGATACGCCACCCGCAAGCGCCATATCGGCGCGATAATCGAGAAGGCATTGGCACGCTTCCGCGACGGCAAGAAGCGAGGTCGAACACGCCGATTGCACGGTAAAGGCGGGACCCCGCAGATCGAGCTTGTAAGCGGTCCGCGTCGCGAGGAAATCCGCTCCATTGCCGACGAGCGTCGGAAATTCGCCGACTTGATAATTGCCGGTCATATTTTCGAGCCGCTGCCGGTCGTTCAGCAAATTGTAGAGAAGGTAGGTGTTGAAGCTGCTCCCGGCGTAGACCGCGATCTCCCCGGGAAAAACAGCCGGGTCGTAACCGGCGCTTTCCAGAGCCTCCCAGGCGATTTCGAGAAAGACTCTTTGTTGTGGGTCGGTCAGCTCCGCCTCGCGCGGCAGGAAGTTGAAGAAGCCGGCGTCAAACAGCTCGACTCCCTCCAAAATCGATCTTGCGCGCACATAGCCAGGCTGGTTTTGCACCGAACGGCCGTAGGCGTCTTCCAGCTCTTCCGGAGGAAAATGGGTGATGGACTCCACGCCGCGCCGGAGATTGTCCCAAAATGCCTCGAGCGATGGCGCGCCGGGGAAGCGGCCGGCCATGCCGATCACGGCTATCGCGGGAAGGGTATCTTGGGCGGACATCAATTGCCTGTGGCTGGGTTTGGGTGGACGCTGGGCGAGCGGGCGCGGTTCACGCGCGCGCGCCGTTGGCGGGCCGCATTCGCCGCGACACCAGCGGTGGCGTCGCCCCTTTGCGCGCCCGATAGCCGGCCATGCAGAAGCCGGATCGTCGGCAGATCGAATAAATCCTGGATCGAAATCTGACCCGGGAAAAGCCGCTCGATGTCGGCATGCACGCCAAGGAGCTGGAGCGAGCCGCCGCCGAGGTCGAAAAAGTTTTGGTCGACATCGACGGTTTCCAGCTGAAGGTGACGGCGCCACAAATCGATCAGCATGGCCTCGACCGGGGTGGTGAACTGGGTGTTCGAAGGGTTTTGTGCCCGCGCATCCGCTGCCTGGCGACTGAGGGCGAGGCGGTCGATCTTACCCGTCGAGGTTAGCGGAAAAGCATCGACCGTCTCCAGCCGCGCCGGGATCATGTGCGGCGGCAAATAGCGGTTGGCGGCCTCACGCAAGGCGGCGCTGGAAAGGGAAGCGCCAGGGAGCGGAACAACGAAGGCGACCAGATGTTTGGCGCCATTCGTCAAGGCGCAAGCGACGACGGCAATGTCGGTGACCGGGAGGTGGCGCCGCAGCACGTTTTCGACATGCTCGGGCTCGATCCTGCGGCCGTTCACCTTGATCTGATTGTCCATCCGTCCGAGAAAATGCAGCAAGCCTGTCTCGTCGCGCCGGACGAGATCGCCGGTGCGATAGAGCCGTTGCGGAGGATCTTGCGCGTTAGGGTCCGCGATGAATTTTTGTTGCGTGAGATCGGGGGCGTTAAGATAACCGAGCGCCAGCCCCCCTCCCCCGACATAGAGCTGCCCCGCCAAGCCTTCGGGGACGGGGCGCATTTCGTCATCGAGAATCCGCAAAATCGTGCCCGCGATGGGCCGACCGATGGGGACCGCCGCATCGGCCGGCAAATCCGGCGGCGCGGTGAAGGTCGTGGTGAAGGTCGTGTTCTCGGTTGGCCCGTAAACCGAGATGAAATGACCCGATTTAAGGAGCTGCGCCGCCTTGGCGACATGCGCCGGAGACATGACATCGCCGCCCGAGACTAGATAGCGAAGCTCGCGCAGAGGAGCGGGACGCTGGTCGATCATAAGGTTGAAGAGGCCGCTGGTTAGAAACAGGGTCGTTACGCCTTGTTCCTTGATCGCGGCGGCGATCGCGTCGAGGCTGAGCAAGCCTGCTTCTGGAATCACCAGCTCGGCGCCATTGAGCAGCGCGCCCCAAATTTCGAAAATCGATGCGTCGAACGTCAAGGGCGATGCTTGCAGGAAGATTTGATCGTCCGAAAACCGCATATAGCCGGGATTTTTGACCAGCCGGACAATGGCGCGATGCGGGATAACGACGCCTTTCGGCTCCCCCGTGGAGCCGGAGGTGAACATGACGCAGGCGGGGTCCGAGCCCGCGACTTTCGCGGCCTCGCCGCGGCGGCCGGCGTGCCCCGCCAATGGCGCGGCGTCAACATCGATCACCGGCACCGCCCCGGTGAGTTGGGGAAAGCGCTTCAACGTTGCACCGTTCGATATGACACACGACAATTTGTGCCGCTCTATGATATCGAGAATGCCTTGTGGCGGGCTGCTCGGGTCGAGCGGCACGAACGCCCCGCCTGCTTTCAAAACCGCCAGGAAGGATGTGATGGTGGATAAGGAGCGGTCGAGGAGGATGCCGGCGAGCGCGCCTTTTTCAATTTCAGCGGCGGTGAGCCGGTCGCGGAGGGCATCGGTCCGGGCGTCGAGGCCGGCGTAGGTCAACCGTTGCGTGCCACTCCTGAGGGCGAAAAACCCAGGTGTTTCCGTGGTCTGAATTTGAAACCATTGGGGCACGTTGTCGAAATCGTTTCGGAACATCGAATCGCCTCAAAAATACGCCGCCTTCAAAAAACGATTGTCATCCTACACTAAGGCAGGAGGTTCTTGTACCCTCAAATGGGCTAGGAGGTCACGAAAATTGACTGTTAATTTCATTAATACTTTTAATGTATGGTTAATTTCAATACTCATTTCAATATTTATCGCGTTAGAATTGAGGCTAGTATTGCGGTTTTTTATTTTTTAGAAGTTATGAATCTATATAAAAGTCAAGATGGAAATATATTTTATATATGCTATTATTAGGTAGCACATCAAATGTCCGCTTCTGAGTTTTCTGTTTCTCTGTGGGCGGCGTTGGCAAGCGATCGATGATCCTTTCCGCCCCAAGCGCCGCAAAAGCGTCGCGCAACCGGCGAAAATGTCGTTCGCTCATCCCTCAGCTCTGCGCTTGACGGAACCTTTGGCCAGCTCCCCCAATAGCTCGGACGCATCCACGCCGCTCAGCCGTATCGCCCGATGCACCGAAATCACATCCGTAATCAAGGACATGCGAACCTCCGGCGTCATCCGATCCTCCGGTCCAAAACCGGATGCCACCTAACCCGGACATATCATTTGCTACGGATAAGCCGCCGGATGGTTCACAATCGTGACGGCATGAATTAAAGTCAAGCGTGTCAAGCCGTCATTCCGCCTGAAACGGGCCAATACCTTCGCATGAATCGGGCCAGTAGCGGCTAGAATGTTTCAAATAGACAGGAACCTTTCGTGGCGCTGGCGATAGAATCAATGAAAACAACGGGCGCGCGGCGCCTTTGCGAGCTGACTCTCGCCAGTATCTGGCTCTTGGCGAGCGGCCCGGGCGCCGTTTGCCAAGGCGTCGTGAAATCCAAGCATGGCGATTGGGAACTGCGCTGCGAGACGCCGCCTGGCGCCGCAAAGGAGCAATGCGCGCTCTTGCAGAGCGTTGCCGCCGAAGATAAGCCAAACATCAATCTGACGGTTATCGTTCTCAAGACAGCGGATGGGAAGAGCCGCCTTTTGCGGGTCATTGCGCCGCTTGGGGTGCTGCTTCCTTCCGGATTGGGGCTTAAGATCGACGATACCGATGTTGGACGCGCTGGTTTCGTCCGCTGTCTTCCGACCGGATGCGTAGCCGAGGTGGTCATGGAGGAAAAATTGATCGACCAAATGAAAACCGGCCAGAAGGCCGTCTTCATCATTTTTCAGACTCCGGAAGAAGGAACCGGCATACCGCTAGCCCTGGCCGGGTTTAAGGAAGGGTACGATGCCTTGCCGTGAATTCGGCCAAAATTCGAGGTGGCGGCCAGTGCCGATCCGCATGGCAAAATCCATCCTGGCCGCGCCGGTAGTGTTGGGACTGGCTGGCTGCGGCGGCCATCTTGGCACTTTCTTCGACACGCCCGAACCCCAAGGGGGCAACTCTCAGGTGCTCGCTATGTTGCTGGGATTTAAAAGGAACGACGCTCCGGCGGCGCCTGGAACACAGGTTCGGCATATTTTCTGCCCCGAAGTCCTTATTCTCGAAGGCACCGCGGCAAGCCAGGCTTATGCCGGAACGCCCCCTTCAAGCGCCAATCTCCGCTATCAGTACGCGCTCACCGATACCGCGCGGGAATGCTCGCTTGATGGCGATCAACTCGCGATCAAAATTGGTGTCGCGGGCAGAGTGCTGCTCGGACCCAAGGGCAGCCCCGGCGGTTTTAGCGTGCCGGTGCGCATGGCCGTTCTTCACGAACGCGATAATCAGCCTATCGTAAGCAAGCTTTATCGCGCCACGGTGACGGTGGCCGCCAGCGAGACCCAAGCGGACTTCACCATCGTCTCCGAACCGCTCCGCGTGCCCTTCGTCCAGGACCACGCCGAAGACGAATATACGATAAAGGTTGGCATCGACGAAGGCGCGGGCACCGATAAGCCCGCCGGCAAAGGTGCCAAACCTTGACCGCGCGTGACGCTAACCATCCGGTCGCCTGTGGCGGTGCGAACTTACGCTAAGCGCATTGACAAAAAGGCCTCGCTCACTAACTCTTAAAGCGTCAGATCAGAAGACCCCGGCGGAAGAGACTGGCTCGCGCACGATGTGCCGAGCTGGCGCCGAAGGCGCAACCGCCCCGGAAACGCTCAGGCCCACGGACCGCTCGGGGATGACACTCTGGAAAGCGATTTTCCATTTCTAAATGGAAGATCCACCGAAGGAGGTAACTTCGCGCGAAATTATTATCGAGCGAGGGAAATCTTTCAGGTTCCGGGACAGAGGGGGCGAGGTGCGGGGATTTTAGGCCGCCGCGCGCACGCCGCTATTTTGTCCGGCCGGGTGTTTTGATGTCTGAGTGCCAAGCCACCGCCGTTGCCGATGCCGATCGCGATCTCGCCTGCACGCCGCTTTACGATTTGCATCGCTCGCTCGGCGCCCGCATGACCGGTTTTGCCGGCTATGCCATGCCCGTGCAGTATCCCTCGGGCATTATCAGCGAACATCTTCATACACGGGCGCGGGCGGGGCTGTTCGATGTGTCGCACATGGGTCAGGCGATTCTTGCCGGACCGCATGCCGCGCGCCGTCTGGAGAAGCTGGTGCCAGGCGACATCGCCGCACTTGCACCGGGGCAGATGCGCTACGCCCAATTCCTCGACGCGCATGGCCATATTCTCGACGATCTGATGGTGACACGGCTCGATGACGTAGGCGGGCGCGAGCGCTTGTTTCTAGTGGTTAACGCCGCCACCAAAAGAGCCGATTTCGCCCATCTGGCCGCCGAGCTGCCGGATTGCGCGCTGACCGTTCTCGAGGACCGCGCCTTGCTCGCCTTGCAAGGACCGAAGGCCGCGGAGGTCTTGCGCCGGCACGTTTCGTCCGCCGCGGCCGAAAGCATTGCGGTGATGCCATTCATGGCCGTCAAAAGCTTCGTTCGGGAGGGCAACGCACTCAACATTTCGCGCTCCGGCTATACCGGAGAGGACGGTTTCGAGATTTCGATTCCGGCGACGGCCGCCTCTGTTTTTGCAGAAGAACTGCTTGCCGAGGCGGATGTTCGCCCGATTGGCCTCGGCGCCCGCGATTCGCTCAGGCTTGAGGCAGGCCTCTGCCTTTATGGGCATGACATCGATCGCACAACCGATCCGATAGAAGCGGGGCTCACATGGTCGATCTCGAAACGCCGCCGTGCCGAGGGCGGGTTTGTTGGCTATGAGCACGTGAAGCGGGCGATCGATCATGGTCCGTCGCGCTTGCGCGTGGGGTTTATGCTCGCCGGCAAGGCGCCCGCGCGAGAAGGCTCGGAGATCGTGACGCTTGACGGTCAAACCATCGGACGGGTTACGTCGGGGGGCTTCGCGCCGAGCCTCGGGCGACCGGTCGCGATGGGCTATGCCGATACCGCTTACGCCGCGCCCGGCACCCAAGTTTGCTTGATCGCGCGCGGCAAGCCGCTTGCCGCAAAAATCGTGTCTCTGCCCTTTGTACCGCACCACTACTTTAGGGGAGCTTGATGACCACGCGCTACACCAAAAGCCATGAATATGTCCGCGTCGAAGCCGAGACGGGCGTCGTCGGGATCACCGATTATGCGCAAGCCCAATTGGGCGATGTTGTTTTTGTCGAACTCCCGCCGGCCGGCCAGAACGTGTCGAAGGGCGCCGGGGTCGCCACCGTCGAAAGCGTCAAGGCAGCAAGCGAAGTCAACGCGCCAGTGTCGGGCGAAGTCGTAGAGGTCAATAGCGCGCTTGCCGATTCGCCTGGCCTCGTCAACGAGGATCCTACCGGCAAGGGCTGGTTTCTCAAAATCAAGCTGAGCGATGCCGTCGAACTCGAAAGCCTGATGGACGAGGATACCTATCGCGAGTTTCTGAAGGCCGTTTCCTAGCGATGACAGTTTGAACTTGAATCGCGCGCGGTCCAACCGAAGTTCCTGCCTTATGCGGGCGCCGCGTCGCACCACGATCGAGAGAAGCAAAGATGCGTTATCTTCCGCTAAACGACGAGGACCGCGCCGATATGCTGGCGCGCATCGGCGTCAGCCACATCGACGCGCTTTTCGCCGATATTCCGAAGGCCAAGCGGCTCGAACAGGATCTCGATCTGCCCTCGCGAAAAACCGAGATGGAGGTGGAGCGCGTGCTCTCTCGGCTTGCGGCAAAAAATGTCGCGGCGGGCTCGGTGCCGTTTTTTGTGGGAGCCGGAGCCTACAAGCATCATGTTCCAGCAACCGTCGATCATCTGATCCAACGCTCCGAGTTTCTCACCAGCTATACGCCCTATCAGCCCGAGATCTCACAAGGCACATTGCAAACCATTTTCGAATTTCAGACCCAGGTCGCGGGTTTGACCTCGATGGATGCCGCCAATGCGTCGATGTATGACGGATCGACCGCGACAGTCGAGGCCGTGGCGATGGCGCATCGGATCACCAAACGCCGCAAGGCCATATTATCGGGCGGCCTTCATCCGCATTATGCCGAGGTGGTAGGCACCTATTCGGCGATGAGTGGGGACGCCGTCGTGGTGCTTCCGCCCGACCTTTTCGCGGCCGAGAACCTGGCTGGCGTTGTCGGTGATGAAACGTCCTGTGTCGTGGTGCAAAACCCGGATTTTTTCGGCAATCTCCGCGATCTTTCTGGAGCCGCCGCGACGTGCCACGCGAAGGGCGCGCTTTTGATCGCGGTGTTCACCGAGGTTGTCTCGCTTGGTCTCGTCAAGCCGCCGGGAGCGATGGGCGCCGATATTGTCGCTGGCGAAGGCCAGTCCATCGGCAATCGCCTGAATTTTGGTGGTCCCTATGTCGGGCTCTTCGCCACTAAATCAAAATATTTGCGCCAGATGCCGGGGCGCCTCTGCGGCGAAACGGTGGATGCCTCGGGACGGCGTGGCTTCGTTTTGACGCTTTCGACGCGCGAGCAGCATATCAGGCGCGACAAGGCAACCTCGAACATCTGCACCAATTCCGGTCTCGCGAGTCTTGCATTTTCGATTCATCTGACCCTCCTTGGCGACGCGGGACTACGCCGTCTCGCGCGCGTCAATCACGCCAATGCGGTCGCTCTCGCCGACAGGCTTGCGGCGGTGAAAGGCGTCAAAGTGCTGAACGAGACATTTTTCAACGAATTTACGATCAAGATCGCGGGCGACGCCGCCGAGGTGGTCCGTCGCATGGCGGAACAGGGCGTGCTCGGCGGCGTCCCCGTGTCGCGGTTGTTGCCGGACAAGGGATTGGACGATCTCATTCTCGCTGCCTCGACGGAAATCAACACGGATGCCGATCGCGTGATTTACACGAAAACCTTGCAAGGCAACCTGTCATGCTGATGCAACAAAAGTTCGACCCGCAAGCGGTCGGGTCCGAGGCTCCGGTTGCGAAAACCTTCACCGGCAATCGCGGTCTCGAAACCGAGGAAGGGCTGATCTTCGAAACCGGGCGTCCGGAGAATACCGGCGTCGATCTCGACGAGCCCTTGCCATTCAAACATCGGCTCGGCTCACTTGAGCGGCAAGAACCGGCCGGCCTTCCGGGCTTGAGCGAGCCGGAGTCTATGCGCCATTACGTGCGGCTGTCGCGGCTGAATTATGCGATCGACGCCGGGATTTATCCGCTTGGCTCCTGCACGATGAAGCATAATCCCCGCCTCAACGAGGCGATGGCGCGCCTGCCAGGCTTTGCCGATATTCATCCCTTGCAACCGCAATCCACCGTGCAAGGCGCGCTTGAACTTATTGCCGAACTCGCGCACTGGCTGATGGTCATGACCGGGATGGACGCCGTCGCCATGTCGCCTAGAGCAGGCGCGCATGGCGAGGCCTGCGGCATGATGGCGATCAAGGCCGCGATCGCGGCGAAGGGGGAGGATCAAGCCCGCAAAATCGTTCTCGTGCCGGAGTCGGCGCATGGCACCAATCCGGCCTCGGCGGCGGTCGCTGGATTCGAGGTACGTACAGTCCCCGCGCGCCCCGACGGCACGCTTGACCCGGCCGAGGTCATGCGCAGGCTTGGGCCGGATGCCGCCGCGATCATGCTGACCAATCCCAACACTTGCGGGCTGTTCGAGAAGGATGTGGTCGAGCTCGCCGCCTTGGTCCACGAGGCCGGGGCCTATTTCTATTGCGACGGGGCGAATTTCAACGCGATCATGGGCAAGACGCGTCCGGGCGATCTCGGCGTCGATGCGATGCATATCAATCTCCACAAGACCTTCTCGACGCCGCATGGCGGCGGCGGACCGGGCGCCGGACCAGTCGTCCTCTCGTCGCGGCTTGCGCCTTTCGCGCCGGTGCCGTTCCTGCGCCGGGACAAGGGCGGCTTTCATCTCGTCGAGCATAAAAGCGAGGCCCCGGATTCATTCGGCCGGATCGCGGCCTTCCATGGCCAGATGGGCATGTTCGTGCGCGCCTTTGCCTATATGCTCTCGCATGGCGCCGATGGCTTGCGGCAGGCCGCCGAGGATGCCGTGTTGAATGCGAATTATGTTCGCGCATGCCTCAAGGATCTCATGTCCGGACCATTCGGAGACAGGCTTTGCTTGCATGAGGTTTTGTTCGACGAGACATGGCTGAGGCCCACTGGCCTCACAACCGTCGATTTCGCCAAGGCGATGATCGATGAAGGCTTTCACCCTATGACGATTTATTTTCCTCTCGTGGTACATGGCGCGATGCTGATCGAGCCGACCGAATCGGAATCGAAGGCTTCGCTCGATCTTTTCATCGCCGCCTTGCGCGATCTCGCGCTGGCCGCAAAGCGCGGTGAAACCGAGCGCTTTGTTGGCGCGCCCTATTTAGCGCCCCGCCGCCGCCTCGACGAGACGCGCGCGGCGCGCAACCCCATTCTGAAATGGAAGAAACCAGGCGGGTGAACGGCGGGATTTTGCGAATATTCACCTTGTGAGCATTCACATAAAGACTTGCTTATATCTTTATTGCCTCTTGTGCGGGAGCCTGTTATAGACCTGGAATCTTCCGTCCGGAGCGCCAGGAACCCATGACCCACTCGTCGCATGATTACGCCATCGCCAACATCGGGCTTACCGCCTGGGGCCGCAAGGAAATTGCTATCGCGGAAACCGAAATGCCGGGTTTGATGGCGGTTCGCGCCGAATATGGCGCGAGGCGGCCACTCAAGGGGGCACGGATCGCCGGATCGCTGCATATGACGATCCAGACTGCCGTGCTGATCGAGACGTTGAAGGCGCTCGGCGCCGATGTCCGCTGGGCCTCTTGCAACATTTATTCGACCCAGGATCATGCCGCCGCCGCAATCGCTTCGACCGGCACGCCGGTCTTCGCCATTAAGGGCGAAAGCCTCGCCGATTATTGGGATTACACCCATAAGATCTTTGAATGGAGCGACGGCGGCACGCCGAACCTCATTCTGGACGACGGTGGCGACGCCACCATGCTCATTCATCTCGGCATGCGCGCCGAGGCGGGCGACACGGCTTTCCTCGACAAAGCGGGCAATGAGGAAGAAGAGGTTCTTTTCGCGACAATCAAGCAGCGGCTCGCCTACTTTCCCGGCTGGTACGCTAAATGCGGCCATGCCATCAAGGGCGTCAGCGAGGAGACGACGACCGGCGTTCACAGGCTTTATTTGATGGAGCGCGACGGCAAGCTTCTTTGGCCCGCGATCAACGTCAACAATTCGGTTACCAAGTCGAAGTTCGATAATCTTTACGGCTGCCGGGAATCGCTTGTCGACGGCATCCGGCGCGGCACCGATGTGATGATGGCCGGCAAGGTCGCGATGATCGCGGGCTTCGGCGATGTCGGAAAGGGCTCGGCTGCCTCACTTCGCAACGCGGGTTGCCGCGTGTTGGTTTCCGAGGTCGATCCGATCTGCGCCTTGCAGGCGGCGATGGAGGGCTATGAAGTCACAACCATGGAGGACGCCGCGCCGCGCGCCGATATTTTCGTGACGTGCACCGGCGATGTCGACGTCATCACGCTCGACCACATGCGCGCGATGAAGGATCGCGCCATCGTTTGCAACATCGGTCATTTCGATTCCGAGATCCAAGTCGCGGGCTTGCGCAATCTGAAATGGCACAATGTCAAGCCGCAAGTCGACGAGATAGAATTTCCGGACGGCAAGCGGATCATCCTTTTGTCGGAAGGGCGGCTCGTCAATCTCGGCAATGCGACGGGACATCCTTCCTTCGTGATGTCGGCATCGTTTACCAATCAGACCCTCGCGCAAATCGAACTTTGGACCAAGCAAGGCCACTACGATCGCAAGGTCTACACCTTGCCAAAGCATCTCGATGAAAAAGTAGCACGCCTCCACCTCGATAAGATCGGCGCTAAGCTGACCAAGCTCACACCCCTCCAGGCGGCCTATCTCGGGGTGCCGCGGACCGGCCCGTTCAAGCCAGATCATTACCGCTATTAATATGCAGCCTTCAGGGGCCTTCCGCGCGCGTGCCTTAAGGCCGCCATTTTTGCACCATCAGGACGGTGGCGCAATGAATACCGGCGGAGAAGCTGTATCCTGGAGGAAACGCGGATATACTGGTTTTTAAGGTAAGAATTAAAAACGCGTGGGCGAAACAGTGGTCGTGCCGCCAGTTGCATTTCTTCCGTGTTCGTCAAAATGGCGGCCCTAGGAGCCGGCAAGCTGGATATCGCCGATGGCCCAGAAATATTTTGGAACGGACGGCATTAGGGGCATCGCCAATGCCGCGATCACGCCTGAACTCGCCATGAAAGTCGCCCAGGCGACTGGCGTCATGTTTCAACGCGGCGAATATCGCCATCGGGCGGTGATCGGGAAGGACACAAGGCTTTCCGGCTATATGATCGAAAATGCCTTGGTCGCGGGTTTCACCTCGATCGGCATCGACGTGCTGTTGCTCGGGCCGGTGCCGACGCCCGCCGTTGCCCTTCTCACCCGTTCGATGCGGGCGGATGTCGGCGTCATGATTTCGGCCTCGCATAATTCTTACGAAGACAATGGCATCAAATTGTTCGGCCCGGACGGATTTAAATTGTCGGATGCGATCGAAGCGAAAATAGAGGTGGGGCTCGATCAGCCGTCCTCGCTCAAATTATCGAAGCCCGCCGACATCGGCCGCGCCATGCGGGTCGAGGGCGATCGCGCCCGCTACATCGAATTCGTCAAGCGTACCGTGAAACGTAATCTTACGTTCGATGGATTGCGAATCGTCGTCGATTGCGCCAATGGCGCCGCCTACAAGGTCGCCCCCGAAGCCTTGTGGGAATTGGGCGCCGACGTCGTGCCGATTGGCGTCGAGCCGGATGGTTTCAACATCAATCGGGATTTCGGCTCCACCGCGCCAGGAGCGCTTGTCAAGAAAGTCCGGGAAGTGCGGGCGGATATCGGTATCGCGCTCGACGGGGACGCCGACCGCGTGCTTATCGTCGACGAGGCCGGGAAACTTGTCGATGGCGACCAATTGATGGCCGCGATCGCGCAGAGCTGGAACGAAGACGGACGATTGTCACGGCCAGGCATTGTCGCGACGTTGATGTCGAACCTCGGCCTCGAACGTTATCTCGAAGGGCACGGACTGTCCCTCGCGCGCACCGCCGTCGGCGATCGCTATGTGCTTGAACACATGCGAGACGAAGGGTTTAATCTCGGCGGCGAGCAATCCGGCCATATAATCCTCCTGGATCATTGCACGACAGGCGACGGACTCGTTGCCGCCTTGCAAGTCATGGCAATTGTCAAGAGCCAAGATAAACCGGTGAGCGAAGTCTGCCGCCGGTTCGATCCCGTGCCGCAACTATTGCGGAATGTGCGTTTCAAGGCCGGACAGCCTTTGCCGGATGCGGGTGTCGCGCGCGCCATCGAGGATGGCCGCGAGAGGCTTGGCAAAAGCGGTCGCCTCGTCGTGCGCGCGTCCGGCACCGAACCAGTCATCAGGGTCATGGCCGAAGGCGACAAGCTCGATCTTGTCGCGAGCGTCGTCGATGACGTGTGCGCGGCGCTCTCGGCCCTGGCGCAGGCGGCGTGATGGAGAAAGACGGCCGGCTCAGTGCCCGGCGCGATGGCGAGGCGTTGGCGCGAACATCGCGCGGCACTTTGGGCTGAGCTTGGATTTCTGGCGCGCCAAGCAGCTGGCTACCCGCGCCTCGTCAGGAATCTCGTCAGGGCAGAGACGGTAAGCGTCATCCTCACATGCCGTCTGCTGCTGTGACCGCAGATCGGATTGGCCGAGAGCGGGGCTTGTCATGAACAGCGAAAGGATAACCAGTGCGCGCGCGGATTTCATTTGCATTTCGATAGGCCCTTGCCTTTGAACGATGCGGGTGACGGCGATATCTTGCATTGAATACGATCTGGTTAAAGGAAATCCGATCGCGTTCATTACGACGGACGAAATCGGAGCATCGATTGCTTTCCGCCCGCCACGGGGTCGTCATGCGCCGGTTGGCGTCAAGCAGGGGCGTGTCCCTGACGAGGCAATGTATTTCCGAAAGCCTTCGGCGCGAAGCCGGCAGGCGGGACACGAACCGCAGCCATGGCCCCAATCGTGCCTTATCGCGCGCTCGCCGAGGTAGCAACTATGCGTCGACTCTACGATTAGATCGACGAGCGTGGTTCCGCCTAGCGTTTCCGCGAGGCGCCAGGTCGCGGCCTTGTCGAGCCACATCAAGGGAGTTTCAAGAACAAAACGAGTATCCATGCCGAGATTCACGGCGAGTTGCATGGCTTTCACGGTATCGTCACGGCAATCCGGATAGCCCGAAAAGTCCGTTTCGCACATGCCGCCGACAATATGTTTGAAGCCGCGCCGGTAGGCGAGCGCCGCCGCGAGGGTCAAAAACACGAGGTTGCGGCCGGGCACGAAGGTATTGGGCAGGTTGCGTGAATCAACCACGATCTCCACATCGTGGGTCATCGCCGTTGTGGAGATTTGCGCCAAAGCCTCGATACGGAATAGATGGTCCTCACCGAGCCTGCCGCGCCAGGTAGGGAATTTTTGGCGAAGCGATTCGCGGATCGTGGCGCGCTGGCCGAGCTCGACGCGATGTCTTTGGCCATAATCGAATCCAATCGTCTCGACCCGCGCATATTGATCGAGTGCCAAGGCAAGACAGGTCGTCGAATCCTGGCCGCCGGAAAAAAGGACGAGCGCCCCCACCGCGGCATCGGTCATCGCGCGGCATCCGTCCAGCCCGGTGGAACAGGACAAGCCGCCCTGGCATGCCGTCTTGCAATGCGTCCGCGCGGTCCGGCCAAAATACTTCCTCCTGAACGTCCTGACCCCGGCAAATGAAAGGAGCTTGAACTTCCTTTCGCACGCGAATGTGGCAAGAGCGGTGTCAATACGGTGGCCCGGACAATCGCGGCGCGAGCGCTTGTTCTACGGTGGAGCGCCAAGCCGCCTTCCCCGAAGCAGAGGGTCTGGTTGCGGGTCATCGCCTGGCCCCACGAATCATGGTTGCGCGCGGAGATTCGTGGTTTGCCAGCTCGAGGCACCAAACCATGACGCGCGTCGGAATGCGAAGCGAGTCAGGCCTACTTTGAAGGTCCCCGCACCCTGCCAGATGCTTTTGTTATCCGGCAAGCTCAGCCAGGAAATGAGGGGATCGCTGAGCCCTCCTCCAATAATATCACGTTGCCTCATCAAGGATTATTCGTCCTTCGGATCATCTGCTTGGCGACCCTGAAGGGCGCCTTGAGCCTGTTCATCCCAGAATACATCAGCTCATCGTGACTCGTCGGATTCGACTTCGCAAGCATTTCGAAGGTGCGGTGTTTCAGCTTGTCCCTAAACCGCGAATTGCCAGGTGGCAGCGGCTGAAATCCAAGAAGGCGGAGACAGAAATTCGCCTGGTAAATTCTCGCCCTGTATAGCTCGGGGGCGAGCGCGTATCCGAAGCTGACGCTCACCGAGACGTTGTCCCCGTTCGTCACTATGTGAGGCGCCAAGGGCGGATGGTGGACAGCTGTTCCAGGTGTCAGATGAAACAGCGTGCTCCACTCCAGGGCTTCGTCGCGATAGATTCCGGCCATGGGATTTCCGGCGTAGAACCGCTCGATTTCATTTTCGGTCAGCACGAAGCGGTTCTGGGGATCGAAAAGACGAACATCCTTTTCGCCTCGAATCTGAAAAAGAAAATTCATTTCATTATCGAAATGGTAGGGTGTCACCATATTGCGAGACGCCACGAAAACCGTGATCCCCGACCAGCCAATGTCGTGCCGCAGCCGCAGCCCCGTCAGGTCTTCAACCTCGCCAATCATCTTGCGGAGGATGTGGTCATAATCCCTGTCCAATTCCTCAAGGCTAGATAACTTGAACCAAATCCCACCCTCTTCGACACGGCGTATGGCCTGGAGCAACCGGTCTTGCAGCGGAGCGCTGTTGAATTTCGCGTCCCCTTCAATCCTAAGGCCGAATTTTGTTGGATCGCCTCTGTCGATGACTCCCATGGCTAGTTTCAGCAGCCGGGGGATATCGAACAACGGATGGTTCGCCAGAGCATGATGAAAAAGGTAAGGAGCGCAATTAAGCTGTTTCCAGATGCCCGCATTATCGAGTCCGATGACGCGCGTGCCATCTTTTGCCTGCTCGATCCGATTTGAGAGAGACATCGTTGAAAATCCCTGATCTTGGCTGCCGGCAGCGTCCCATGCGCAAACCCCGCCGGTCAGTTCGCGCTGGCACCTGGGCTCGCATATTCCAACCTATGCACCACAATTAGTGCAAAATGGCGATAATGTAGCGATTACGGCGGGCATTGACTCTCATAGCTGCACAAGCGAACGAATAAACATCTATCGCGTGAATTACGATCGACGCAACAAGCTGGGAGTGACGCTGGCCCCGCCCTTCCGTTCACCCGCGCGAGACTTCGTCGCGCGATCGACCGGCTCGCTTGCCATGACCTTGCGATTCAGGCCGTGGCGTCCAGAGCGGACGTGCCCGCTTCCGCCGCAAGAGGTGATAGGCGGCATAAAGGCCATTGGCGGCGGCGATCTTCCAGCGATTGCGCGAAGGGGAAAAGCCCGGCGGCGTTGGGGCGGCACCCAGTTTGCGCAGCAAGCTATTCACCCGGTATATCCGTTTTTCGGCGAGCATAGGGCGCAGCTGGTAATTGACGCTCAAGGCAACCGAGATGTTGTCGTGATTGCGCACCCAATGAGGGGCGAAAACGGGGATATGCACGCCATATCCGGCGTCGAGCTCATAGGCGGTAGCCTCGCATTTCCGGCTTTCCTGGTAAACAATGCTGTTAGCGTTACCCATGTGGTATTGCTCGCGCTCTTCGTGCGAGACGAGCGACCGATCGTTGTGATCATATACAAAAAGCGTCTTGTTCCCAACAGCTTGCATGAGAAAGTTGCAATCATCGTCCATGTGATAGGGGGTAAGACGATTGGGCGAGCTAATCAAAATACTTGTCTCGCCCACCACCACGTCTTGACGCATTTGCTCGCCCGACAATGCGACGACGCTCGCCAAGAAACCCTGGAGCACCGGACCATAGACGGGGTCCTGCGCGACCTGCTTCAGGATCACCAGAGAATTATTGTCGCCGATATTGGCGATCGTGTCGATGAGCGTCAGCCGGGGGGCGCGGTCGGTGCCCCAGGAATCGGTGGGTTCTACCTTGCCATTGGACCAATAGGCCTCCACATGCGCTGGACGCTTGGCCAGCGCGATCAGATTTGGCAGCTCGAACAGCGGGTGATCCTTGAGCTCATGCCGGAACAGGAAATTGCGGCGATTATAGTTTCGGGCGAATTGCCCGTCCGGATCGGTCAGGACCGGCATATCGCCGTCTTGAGCCGCGGCGCCGGAAGCCGATACTCTTTCTTCGAGTTCTTCGAGCGGCAACGACACTACCGAAACCTCCACCTTGGACCTACGAACCATCAAACCACTCCGGCACGGTAATCATTCCTCTTCGTTCCAGTCAAGTAGATCGGCGGGCTTTCGATGCGTGGAAGCGACGTTGCCTTCGCCGGATTGCGGCTGCAATCAACGGCCCTGACTGGCGGCCGTGATCCATCAATCTAAATTCGGTGGTTGGGAGGCATTATTTCGTTGCCGAAAAAACGTCCCTCGGATCCGCCGGGTGAATGTCCATTATTTATGAACTGATTACTAGAGGTGCCATCCCTGGCCGCACGTTCGGCGGGAAGAAACGCATCGAAAGCGGCCCAGAAGAGCTCACGCAATGGATCCCGCTCCATCAGGATTTCGTGACGGGCGCTTGCCAATGTGAGGCACTTGCCGGCCTTGAGGCGGCTCGCGAAATATTCCGTCGCGGCGGTATCGACGACGCGGTCGGCGCCGGCGGCGAGGATCAAAATCGGGGTCAAGATCCGACACGGGTACGCCACATCCTCGAAGCGCCGTATGAGGCGGAAGGCGGCATTGATCCAGCCGATCGTCGGATCGCCGATGGCAAGCTCGGGCGCCGCCTCGATGATCGCCGCCGAGCGGGCATGGCGGCTTGAATCGGACGTCAATACATTGCCTTCGAAGCTTGCCGACATATAGGGGTTTGGACCGCCGCCGGGCATGAAACGGCGGCCCTGCCCTAGCAGGACGAGCGCCTTGGCGAAAATGCGCGTGCCGCGCCGCAAGCGCAGCCCATAAAGGTCGATCATTGGCGCGGTCAGGACCATGCGCGCAAAAGGAGAGCTGCCGCGCGCCTTTGCAAGCGCGATCGCCCCGCCCATGGAATGGCCAAGCGCAAACCAGGGGGGCCGGCAGAACGGTTCGAGGACATGTTCCACCAAGGCATCGAGATCGCGCTCAAAGGCCCGGAAATCGCCGATGTGGCCCTTGCGGGGATTCTTCGCGAGCCGGCCAGAGAGGCCTTGCCCGCGCCAATCCAGGATCGCGACATCGAAGTTCCGGCTCAGCAATTCGCCGATGACTTCAAAATATTTTTCGATGAATTCCGCGCGTCCCGGCAAAATCGCGATCGTTCCGGCGCACGCCGCGCCGCAGCTCCAGCGCGCCGCCCGCAGCTTCCACTTGTCCCGCGTAGCGATTGCCGAGACGACAGCGCCGGGGGGCGCCGGATTTTCCAAGATCGTGCAAAGTTCCATCGTGAAATTTCGCTGCTCCATGACTAGGCCTCTGAAGTGATTTTAACCGCCGGCGGCCGCTTATGCCGGAAAACTTTGACCTGCGGAATTTTTGCCTGGCTCGCCCCTCTTGCAATGTCAAACCCTCGTCCCACATCAAGGATGCGCGGGCCGTTTCAGGACGCGCGAGCGGCGTGGGCGCAGCGTTGATAATGCTGGCAGCTCGCGCTGCATGGTGACCGTGATTGGTGCAACACCTCGTCTCGCTTCATGCAAGGAGTATCGTGAGATGCGTCAGTTTGATCTTTCTCCGCTTTATCGCTCGACCATCGGGTTCGATCGGTTGTTCAACATGATCGATCAGGCCGCTGGGCTCGAAACCATGCCGGGCTATCCGCCCTATAATATCGAACGCACCGGCGAGAATGCCTACCGGATATCGGTGGCGGTCGCCGGTTTCGCCGTAACCGATCTTTCGATCGAAACCAAGGAAAACACCCTCACCATTCATGGTTCGCGGGAACGCGAGGGCGGGAGCGAAACGGCGAAGCCGGAAGTGCTCTATCAGGGGATTGCGGCCCGCTCGTTCGAGCGCCGCTTCCAGCTTGCCGATCACGTCCATGTGACCGGCGCGAGCCTTGAAAACGGCTTGCTTCACGTCGATCTCTCGCGTGAACTCCCCGAGGCGCAGAAACCGCGCCAGATCCCGATCTGGACCGAGGGCGGGAAGGCGGCGATCGCGACGCCAAGGGCAGCGTAACTTCGCGAGCTGGGCGGCTCCCTCCCACGCCCGGCGCAGCGGCGGAAGGGCGTCTCACATGAGGCGCCCTTTTTTGCGTCGCGATCCGGCGGCTGGCAGCTGCAAATATTCCAGCCGCGGTGATGGTCGCGCCGATTATCCCCGCGATTAACGACGCCGAGGACCATCAGCGTCGGCAGCCAGTCGAGCCCGCTGACGATTTCGTTCGACACTTGATCCGGCTTGATTCTCCCAGGCAGGCCGGCGACTTTCGCAACATTGGTGCTGACGCGCCGGGTCACGTCCATCAACACGAGTGGATAAGCGTAGATATAGGCCTCGCACGCAATCTCCGGCGCCTCCTCAGCGGAAACGCTTTCGGCTTGCGTCCATGCACACGGCGCCGCGAACTGAAGGGCGACGGCAGCGATGATCCCAGCAACGCGGGCGCAAGTGTTTGTCATGTCGATCTCCGTTCCACTGGGTGTCCGTCGCTCGTTTGGCTTTGACGTGGCGGCCAAGGTGATGCCTCGGCTATGGAGCATTCCCTCTCAATGCATCCGCCGGAACGGCGGCGGTGCCCGTGTGCCGTCTGCAACCTCTGGCCGCGGCGAGTAAATCCGCAAGGTTGGCTGAAACGGCGCGTTCTTCGGCGCGGGCAACCAGTTCGATTCCTTGTCCTTTCCGGGCGATTCAGCCTGCACATAGATATCGAGCGAACCATCCGCGTTGAAGGCGAGCTTGTCGCGGTCGCCGATGGCGAATCGGTTGATCGGATTGGGCACCTGGAAGCCATCCTGGTCGTACATGGTGATCGACCAGAATGCATTCGCCGGCGGCAGCTTGCCTTTGTCGAAATGCAGAACATATTTGTTCGCACCGCTCAGCGGCGTGCCTTTGCCGTCGACGAATGCGGTCGGATAGACGGCGTCCTCCGGCAAATTGGCGCCAAGCCCGCCGAGCGCGATCACGGCGCGCCGCTTATAAGAAGTGCCATAAGTGCCTACATTCTCGGTCAGGATATTCCAGCCGTTCACGAGTCTGCCCATCTTCCGCATGGCCGGGGCCAATCCGTCGAGCGCTTGTTTGGCGGCAGCGTTGATCGTCGCTGCCAACGCGGGATCGAGCTTGCCGGGATCGAAGGGCGTGCCCGGTTCGAGGCCGAGCGCCCGCATGCGGAACAAAATCGGGTAGTCGTTTGCATGCGGCGGATATTTCGAAAACAGCTCCGCGAGCCGGGTCAGCACCGCAACACCATTCATCCGGTTGACCTTCATTTGTGGAGGCGTCTTGGAGTCGACGGAGGGATCGGCCGGAACATCTTGCGGCGGCGTATAGTCCCTGCCCCACTGGCTCAGCGGCATTAGCCTATATCCATCCTGGATGTGATGCACGTTGACGTAATCGGCCGGTCCGTTGGTCTGCGTGCGGCCGAGAATCCAAACGGCCGGTGTCGGCGCAACAATTTTACCGACGCCCTCGGGCAGAGTCCCGCTCCAGCCGGGCGCGACGATCACAAAATTGCCCGCCTTGGTACCGGTCGTGCGGCTGCCGACGATCGAGAAGACGTCGCTCCACATATCGAGCATCTCAAGCAAATAGTAGCGTCCGCCTGTATCGGGCACCGTAAGGACCATCGGCTCAGGAGCGAGGTCGAGCCAGGCCAGCGAGTAAAGCGTGTCGAAATTGAAACGCACCACATCCTTTTCATCAGCCCGCGGAAAGGCGCGCGCATGCGCAAACTGATTGACCGGCGCGCGCATGTTAATCATGCCGGCGTTTGGCACATTGGTGGCCTGGCGCATGGTCACATCCATGCTGACGATCGGATAGGCGTAGAGATAGACGTCACGGGCGATCGCGTTGATGTCCTGCGATGAAATGACGGCCACTGGCGTCAGCGGTCCCGCCTTTTGCACACTGTCGCTTGCCGTTGCGACGACCGAAAAAAGGCTTGTGCCGAAAGCCGTTGCCCAGAGTGCAAAATTATTCGATTTCATGGCCGTCCTTTTTCCGGTTCCGGACAATGCAGCGGAACCCGACACGGCTGGTCGACGTATCGACCGGCTCCGGATGGCGCGCGGCAGGCCGGTAGCGGCGGCAATAGTTCGGTGCGCAGAGGTCGGAGCCGCCCTTCAAGACCTTGCGGGGAATCTTGATCTGCGGCTGGCAGGGATCGTAGCTCTGATCTTGCCGTCCGCCGCGCGGGTTCTCCGGAATGCAACAGGCCTTTTGCGCGTCGGCCTCGTGCCTTAGCACGTACCAGTCGCTATGCGTCTTCAGGGACCTTCCTGCGATTTAGTGGACACTGGATTAAGCGGCTTGGCGCTCTGCCTGTTCCGGGTGATATATCCGAGGGCGGAATGGAGCCGCTGACGATTGTAGTATCCTTCGATATAGGCGAACAGCTCTCGTTTCGCTGCTTCCCGCGTGGGAAAACTGGTCTGGTGCACGAGTTCGGTTGTCAGAGTGCCGACTGGAATTACAGCCACATATCAGGCTGACTTGTGGCCCCCGGCCCGAGCGAACGCTGCATGATCACCGAATCCGTCCAGTGGCCGAATTTGAAGCCGATCGATGGCAGATAGCCTACCTGCCGAAACCCGAGGGCTTCGTGCAATTGAATGGAGGGACAATTGGACGCGTCGATATAGCCAATCATCTGCCGGTATCCCGACGCAGCACAAGCGTCGATGAGCTTGGGTAGAAGCAGCCGGCCAATGCCCGAATGCAGATGGTCGGAGTGAACATAGATCGAATGTTTGACGACGTAACGATAGGCCGGCCTCTTGCGAAAGAGCACGGCATAAGCGTAGCCGACCACTGTCCCGGCCCGCTCGGCGACAAGATGCGGCAGCCGGCGCTTCTGCATGTTCTTGCGTCGCTGCTTGAGATCCGTGAGTTGCGGCGCGTCGAATCCATAGCTTCCCGATGCATCGACGCCAACCCGGATATGATGAAGATAGATCGCAACCATCGCGTTGACGTCATCGTCTCGCGAGGATCGCACGACGACATCGGCCACCTTATCATTGCCGTGTCGATTCGCAGCTTCATGGACCGTCATCACACGCTCGTCTGTGAATCCTTCGGGTCATTCACGCACGACATAGGTATGAAAATGGATCGTGCCCGATTCGTCTACCTCGCGATAAAGTCCCTGAATCTCGGCTTCGAACCCGGGGAAAATATTAGCGCTCCGTTCAAAGGTTTTGAGATATTCGATCATCGGCCGCGCCCTCTCGCAAAGTCTTTCGCCGGCCACGATCGTCGCGATGCCGGGCGGATAGACGACGAAGAGCGTCGTCGCGATGCGTCCCTCGATCTGGTCGATCGGAAGATAATCGACATTGTTGCGCACGAGATGACGGGAGGCCTCGCGCGGCGTCATAACCATCTCGGGAAGATGTTTGGGGGAAAATTGCGCTTTCTGCAAGGTGCTGACATTGGCGTCGCGAAAAAATACATGCATGTCGGCGCAAAGGTCCCTCAGGCGGGCACCTCGATAGCGGGTCGGGCGCCGCGCGACAAATTCCGGCATGACATCGGCGAGCGGCGCATTGTCGTCGTGAAGGCGTTTGAAAGCCACAAGAGCGCTGACGAGCGTCCCCGCTTTGCTGGATTCGACTCCCGGCGTGAGCAGGAATAGGAGCGAATTCAGATCGTTCTTTTCCGGCACGACGCGATTTTCACGCAGATATTGCGCAACGATCGGCGCCGGCACGCCGTGTGCCTCGTAAGCGCCTGTCTTGCGATCGAATCCCGGCGTCAACAAAGTGAGCTTGGCGGGATCGGTGATCGCAAACCCCGTCTTGCTCTGAGCGAAACCATGCCACGCGGCGCCGGGGGACAATTCCCAGAACTGGGCATGGCGTGCCAGTTGATCGGTCGACACGCTCTCCCAGGCAACGTTGTGCGTCGCGCCTTCATGGGCAGCATCGGGGATCGCAACGCTGTCCGGCACGAAAGGATCGAAAAACCAACGGCGAACCGGGTCTTTCTCCTTCTCCTCGAACTCGGCCCGGATCGCGCGCAGCTTTTTGCGCAGTTCGATTCCGAGCCTGATCGTGTCATCCCACAAGACCTCGCCGGACCGGCCTTTCATCATTTGCGCGCCGACGTCGAGGGACGCGAAAAGAGGATAGAAAGGCGAGGTAGAAGCATGCAGCATAAATCCTTCGTTGAAGCGACGGTGCTCGACGCGGCGCCTCTGCCCGCGGATATGACGGTCGCGAACATGGATTTGCGAGGCCTGCGAGAAGCTCGCGAGCTGCTTATGGGTCGATTGTGTGGCGACGATACCAGGCGATTTCGCGTCGAGCCTTACCAACCCCATCGCGAAGCGTCCCTTATAGATCGGATGGAACTTCATGAAGCCCGCCCAGGCCTCGTCGAACAGAATATAATCACAGAGATGCCCGATCCGCTCGACGATTTCCTCGGCATCGTAGATCGTTCCGTCATAGGTGCATTGCTCAATGACCGCGGCACGGAATGGCCGCTCGCGGCGCCAGGCTTCGGGGTCCTGGACCAGCGGATTCTCGCGGATGCGTTCGCGTATGGCCGTCTCGTCCAGCGAGGCGTGGTGAATGGGCCCGATCAACCCATAGGCGTTGCGGTCGGTTGGCAGAAAGATCGGGATGCCGCCGCCCAACAGCAATGCACCATGATGTGCCGCCTTGTGATTGTTACGATCGAACAGCACAAGATCGTTCTCGGCGACGAGATTAGAAAGAACAATCTTGTTCGACGTGGAGGTTCCATTAAGGACGAAATAGGTCTTTTCGGCGCCGAAAATCGCGGCTGCCTCCTTTTGCGCCTGGAGGGCCGGGCCTTCATGAGTCAAGAGGTCGCCAAGCTCCAGGACTGAATTGTCGAGATCGTCGCGGAAGATCGCTTCCCCAAGATGCTCCATGAAGATGCGGCCAATTGGACTACGGCTGTAGAAAACACCGCCATTGTGACCCGGACAGGTCCACAATTGGTTCCCTTCTTCGGCATAATCAACGAGCGCGCCGAAAAAAGGCGTCTTCAGGGTTTCAGCATATTGCTTCAACCGGCTGACCAGATTCTTGGCGATGAATTCCGGAGATTCCTCGGCGAGAAACACATAGCCGTCGATGAAGTCGAGAACCTCCACGGGAATGTCCTCGAAGCGCTTGCGGCGCACCAATATAATGATGGGCATATCGAGGCCGCGCTTGCGCATCAGATTTATCAATGCCGCAGGCTTTCCCTCAAAACCCTTCTTGCCCCAATCCACTATTATGCAGCCGATCGCGGCGTCGGTTTGCACGGCAATTTCCGCGTCCTCCAAGCGACGCGCCTTCACCACTTGGAAGCCCATGCGCTCGATCGCCGTGATGATCTGTTGAACGCGCATGCCTTCGAGATCCTCAGTGTCGAAGGCAGGGGCTGAGAACAGAAAGGTAAAGCGCTGAAAAAAGTTCATTTTCCGATGTTTCGTCTGGATAGACCGGGGCTAGGCAGTGGCCAGGACTTCAAGAAAGCGATCGCCCTTGCGTTCGGCTGTTGTCATAATAGGATGACGACGTTTTCGTGACAAAATCGCCGCGTCAGGACTTCGCTATTCTCGGATTCGCCGCGCTGTCGCTCCGATGCTCGGCGAAAGCAGATCCACTCACGCCGCCTTTTTCGCTGCGAGCGCCGCGAGCGTGCCTAGGATTTGCCGCGTGCCCTCCAACCTGGCGGCCGTCGTCTCAAAAGCGCGGACGAACACGATTTTCATGTCCGGCCGCACCTTGGCTTGCGGGCCTTGTTCCGCGATATAGCGCACAAGGCCTTGCGGGTTGGCGAAGGAGTTGTCGCGAAACGCAACGATGACTCCCTTTGGGCCAGCTTCGACCTTTTCGACATGCGCCTTCCGGCACAAAACCTTGATCGCGACCAATTGCATCAATTCCTCGGCTTCGCTAGGCAGCGGCCCAAAACGGTCGATCATTTCCGCGGCAAAACTCTCGATTTCCGCGTCGGACGTGAGCGCGGCGAGCCGTCGGTAGAGGCTAAGACGCAAGTGCAGATCACCGACATAATCCTCCGGGATCGTCACCGGCGTGCCAAGAGTGATCGAAGGCGACCATGTCTCCTCGGCGGGTTCCGCGATACCTGCCCGCAAGGCTTCGACCGCCTCGCGGAGCATCTCTTGATAAAGCTCGTAGCCGACTTCCCTGATGTGCCCGGACTGTTCGTCGCCGAGCAGATTTCCGGCGCCGCGAATATCGAGATCATGGCTCGCAAGTTCGAATCCGGCGCCGAGCGTATCGAGCGAATGCAGCAATTTGAGACGCCGTTCGGCTTGCGCCGCAATGCTGCGGCCCTGAGGCACCGTGAACAGCGCATAGGCACGGATTTTCGCGCGCCCGACACGCCCGCGCAACTGATAAAGCTGGGCGAGACCAAACATGTCGGCGCGATGCACGATAAGCGTATTCGCGGCGGGAATATCGAGGCCGGATTCAACGATCGCCGTCGATAACAGCACGTCGTATTGGCCGTCGTAGAACGCCGCCATCCTCGCTTCGAGCTCGCTCGCCGCCAACTGGCCATGCGCGACCACGAATTTCACTTCCGCTACGTTCCGGCGCAGGAAGGCACTTGCTTCCTCGATATCGTCGATGCGCGGACAAACATAAAAGCTCTGGCCGCCGCGATATCTCTCGCGCAGCAACGCTTCCCGCACGAGCAATTCGTCAAACGGCGATATAAAGGTCCGGACCGCCAGCCGGTCGATCGGCGGCGTCGCGATGATCGAAAGGTCGCGTACGCCGGTCATGGCGAGTTGAAGGGTGCGCGGAATCGGCGTCGCCGACAAAGTCAGGACATGGACCTCGGCGCGCAGCTTCTTGAGCCGCTCCTTATGCTTGACGCCGAAATGCTGCTCCTCGTCGATAATGACGAGGCCGAGATCCCTGAAGCTCACCCCCTTGCCGAGCAGCGCATGGGTGCCGATAATGATATCGATTTCTCCGGAAGCGGCGCCGAGCTTGGCGGATTTGAGACCGGCGGCGCCAACCATCCGCGACATTTGCGCGACCTTGACCGGCAAATGCGAGAAGCGCGCCACGAAATTCTTGTAATGCTGGCGGGCGAGTAGCGTCGTCGGCACGACTACCGCCACCTGCTTGCCTTCGATCGCGGCAGCCAAGGCCGCGCGCAAGGCAACCTCGGTCTTGCCGAAACCGACGTCGCCGCAGACGAGGCGATCCATCGGCCGGCCGGAAGCCATGTCGTCCAAAACCGCGTCGATCGCGGCCTGCTGGTCGCCGGTTTCCTCATAGGGAAAGCCCGCGCAAAATTCGGCATAGAGATTCTCCGGCGGGACGAGCTTCGGAGCCGCCCTGGTCTGCCGCGCGGCGGCGATCTTGATCAGACCCGCCGCCATATCGAGGACGCGCTTGCGGATGCGTGCCTTGCGCTTTTGCCATCCAACGCCACCCAATCTGTCGAGTTCAACTTCGGTCACCTCCGAGCCATAGCGCGACAAAAGCTCGAGATTTTCCACGGGGAGAAAAAGCTTGGCCCCCTGGGCATAATGCAGTTCAAGGCAATCATGCGGCGCGCCGGCGGCCTCAATCGCCTTAAGACCGGCAAAACGCGCGATCCCATGATCAACATGGACGACCATGTCGCCCGCCGCGAGCGCACCCGCTTCGGTCAAGAAATCCTGGGCGCGACGCGGCCTGCGGCGGCCGCCGGGCAGCCGGTCGCCCAAGATATCCTGTTCGCCGACAAGCGCGAGACCTTGCGCCTCGAAACCTTGCTCGATGCCGATGACCGCCAAGGCGAGCGTGCTTGGCGGCAGCGCGAGGGCTTGTGCAAGCGAGGATACCGGCGCCGTGCTGGTAAAGCCGTGGTCGGCGAGGACATGGGCGAGCCGCTCGCGCGAGCCGTCCGACCAGGCGGCGAGGACAACCCGCTTGCCGCCTGTTTGCAGGGCACGCAAATGGCCGATAGCGGCGGCAAAGACATTGGCGTTTGGATCGGCGCGCTCGGCGGCGAACGTGCGACCTTGTTTTGAGCCGCAATCGACGGCAAGACCATTGCCGGTTTGCGGCTGCGCGAATGGCGTTACGGAAATGAGACTTGCCACCCGGATGCGCGCGCCCCACTCGGGCCGCGCGAGATAAAGCGCATCCGGCGGCAGCGGCTTATAGGTCGAATGATTGGGATCGGCGTCATGCGCATTCTTGCGCGCGTCAAAATAATCCTCGATTTGCGCGAACCGCTCGCTTGCCGCCGCTTCGGCGAGAGGATCGAACATCAATGGAGCTCCAGCGCAATAATCGAACAGTGTGTCGAGCTTTTCGTAAAACAGCGGCAGCCAATGTTCGAGACCTTGATGACGGCGGCCCTCGCTGACCGCTTCGTAGAGAGCGTCGCCGCGCGTCTGCGCGCCGAAATGGGCGACATAGGCCTGGCGGAACCTGCGCATCGATTCGCTCGTGAGCTGCACTTCGCTCATCGGCACGAGATCAAGGCCGCGCAGTTGGGCGGTCGTGCGTTGCGACTCTGGATCGAAGGCGCGGATCGATTCGAGCGCATCGCCGAAAAAATCGAGGCGCAACGGTTGCGGCATTCCGGGCGGAAAAAGATCGAGGATGCCGCCTCGCACGGCATATTCGCCCGTGCCGCGCACGCTTGATGCCCGCGCGAAGCCATTGGTTTCGAGCCAGTCTACAAGCGCGTCGCGATCGACCACATTGCCCGGTGCGGCGGAAAACGTGTCGCCCGCTATTTTGCCAAGAGGCGCCACCCGTTGGACCAGGGCATTCACCGTGGTGGACAGGATGCGCGGACGCTCCGATGCGGCGCGTGTACGGGCAAGCCGCGAGAGAACCACGATCCGCCGCGCCGAAATCGCGGCGTCGGGAGATACCCGGTCATAGGGCTGGCAATCCCAGGCGGGAAAATCGAGGAGCTCGATGTCCGGCGCGGCGAAGCCAAGCGCATCGCCGAAGCCGCGAGCGCGCTGGCCATCGCGCGCGACATGAATGAGCGCGACAGCCCGGCTTTCCCCATCCCGCGCGAGCGCACGCGTCAAATCGGCGGCGCAAAACGCATCAAAACCATCGGCTACGGAGGAGAGCGTGAGCGACCCGCCCTTGGCAAGCTCGCCCACCACGCGTTTAAAATCAGTCACGCTCCTCACGGTCCTCGAATATGGCAATCCTCGTGGGTGCCAAGGCCGCGGCTACGGTCATCATACGCACCGGTATAGTGACGTTTTAATTGGCAATTGATCGCGGCTGCTGGGCGCACCGAAGCCACAACTTACATCGCCCGCTGTTTGTGGCCAATCCGGCAAATTCCGATTCTGCCGGAATATAATTGCGGTTCATGGTATAACTCGTCACCGTTTTTATTGTTTGCGTGAAGTGCCAAGCGTGACCGGTAGCAACATTTTGTGAATTAGATACTGTACGATGAGCCATTCCCTTGGATCAAATGGAGGACTCAACTCTTTCTGAAAAAATCGCCAGATTCAATAAGTTGCAACCGGTCCGTAGGACGATCGAAAATATAGACCCATGCGCTAATAACTTCCCCACTCTTGAGTTTCACATACTGCTTGCGCCGCACATATTCAGTCGGTTCAGAAAACTTTGGGCCACATTCTTCATAGTCATCAAGACGGGATAAGACGATATCTGGGCAACTCAGTTTGTAGACTTCACCATAAACAACGTCTCGCGGATTATCTGAAGGGACGAGACCAGGGTAGTAGTCCACCATATAAAGCTTACCTCGATAGGTGGCATCGCCCGCAAATTGACCGTACCGCGCCAAGAGGTGGTACATTTCACTGTCGCTGTCCCGGCGGAGAGTCCCATAAACGAATAGATAGTCAGGACTCATTTTGTCTCGCCCTTTCGGCAGACTTCTCTTACCAATTGCAAAACGCCTTCAAACCCCTGCTCTTGAAGATATTCCGTTATAAAGTCATAGCTCCCAATGCGACGAATGTAATAGTCAAACATCATTTGGATTTCCTTGATAGGAAGTTGCCGTAGCTTCCAGAGGCTTGCGATAAACTCGAAGAAGTTCAGATAGTCGACAAGTTTCTCCTCAAGAGATTCGTCAGTATGACCCGCAAGGCACCGCGTAGACGCTGTATGCTGTCTTCATTGCCATAGTCAAGAAGCCGGCGAATATCTGCATAACTCGATTGATAGTAGAATTTCTCAAACAAGGAGTAAAGCCATTCGGCACGCCGGAGGTTACTGTTCCTATAATAAATGTAAATAGTTATGGCAGCTCCTATGATGCCGCTAAGTACGGCAATTCCAGGAATTATGAGGTCTTTGAAAATTCCATACGTAAGAACCGGCATAGCGGACCCTCGTTGTTGCGCCTCAATCAGCCGGCGCCCTTATGAAAGGCCACTGTCCCTTAATTGAAAACAGTTACGACACAGGGTCAATTCGAAAGCTTTTTGCGGAGCGCCGGACAAGCACTCTGGCTTATGTATGGATTGGACCCGCATGGCTATGGAAGGCACGGATTCTTCGTAACACCGGCGTATCGTAGGAGCTTGGTGTTTCCGCTTCAAAGGTAAGCCAGTTGAAAACGTCGCGGTCCGGTGCCTCAAGCAAGCGTTCATAATCGTCGAGTTCGCTACTGCCAAGGCTGGCGATTTCGGCGTCGGCGAAACGGCCAAAAACAAGATCCATTTCACGCATTCCGCGATGCCAGGACCGAAAGAGAATACGGCGTCGCTGGGCGTCCAGGCTCAAATTGGATGCTTGCAGGCTAGGCATGTTGCGTTCCCACACCCAAAATAGCCGCCGCTTTTCGTTTCGAAGCTTCCCCCGGAGTCCGTGTCCCCCCTCTTAGACGGCCGCTACCCAATGGCGCCCAAGGCTGCCCCAATTGAGATAGGCGTCGAGGAGTCCGAAGGCGATGAGCCCGTAGCCCCAAAAGTCCAGCCGAAGCCCGAAGAAGTAGCTCCGTTTTCCAGGATGGTCGAGGGTTCTGCCGTAATAGACGCAGGGCAGCCCCCAGAACAAAAGCGTTAAAACGCCCGTTAACTGACTGCTCAGATGAAAAGCGGCGCCAACTCCGTCCGAGATGAATAGGGCAACGACAAAAAAAACGGCGACCAAATATCCGAAGCGAGAAAAGAAGTTCATGGCTCGGCCCCGCGCGCTGGTGTGCAAAATCGCGCTTTGTCATATCGCGAAAGGGCGTGCTGCCGCCAGTGTGGATTTCAACGCCGTGAAAGAAAGGCCAGCGCCGCGGTCATAGCTTGTCTTAAACAGCACGGCCAGCCGTAGCCGCGAATGGATTTTGACGTCAAGGACGCTTAACCAGCGGTGGCGCAACCGTTTCGACCCGCCTCGCGATTTCGGCGTTTACGATCGCCGGGCCTTGCTTCCATAGCTCATCGGCGATCCGCAGATAGGCGAGTTCGCGTTTTTCTTCCCGGACGCGGCCAGCGAGGCGGTCGTCGTACCAGGCAGTCCACACCTGCCAGTCCTGCTTCTCGGCGACGAGCCCCGCTTCCAATACCTTCCATAAAGATCGGAGCCGGACCGGTTGACCTTGCGGCCACAGAGGCGATCCGGCAATAACGGCAGCCGTCGCGCCATCTTCCGAGCGCGTCGCGTCGGCAGAAAGCGCGGACCAAAAAAAGGAGCCTGCGGCGCGGCCGGCGGCGGCGGCGCTGACGGCGGCGGCGGCGCGGGCTCGCCTCGAAGGATGATGACGCGAGCACGGTCCCTTCGCCTCATCCTTCGAGACGGCGCCCGCGGCACCTGCCTCAGGATGAGGGGGCTTGGGATCATGAAACAATCCCCCAATGTAAACCCTATCGCGCTTTTTCGCTTGCTCCAAACCGTCTTCGTATCGCCCCGCGCCGCGAACATGTATGTTTGCACAAAGTGTCAATCCGGTATTATGTAGCAAGCTCACCTAGCTAATTAATGGCCATTAAACGAATCGTTGCGGAGCAAAGATTTTTCGTTTGTCAAGATATTTTTCTATCCAGTCCCCATTAATTCCCGCTATCCACACGCCCTCCATTTCCGCGAATCTCGCGGTTCGCCACGAAATAGCGCTTCCAATTTAATGGGGACCGATATATAAGCGGCCCGAAAGGAACTGGGCCGTGGACTTCATTGCGTCACTGAAAAGAGAAATCGATGGCCTGGAGAACTCTCTAAAGGCCGCTCCAGACCCGCGCTTGGTTAAGCTCCATGAGCTTCGCCGGGTTTTGGCGCTTTATACGGGAACCGCGAATACCGCTATATCTTCGCAAGCAACTGATCCCTCCGGAGAGATACGCCCGCCCTCCCAAAAGCCGGGGCGCAAAATCTCCCCCGAGCGGTCAGAGGCAGTCAAAGCGACAACGGAGATTTTAACACAGATGCCAGGACCAATTAAGACAGCCGAGCTATTCGATATGATCACAAAGATGGGAATAAAGATCGGGGGCACAAACCCGCTAAACAATTTTTCGGCATTGCTCTATGGCCGTGACGAATTCGAATCGCATGGTCGCGACGGATGGGCGCTGAAAAACAGCGAAGGCGCGCCAGCATTAGCTAGCGAGCCTTCGTAAAGTTCGGGGGCGGTTTGGCCGGTGCCAGGGAGCCCCTATCCACGGTCTCCCCCTGGGGTTCGACTCCCCCCGCCTCCACTATCCTATTGCCAGAGCACAAATGTCTGCGCGGACACGCTCTGGCTACACTCGCAATCGAAAGGAGTATCCCATGTGGCAAGCCGTCGCATAACCGATTGAAGGGCTAAGGCCCTAGCAAACCGCTATCCTTGGCTCGGCCGTTCGCGATCCCGGAGCGGATCGCGGCGGCTTTGGCTTTATAGCAGATTCAATTGATTCCGTCTAGTGCGCCTTGCTCTTTTTCTGGTTTGGCGTAGGTGATCCCGTATGTCCCGCCGTCATCAACGAAAACAATCCCTTGCATCTCAAGCGCAGCTTCCATTGCCGCTAGATTATTCGCAATCGGAACGTGACGCGATTTCTCAAAATCGCGCACCGTTGAAAGGGATACGTGCGCGGCGCTGGCAAGATTGTCTTGCGACCAGTCCAACCATCCCCGCGCGGCACGACATTGTTCAGGCGTCATGCGAGCCCGATAGCAATAAATTTAGCAAACGTCAACGATTTTTGTTGACACCAATGCTTTCAACGCTTATAAGTAATGTCAACGGAAAACGTTGGCATTCAAATGTCTCAGCACTTCCTCCTTTCACATGCCGCGCGGTCGCTAAGCCTAGCGAAAGTCGCGCGCATGTCGGACGAGGAAGCCCACGACGCCTTCCGGCTAATCCGCTGGGCCGATACCAAAGGCGAGCCAGTTTGCCCGCGCTGCCAATGCAATGCCACCTACAAGTATGAGACGCGCAAGCTTTGGAAGTGCAAGGCTTGTTCGCATCAATTCAGTGTCACGTCCGCGACGATCTTCGCCAGCCGTAAGCTTCCGATTGGCACCTATCTTCTGGCGATCGCGATCTTCGTGAACGGCGCCAAGGGTCATAGCGCTTTGCAGCTCTCTCGTGACCTTGATTGCCAATACAAGACGGCTTTCGTTTTGGCTCACAAACTCCGCGAAGCCCTTGCCGACGAAAAGAAGGATGAAACCGTTTCTGGCGAAGTCGAGATCGACGGCGCCTATTTTGGTGGTTACGTAAAGCCGGCCAATTGTACAGAGAACCGCCGCGACCGGCGCTTGGCAGAGAACCAAAGCGGCAAGCGCCGCGTCGTGGTCATTATGCGCGAGCGCAATGGGATCACGCTGCCTTTCGTGTTCCGTTCCGAAGCTCAGTCAATCTCGACCATCGCAAGCCGGGTCGATGGTAATGCGACCATCTATGCCGACGAAGCCCGGCATTGGGATATTTTACACGAGCGCTTCCTTACGAAGCGCATAAACCATGAGCTGTGCTATTCTGACGGCGACGCTTGCACGAACCAAGCTGAGAGCTTTTTCTCGCGTCTTCGCCGCGCCCAAATCGGCACGCATCACCATTTTAGCGGGCGTTACCTCGGCGCTTACGCCTCAGAAATGGCGTGGCGCGAAGATAACCGCCGCGTCAGCAATGGCGAACAGTACCTTATGGCGGCGAATGCGGCTTTGAAGCATCCGGTCTCGCGGCAGTGGAGTGGCTATTGGCATCGCTATTAGTAGATAGCTTTTCTCGAACCACATTCACGATTTCAAGTGGACTTTTGTCAAAGTTTAGTGCAAATGTAAAAAACGCAATAATGACCAGCAAAGCAGCGAACCCTAATATGTGCGCTGTAACATGATGACGAAATCCTGTCCTAGACTTTATATATTTTGAGATATTCTTTAATTCATCTCTTGCTGCGGCAAGTTCAACCTTTGTTCGTTCGTTAAATGCGTTCTTCTGCAACGTAGGCAACTGCCCATTTGCATAATCATCGGCAAACCGAAACATTTTTACTTCAGCTTCGTTGATTAGGCCATTTATCGCCGTATCTCTTTGACTCACCGAGTATGCCTTCACCTCATCCTCAGACGGTAAATCACCATGCTGTAGCTTGTGGTATTCGATCCATTCGCGCTTGCGATGTTGATATAGGCCGTAAGCCACCATTGCGGTCAGCTCGTCATCGCCACAACACAAAACGATCCTCTCCCAAACATCGCTATGTATGTAACGAAAGCTACGGATTAATGACGACTCTTGCTCAACGCTCTTTTGATTCTTCTCTTCGATGCCTGCCACTCACTTGCTTTCCCGCATCGCAGCTTTAACGGCATGATCGAACATTGCGCGGTCCATAATATGAACGCGACGTCCTCCAGGCATTTTCACTATGCGAGTCGGCGTAGACCACTCCGACGAATCTGTATGTAACTCATCCATGCCCTGCTGCACGATGAAGGTATCGCGGAACGTATCACGGCGGCCGACAACCATTTTCCTCATTGATTTGCCTCCTGCACCGCAGTCTTTCGATTCAGAACGGTTTACACGTTTCAACGTGCAATATAAGACCGATACAGGTCAATCACTTTCTTGTGATAGATGATGTTTAATAAAGAAATAATCCGCGAGTGGCCCGCGCCGGGTAGAAAGCGCGTTCGCACAGCCTAAGACGTTGCGTTGCCGCGATAACTCTGCGGCGCTTTGGCCGCTTACGCCTCGCCCCTCTACCAAGAGCACCGTGAAGCCGAGATTCCCCGCCATGGGGATTTTCCGGTGAGGTTCATGCGAAACTTCAAGTGAAGCTTCATTTGGACCTCCTTCCTATGCGCGAAATTGCGCTAAGGTTAAATAACTAGCGATTCTATTTCCGCAAGAGCCCATATTTTCACACCGCGCCTGCGTCCCGCAGTTGCGATACGGCCCCGCGCTCTTTGTCTAAGCATAATTTGAACGATCCTAAAGCCGATAGCCTTGCGCAAGATTGTATCATTTTCATCCATGCCCTTCGCGCGGATAACATATAGAGCTAACTCGCGGGTATCAAGGCATTGAGGCGACACCGAAAGCGCAGTCTTACATAATTCAAAAATCTCGCCGCGCTTGAACATGCGAACGATTGAAAGCCGCGACGGATAGACTGCCGCCGCACCATGCCGTTCAAACAATTCCAGCGTTGCATTAACGTGCGCTAGGTCGCGCTTGGCGACTGTTATAGCCGTTTCGTAAGAGCTGATAATTCGCTCTAATTCGTCGCGCTTGGAGCGTAGAGCCGTGACGGTCGAGGATTCTGCCATCCCAGCATGATGCTACGTAAGCAGCGGCTTGGCCATGGCAATTCAGGTGAGCTTGCTACATAATACCGTGTCAATCGTACCAAAATGTTTCACGTGAAACTTTTTGGTACGATTGGCGAAAAATCAGACATCGCGGGCGGCCCCGCGCGGGCGGCGCAGCCCATCACAGTGGCGAGGCGGCCAAAAATTCCGCCTCGGCGTCGGTATCGAGGAAAATTGCGCCCTTGGGCGCCATCAAGGGCACGGATGACGATAGCCATCTGTCCCGAGATACGTTCCGCTCCTCGAATCGTACGACCTGAAGCGCTGCATGCAGTAGGCGACGGCGTCCCCACCTGGCGGAGGGCCATAGCCAGGAGCGTAATAGCCGGCCGGCGCAGGAGCATAATAAGGGCGCGGATAATAATATGGTCCGGGGCCATAATAGTAAGGCGCCGCCAATGCGCTGCCGATCACGGCCCCGGCGACAATTGCTCCGGCCACCGGAGCACCCCATCCCCAACCCCAGCCCCTCCATTGCACGGACTCGATCGTGCTTGGCAACGCATTCTTGATCGCAAGCCGATCAATAGCCGGTGCAGCCGATGCGGTGCCGACGAACCCAGTCATGCTCGCGACCAATAGGGTCGATGCGGCAAGAGTTTTCAACGAAGTGGACATCATCGTTCCTTTCCTTTGCGTGTCGCATATGAGGCATTATAATTCGAATCCCTTCAGGCCAAAATGGGAAAGGAATTCAACGCCGAAATTCCGTTGAAACAATGAAACGAATGGGGAGGCTTTCTTCGCGAGGAAAGGGAAAAAATACGCCGCCTGACGGCCAAAATCAAACAGGCCGAACACGAGGTCGACGCCATCATCGACAAGCTTTTTGACCTTACTTTGGCGAGATCGCGCTTCTCAAATGTTCGCTTGCCGGGCAATATTGACCGCCACGTCAATGGCTGGCGCCTTTCCTTCCCTCAAAACTCCGGCACCCTCAGCATGGGCGCCCGGCCATCCAAACCACCACGCGAGGATGCCCGGCTCAATCCCCGGACCAGATCCGGGGCCGGTCATGACGCCCTTTTTACAGAGGTACAGAGGAGACGCCGGAAACAGACTTCAAAATTAAAACCTTATCGCGCTTTTTCACTTGGCCCAAATCCCGTCTTCGTATCTCCCCGCGCCGCGAACATGTATGTTTGCGCGGAGTGTCAAACATTGTTGTTCGACTGCCGATATTCCGGACAATCCGCGGTACAGACGTGAGCGGCGTAATTCCTGGACTTCTGGTCAAAGATGGACAATTTGCATAGTTTTGAGGAGCCCTTTCCGATAATGACCGAAACGTCTTTCGAGGCGTCCGCGCCCGCGCCCCGCGCGCCTGCGGCCTTCGCGGGAGTCGCCGTGCGGCGGCTCGCGCTTGCCGATTTTCGCTCTTATGCCTCGCTCGATCTTGCCGTTAACGCGCGCCTCGTTGTGCTTACCGGAGACAATGGCGCGGGCAAAACCAATCTTCTCGAAGCCCTGTCGCTGCTCGCCCCTGGACGTGGCCTGCGCCGGGCGGAATTGAAAGATTGCGCGCGAAGCAACGGCGGGGGCGGCTTCGCTATCTCGGTCGAACTTGAAACGCAAAAGGGCGGCGTCCAGCTTGGGACCGGGATCGAGCCGCAGCCGAACGCGCCACCGCTGCGCAAATACCGGATCGACCGCGAGCCAGCGAGGTCCATGCGCGGCTTTTCTGATCATGTCCGCGTGGTATGGCTGACACCCGCGATGGACGGGCTTTTTATTGGCCCGGCGGGAGACCGGCGGCGGTTTCTCGACCGGCTCGTGCTCGCCATCGATGCCGATCATGGGACCCGCGTCGCCTCGCTCGAACGTGCGTTGCGCAGCCGCAACCGTTTGCTGGAGGAGGGCCCTGGCGCCGACCGCCGCTGGCTCGACGCGATCGAACGGGAAGCCGCCGAATTCGCCGTCGCGGTTGCCGCCGCGCGGTTCGAGACCATATCGCGGCTTTCGGCGCTCATAGCCGAGACGCGGGACAAAACGTCGCCGTTTCCATGGGCGGATGTTGCCTTGGAGGGCGATGTCGAGCGCCTTGTGGGGACCTGGCCGGCGCTAAAAGCGGAAGACATTTATCGTGGCATTTTGCACGCCAGCCGGTCCCGCGACGCGGCGGCGGGGCGCACCCTGACCGGGCCGCAGGCGAGCGATTTTTGCGTGCGCCACGGTCCAAAACAAATCCCGGCGGCGCAGGCCTCGACGGGAGAACAGAAGGCGCTCCTCGCCGGATTGGTTCTGGCGCACGCTAGGCTCGCGGCAACAATGAGCGGGCTGACGCCGCTTGTCCTCCTCGATGAGATTGCCGCCCATTTCGATCCGGTCCGGCGCGACGCGCTCTTTGAAGCGCTCGAAACCTTGGGCGGGCAGATTTGGCTCTCCGGCGCGGACAGGGCGACTTTCGGGACAATCGAAAAAGGCGCGCTGATGTTGAAAGTGACACCGGGGCCGGTCACTTCCATTTCCCAAGGATAGCTTGCCGGTTCTGCCAAATCCGCCCCTATTTCTCGCAGCCGCGGCATACCCCGAAGCGGGCCGTCTATCCCTTCAAGGTTCAGGTTGGTCCGGTTTCAGGCCGGGCGGCTCGTGCTTTGAGGCCGGCTGCTCTATGGTGTCGATGGAGAATCCAAGACCGCAGTTACGCACGTTCCGCCAGACGCAAAGCCATGGGAGCACCCGGTTCATGTGGAGCCAATTGATCGACTTTGTGCTGCAGCAGGAGAGGGCAATCGAACTCGCCGCCGCGTTCCTTCTAGGCTCCGGTAGTTGGGGGATCGTGAGCACAACGATCTCAAGATTGCGGCGGCGGCGGCAAACGCCACCACCGGAGCCCGCGATCGCAACTCCGTCCGACGAAGCCCCGGGCGGCGCCGGCGAGGAAGCCTCCGCTCATCCCGCGCCATTCGCTCCCGAGGTTGCCGCGAAAGATGAGGTTTTCGAGCCTGACCTCTCTGCTCTGGTGGAGGACGAAGCTTTCGAGCCAGAATCCGCGCGCGAGATAACTCCCGTGGGTCCGCCCTTAGCCGGACCAACGCGGAGCTGGTGGACACGGCTGCGCGATGGCCTTTCGCGCTCGTCCGGCTCGATCGGGGAAGGTTTTGCCGCGATCCTCACCAAGCGCAAGCTCGACGCTTCGATGCTCGACGATTTGGAGGACGTGCTGATCCGCGCCGATCTCGGCGTCGCGACGGCGGCGAGGATCGCGAAAGCGATCGGCCACGGCCGCTACGACAAGAATGTCGGCGTCGAAGAGGTCAAGGCGGTCCTCGCCGCGGAAATCGAGCGCGCGCTAAACCCTTATGCCCGGCCGCTGGAGATCGATGGGGGCAAGAAACCTTTCGTCATTCTCGTGGTCGGGGTGAACGGATCGGGCAAAACAACGACCATCGGCAAGCTCGCGGCGCGATTTTCAAGCAACGGCCATGGCGTTCTGCTCGCTGCTGGCGATACATTCCGCGCCGCCGCGATCGAGCAATTGCGCATATGGGGGGAGCGCATTGGGTGTCCGGTCATCGCGCGCGAACAAGGCAGCGATGCCTCGGCGCTGGCTTTCGATGCTATTAAAGAGGCGCGGCAACGCGGCGCGGGCGTGATGCTGATGGACACCGCCGGGCGCTTGCAAAACCGCGCCGAGCTCATGGGCGAACTCAAAAAAATCATCCGCGTCATGAAAAAGGTCGATCCCGGCGCGCCGCACGCCGTGCTTCTCGTCCTTGATGCGACGGTCGGCCAAAACGCGATCAGCCAGGTCGAGATTTTCGGCCGTGTCGCCGGGGTTACCGGTCTTGTCATGACCAAGCTCGACGGGACCGCGCGCGGCGGCATCCTCGTCGCGATCGCCGAGAAATTCCAGCTTCCGGTGCATTTCATCGGGGTCGGCGAAGGCGCAAACGATCTCGAAGCTTTCGAGGCGCGGGATTTTGCCCGCGCCATCGCCGGCCTGGAAAGCTAAAATTTGCGCCGCCGCGAACATGACTTTGACCGTCGCGGCGGATGTCGGTCTCGTCACGAATCGAAGCCGAGGCTCTCTGGGCGCAGGCGACCGCCGGGACGGCGGGCCGATGCCCTCCGATCATGAGGAATCAGCGTTAAGTTCCGCCCCCAAGCCAGAGCGATTAGAAGATACGCTTCAGGAGAAAGCGGCGCGTAAAGAGAAAGATAAAAAACACTATCAACGCTTGCAAATGGTGATGTTGCGCACGCAGGGGCTGACCCAGCCTGCGATTGCGGTTGTAGTCGAGCGCGCCGGGCTTTAAAGCTCAGCGCGCTCTTCGCTCGGGTCGCCTTCGGCTATGCTGCTCATGCAGCGTCGAATCACGGCTTGTCCATCGAGCGATAGTGGGTACTAGGCCTCCTCCCCGTGTATGGCCATATCGCCGATCAGCAGCGTTTTCTCGTCCATCCGCAGCGGAACGAACATCCCGATGACCTTGAGAATGACGAAGGTCGCGACCGCGTTCAATACGATGATAAAGAGCGCGGCTATCGCCTGGTATTTGAGCTGCGTGAAATTGCCATAGTACCAGCCCGTCGCGTTGATGCCCGGCGCGTCCTTTTCGGTGCCGATGTAGAGAAGCATGTCGGGATTGGCCAGCATGCCGGTCAGGAGGCCGCCCATCAGTCCTGCCACGCCGTGGGTCGAGAAGACGCTGAGCGTGTCGTCGACCTTATTCATGAGCGCCGACGTCTGCAGCTTGTTCGCGCTCAACCAGGGAATAATGCCGGCGCAGACGCCGATGATGAGGGCACCATAGCCGTCCACGTAACCGGCCGCAGGCGTGATCCCGACGAGGCCGGCGATCATCCCGTTGATGGCGCCGACGATCGAAGGCTTGCCGTTGAACTGCGTGTCCATCATCGTCCAGACCAAGAGCGCAGTCGCGGTCGAGACGTTGGTGTTGAGCACGGCCGCGCCCGCATTCGCGTTTGCGAAGTAGGGATCGCCGCCGTTGAAGCCGTTCCAGCCCAGCCACAGGATGCCGGCCCCGGCCAGCGCCACCAGGAGATTGTTGGGCGGGCAGTTGTCCCGGTCCGCCTGCAGCCGCGGGCCGATCACCCAGGCCGCCACGAAGCCCGACGTGCCGGCGGCGAGATGGATCACGTAGCCGCCGGAAAAGTCGACGGCTCCCATGGTCGCGAGCCAGCCGCCGCCCCACAGACTGAACGCACCCACTACATAGACGCAGGTCATCCAGACCGGGCAGAAAATCACCCACGCCTTGAAGTTCATCCGCCCGAGCACCGAGCCCGCCAGAATGATCACCGTGATCGCGGCGAACACGAATTGGAAGAAGACCAGCGTGGCCATCGGGAAGGTGAGGTCAGGCATTCCGGATGCCGCCGCCGGCACGATCGCCGGAGACAATTCAAATGCCGAGGAGGCCACCGGTCCGGGTTTACCCAAGAATGGGAACCACTGCTCGCCGAAGCCCATATTGTAGGCCCACAGCAGCCAGACGATCAGCACCGAGCAAAAGGCGTACATCGACATGAAGGCGGAATTGATCGCCCATTTCTTCTTGACGATGCCGCCATAGAGGATGGTGAGGCCTGGAAGGCTCTGCAAACCGACAAAAGTTGCAGCCGCGAGCTGCCAGGCGTTATTGCCCGAATTCAACCACTCTGGTGATGGTAGCAGCATGTCGTTTCTCCTCCGTCAGGTCGCCTCCGACCGATTGAATTTTTCGAGGAGCGTGACGTTTTTGCCTTTTGAACTTGGCAACGCTCGCGCGCAACATGGCCGCGAGCGGCAGAATTCTGACAAAAGTCCTGGTCCGACGCTCCTTAATGGAGACCGAAGCAAAAGATGCGCCAACCGCACCAAACATTGTGCGTTAGCGCTCCTAGCGGGCAAGCATGACGAACCAGCGTGATTTTGCGCTGCGACAGAGGATAAGATAACAGAGGCTATGATCGAATCTCTTTCATTCCGGACTGACTGAAATTTAGGCATTAGCCTAAAATTTGAGCAACTAGATGGCCGCGCTCCCCACTGTTTTAGATCGCTGTGTATCTGGCTCCCTACGGCGGCGGAAAGGCTGATCGTCCAGCGCCGCGCTCCCCAACCGGCGTGGCGAGCCTTTGCCTCCGCAGTGATTGACTGCATGCCGTCAGTCAACATGGCATGTATGGTGGGTAGCATAGCCGCCTGTGCTCGACGCATTCAGGAACGTCAGCGCTCCGGAGGCACGGTCCAGGTAGTAGTAGCCGCCGTGCAGAGTGTCGTGCCAGGCGATTTGGCGCTCCGTGATCTCGGCCGGAAACGAATCGACGGTGCTCCGGTCGTAGTCGACATGGACCTCCCACGCCGTTCCACTTTTCGGATTGGTGCATAGGAAGGAGATGGCCGCCGCGTGAGCGGAGTCCCCGCCGCATGCCGCGCTTGAAATGGCGGCGACAGCGGCGAAACTCAATGTTCGGGCAAGGCTCATCGTCGTTCCTTTGCCGGTCAGGTAATCCGAGGGGCCGATGGCATTGGCTTATCGGGGGAATATCGCCTAGCGCGGCAAGCGTATCCACCTGATGTCGAGATCGCGGACCTTCTTGCGCAATGTGTTCCGGTTCAGCCCCAAAAGTTCGGCGGCTTTGATCTGATTGCCGCGGGTCGCGGCGAGCACCGCGGAAATCAACGGATATTCGATCTCCCGCAAGATCCTGTAATAGAGTCCGGGGGGCGGCATCTCGCCGCGCTCGCGGAAAAGCTCGGCGAGATGCCTCTCCATCGCGTCGGCAAGCGTCGGGCGCCGCCCGGGCTCCCCTGACCGCCCGTTCTTCGGTTCGATCGCCGCCGGATAATGCGGCACGATCGCCGGCGCATCGACGCTAAGTTCCATGTCGACCAATTGCGCCGTGACGGATTCTTGCGGGTAAAGCGCGGCGAGCCGGCGGGCGAGATTTTCGAGTTCCCTGATATTGCCTGGCCAGCGATAGCGCTTGAGGCGCTCGAGGGCATCGGGTTCGATACGTTTTAGCGGCAAGCCTTCGGCGGCGGCAAGTACCAAGAAATGTTGCGCGAGGTCGCCGATATCTTCGAGGCGTTCGCGCAGCGGCGGCAGCCGCAAAGGGACAACGTTCAACCGGAAAAACAGATCCTCGCGGAAGAGGCCTTGGCGGATTAGTACGCCCAAATCCTTATTGGTCGCGGCGATGATGCGGACGTTTGTTTTGATGGCGGCGCGGCCGCCAACCGTGGCATATTCGCCTTGTTGCAGCACGCGCAAAAGCCTGGTCTGCGCCTCCATCGGCATGTCGCCGATCTCATCGAGGAAGAGGGTGCCTCCCTCGGCCTGCTCGAAGCGCCCGGCGGAACGCTGATTGGCGCCGGTGAACGCCCCTTTTTCGTGGCCGAACAATTCGCTCTCGATGAGATCGCGGGGAATTGCCGCCATGTTGATGGCGACGAACGGGCCTTTCTTGCGTTTGCCATAGTCATGCAGCGCGCGCGCGACAAGCTCCTTGCCGGTGCCGGATTCGCCGCTGATCATGACCGTGAGATCGGTCTGCATCAGGCGCGCCAAGGCGCGGTAGATTTCCTGCATGGCGGGGGAGCGCCCCACGAGGGGCATGCCCTCCAAGTCCGGGTTGGGCGCGGCGCGGGCGCGATTTTTCGGCTCGCTCATTGCGCGCGCGACGATCGCAACCAACTCCCGCAGGTCGAAGGGCTTCGGCAGATAATCATAGGCGCCGCGCTCGGACGCCTTGATCGCGGTCATAAAGGTATTTTGCGCGCTCATCACGATGATCGGCAGATTCGGCCGCAATTTTTTCATCTTGGGCAGCAGCTCGAAGGCATTTTCGTCCGGCATGACGACATCGGTAATGACGAGATCGCCCTCGCCCGACTGAACCCATCGCCATAGCGTTGCCGCGTTCCCGGTCGCGCGCACGTCATAGCCCGCGCGTAATAAGGCCTGACTGAGGACGGTCCGGATCGCTGCATCGTCGTCGGCGATGAGGATATTGCCCGTGGCCATCAACCTGCACTTTCCTAGGGGCGGAAAACCGGCTCGCACTTACCGGAATCAAATGTCTTGCTTGGGGTTCCCTAGCTCCGGCGAGCCTTAGCCGTGCTTCACGCTCTGGCCGGCGCATACATGGGCATGAGAACCCGGAACGTCGTGCGGCGGGGAAAGGATTCGCATTCTATGGTACCACCGTGGTCGCCTACAATCTTGGCAACCAAAGCAAGCCCCAGGCCAGTTCCGGCCGCTTTCGTGGTGACGAAGGGATCGTACAGATAGGGCAACAAATCCGGCGCGACGCCGGACCCATTGTCGCGCACGCAAAATTCCAGCGGAAGGCTCACTGGCACCTTCGTGCCGGGAATTTGCAGGCGCACACCGGGCCGGAAGGCGGTCGTTAATTCGATGTCGCCGTCGCTGCGCGACTCGCCAATCGCTTCGGCGGCGTTCTTGACCAGATTCAGGAAGATCTGAATGAGCTGATCCTTGTTGCCGAGAACCGCCGGAAGCGAGGGATCGTAGTTTTCATGAAAGCGGATATGGCGCGCGAACCCGGCCTGGGACACTTTCCTGACGTGGTCGAGCACGGCATGGATATTGACTTTTTCGCGCCCAGCCGGCCGCCGTTCCGAAAATGCGCTCATCCGGTCGACAAGCTTCACGATCCGGTCGGTCTCCTCGCAGATCAACCTGGTAAGGGAGCGATCGGCGTCGGTCGCCTCGGCTTCGAGAAGTTGCGCGGCCCCTCTGATACCAGACAGCGGATTCTTGATTTCGTGCGCGAGCACGGACGCCATCGCGGCGGCCGAACGCCCGGCGCCCTGATGGGAGAGCTGCCGGTCGATTTTTTCGGCAAGAGAGCGCTCCTGCAACATGATCACGACACTACCGGCGGGTTCCTGCAGCGGCGTCACGAAAATATCGACGAGCCGGCCGCTTCCCGGCTTGGCCAAGTTGAGATCGACTCGATATTCATTAATCGCCGCGCCACGCGACTTCACCTGCTCGACGAGGGACAGGAGCGGCGAGAATGCCAGTACGAGATTGGCTAGTCTCTGTTGCCAAAGGGAAGCCCGGCTCATCCCGAAAAATGCTTCGGCGGCGGAGTTGGCTTCGGCTATCGAACCGTCCGCCAGGACGGCAACCACCGGATGCGGCAAAGCGTCCAAAAGTTTGGCCGCGCCGCTTCCGGCTGAGGCCATCCCGGCCGGCGGCGATCCTTGCGATCCGAAAGATTTTCTCATGCCGCCTCCGTCAACGAAGGAGAGTCGTATAATTGGCAAAGGGTGGATCTCACCGCGCTGGGGCATTCGAGCCTGACCAGACGCTGGCGCAGGGCAGCGCCATCCACGACGCCCGCCCGCTCGGCATAAGCGGCGAGATGCTTGCGCGCATGGCGCAAGCCCTGCAAAGGACCGAACAATTCAAGCAGTGTTTCGTAATGTTCGAGCGCCGCGCCTTTGCGCTTGGCCGGCGGCGTTTCGGCGCGGGCCTTGCCATGCGCCAGATAAAAGGCGACATCGCCAACGAACCAGGGCCGCCCGATCGCGGAACGGCCGATCATCACCGCGTCCGCGCCGGATTGCGCCAATATCGCCGCCGCGTCCGCGAGGCTCGCACAATCGCCATTCGCGACGACCGGTATCGAAACAGCTTTCTTGACCTCGCCGATCGCGGTCCAGTCCGCCTTGGCCGAATAGAATTGGCAGCGGGTGCGGCCATGCACGGTGAGCATGGCGATCCCTTCGGCTTCAGCCAGCCGACCAAGCTCGGGAGCATTCAGCGATTGACCGTCCCAGCCAAGCCGCATTTTCAGCGTGACCGGTATGCGCACGGCCGCGACCGTGGTGCGAATAAGCGAGACCGCAAGTCCAAGGTCGCGCATCAAATGCGATCCAGCATAGCCACTCGTGACCTTTTTCGCAGGACATCCCATGTTGATATCGATCATCAGCGCGCCGGAGTCCTGCGCCAGGCGCGCCGCTTCCGCCATGACATAAGGGTCGCGGCCGGCGATCTGCACCACGTGGAACCCGGCGCCTGCGCCCTCTGCTTTCAGCCGGTTGGCGGCATCGCCGCGGGCGTAAAGATCCGCGGCGATCATCTCGGTAACCGTGAGAGTGGCGCCAAATCTGCTTGCCACCCGGCGCATGCCGGGATCGGTCACACCCGCCATGGGCGCGAGAAAAGCGCGCCCGTCGAGCCGCACTCCGCCAATGTGGAGTGGCGCGCCGAAGGGTTTGCCTAAATTCCAGGCACTGCTAGTCATGCCCACATTATAGCCATTTGTTGCAACGCGGCAATGGCAAAATTGCTTATTTGAACATCATAAGATGAGAAGAATTGACGCCGGCCGCAAAACGAATGAGGAAGAAGCAATCCCATCGCTTCCGGAGCAAAGCGGGAATTTATGGACAAAGTGCCGGACTTGGCAATTGTCGTCGCCGCGGCCGGGCGAGGGTCACGTGCGGGGGGGACGATTCCCAAGCAATACAAGAACTTGGCGGGCAGGCCGTTGCTCGCGCATACATTGGGTGCACTTATGCGGGCAGCCCCTGGCGCAACAATTCTCCCCGTTATTCACAGCGACGACCTCGATCTTTATCAAAGCAGCGCGGCCTCCTTCGAGGCAAGCGCCGGCCTGGCGCAGCCGGTGTTTGGCGGGACCACGCGGCAAGCAAGTGTCCGGCTGGGGCTGGAGGCGCTTGCCGGGCAACTATCTAAGCCAAATATCGTTTTAATTCATGATGCTGCACGACTATTTATAAGTGATACATTAGTTAACCAGGCGGTCGCCGCCGCAAGAACCAACGGCGCCGCCGTTCCCGGCGTGAGGCTCGCCGAGACGATCAAGGAGATTGACGCGGACGGCAATGTCGCCGCGACCCTGCCGCGAACGCGGCTGCGCGCGGTGCAGACACCACAAGCCTTTCGTTTCGATCTGATATTGAACGCCCATCGCAGCGCCGCCGCGAAGGGAATTTTGGAGCTTACCGACGACGCCGCCGTTGCCGAATGGGCCGGCCACCGTGTCCATGTCTTTGCTGGAGAGGACTCAAATATGAAGGTTACAACCAGCAAGGATCTGGCAATCGCCGAGGCGAGGCTGCTTGGCGATCTGGCCGATATCCGGACCGGGCAAGGCTACGATGTGCATGCGTTCGGTCCGGGCGCACATGTCTGGCTCGGCGGCCTAAAAATAGCGCATGATCATGGTCTTATTGGCCATTCGGACGCCGATGTCTTAACTCATGCGATCACCGATGCCCTGCTTGGCGCCTTGGCGGACGGCGATATCGGCAGCCATTTTCCGCCAAGCGATCCGAAATGGCGCGGCGCGGCGTCAAGCATTTTTCTTGCCGCCGCCGCCGCGAAAGTGAGATCGCGCGGCGGCGTCATTGCCCACATCGACGCCACCCTCGTCTGCGAAAGACCGAAGATGAGACCGCACCGCGACGCGATCCGGGCCAGCATCGCAAGGATTGCGGAAATTCCGCTTGACCGCGTCGCGATCAAGGCAACGACATCGGAGGGTTTGGGGTTTACCGGGCGCGAAGAAGGCATCGCGTCGCTTGCCGTCGCAACCATCCGCCTACCGCTTTAAACTATGCCTTACGAGGAATCGGTATGTCCCGTATCGGCTAGCGCGCCGCGCGCCCAAATGGAATCCTGATGATCGACAATGAACCGCTCAAAATCAAAGAGTTGGAGTAGGTCCTTGGCGAAAAAACCAAGCGCCTATTTGGTGACCTTTTCTAATGGCCGGATCGCTCGGAAAGACCCGCGCCTTAGCGCGGCGATTCGCGCCGCCGCCGATGCGCCTCACGCAAGGTATTGATGGCCGCATCGATTTGGCTGCGCTGGCGTTCGAGGTAGCTGATCTGTGCCAAGATCTGCTCCGGCAATAGACCCATCTCGAGTTCGGTCTTGCCGGAATCCTCGCCCCTGCAAGCAAGTATGTCATGAATCTCGGACAGCGTGAACCCGAGCTGTTTGCCTTTGAGAATCATCTTGAGATGAATTCTGTCGCGGGCATCGTACCGGCGATCGGCGCTCTCCCGCCGCGGGTGCAACAAACCGCGGTCTTCATAAAACCGGAGAGTCCGGATGCTGACCTGAAAATCCCGGGCCATTTCCCGGATCGTGGAAAGACGTGAATTCGCTTCCGGCAAATCGGCACTTTGCATTTCCGAATCGGCATGTCCGTTTAGGGCGCCGTGGTGCAACCTGCTTGCGACGTTGTTTTGGGGGTTCGTGTCCATGGCAAAGCCCGATAGAACGATGCTTAACTGCAATCAGATAGATAGCACGGTTTTGCTCCGTATACAACTAAAAAGTGTAATTAAATGCAACACACCTAAAAATAGGCAGCCTTTTGCGAGCGCCCCGGGTTTCGGCCCGCCACGCATTAATTTATTGTTTACCAGGCGCTTTGAAGGTCGCAATGATTCGCGGGTCGCGTCGCGATTGGATCATGCTGGCGCTTTCGAGAAAGCGAGCGCCGTTGGCAGCCCGCGCGGGATCTCGGATCCGGCGCTCTCAAACCCGGCGGCGCCGGGCTTATCCTCGCGATTTGCCGGGCGCCGCGGCTTTGCCGCATAATAGGCCAGACGATGCCGGAACCTCTCGATCCGCCAGGTTCACGAAGAGACCAAGGACTCGATGCGCGGCAACGACCCAGACACCGGCGAAGCTCGCTTCGATGGTCCGCCCCGGGCAAGCCAGCGGCGCGAAAATGCGAATCATACTTGGTTTTTTGACGGTGAAAGGCAACCTGTGTCCGAACTTTCCTCCAGCGCTGATGACGGCTGTCCAAACCCGAGCGATCCAGAAGCGCTGGTCCAAGCCTTGCGTGGAGACCTAGGAGGACGCCCGGCCGAAAGCGCGGAACAGGCCGCCGGGTTACTCGCGGGGATCGCGAAGCTGCCGCCGCCGGGTTTGACCGCGTTCGAGACGGACCGCGAAAGTGGCGCGAAGCTGCTCCAAAAATTGGCTGAATTGGAGGTGCGCCTGCGTAATCGCGGCCGCGACGACAACGACTCGCTTAGGTCCGCGCTGGCCGGGCTTGAAGCCGAGTTGCGATCTTCGCGGCGCATGCCCGCCACGGTCCAACCGCCAGGGCAAAAGACCGCCTTGCAAACTGGCGGCGGCGCGGCCGCCAAGTGGACTCCTTTGGTGGCGGGTGAAATGGCATTGAATCACGCGAACCCCTCGATCGCCGAGCCGGCTTCGGGCGGCCCGGAGAAGGACGGCGAGGCGCTTGCCGGAAAGCTTGAGAATGCCCGCGACGACGTTGATCGCGATTTTGGCGGCGCGGGCGTCGATCGCGACGGCAAAGCCGACGTGCCCGGCGCGGAAGCGAGGCAGCGAGTTTCGCTCGATACCTCGGTTCGCGATTCGACGGGGGGCGCCCAAACCACGCGGGAACTTGGCGAATGTTTGAGTTTGCTGGAACAATTCCATGGTCTCGCGCGGGGGTTTCAGCGGTCATCGACGCAACACGAGGCAGCAAAAGCTTGTAGGGCTTCGGTCGACGGGCATGGCGCGGAAAATCCCCTCCCTGAAACGTTTCCGGCGCCAAGCAAGGATCCGGCCAGCTCCAATGCGCTTACGCGGCAGATCGATACCTCGCACTGGCAACTCGCAGCACGGCTCGAAGCGGAGCTGGCCGCAGGCGCGAACGAAATGAACACGCTAAGGGGTCTGGTCGGCGACGCCGTCGAAAAGAGGAAGCTAGCCCGAAATCCTGGTCAAGGCCAGTGCGCGGGCGCAGCTCTGGAACAGGAGATCGCCAAGCTCGCCCTGCGTCTCGATCGCGCCGGCAAAGTCCTTGCTTCGCTGACTTCGCTCGAAGGCTCTATCGGCGGCCTATCCGTTCAGCTCGAGGAGACGCGCCGGATTGTGAGCGGCCTGTCCAATGCGGTTGAGCCGAAACCGTCGAACGGACCTGGTTCCTTCGAGGATGCGCAAAGCATCATGCGCGAAATCGCCGACCTGCGCGCCCTTCACGAGGAAACCGCCCAGCGCGCCCAGCTCGGCTTGACCGCGATCCAGGAATCCGTGGAACGAGTTGCCGGCTACTGCGCTCGCCTTGAGGCTGCCGCAGGCGGGATGCGGCCGGACCGCCGCGGCGCCGGGGTTGCCCCTGAAGACCCTTTTGCACCGATCTTTACGAACCTCGCCCAACTCGAGAACCCGCTAGCCGGGGAGGGTCTTCCCGACGATGGCGTGCATGGCGCCGGGAAGCTCCAACCTGCCGCACACGGCGACACAGCCGGCGAGGCGGGTTTCCTGATTGAACCCGGCCTTGGCTTTCCTGGCCGGGGCGAACGCAGCGAGCCCCGCGGTGCGCCGCCGAAGGCCTCCCAGGTTCGCGACGAAGGGGCGAGCCGCACGGATTTCATAGCCGCCGCCCGCCGCGCGGCGCGTACCGCGCAAAGGGAGCTGGATGGCGCGACGTCTAAATCCCTGGCGGGAGACGCCGGCAGGGCGAAGCGGGGCGCGTTTCTATTTGGCCGGCGCCGGGGCCTTTTCGTCACGTATAAGCGTCTGCTCGTTGTGGGCGCCGCCGTTTTGTTCGCCGCGATTGGCGCCTATGCCCTGGCCAGAACGCTCGCTCATAACAATTTGAACGATTTCGTGCCTGACTTTCTGAGGCATTCCGGTGGAGCGGCCGAACATGCGAAGCCGGCGGGTATCGCAAACCGGACCCTCGCAAGCGTGACGCACAAAGGCCGGCTGCCGGCAAGCCCGGCGCGACAAAACGAAGCGCCAGGGGGCCAGCTTCCGGCGGCGGGCGCGGCGAGTACGATGGCCGCCCTGCTCGATCCATCGCGGCTGGCGGCGCCCGCGGAACCCGGGTTTCCTTCGGACAGCGCCGCACCTTTCGGCAAGCTTTCGCGCGCCACGCGAGCCATCGCGGGCAGCGACGCGGTCGTGGCCGGGTCTATTCGACCGGACGATATGGCGAACATATCCGAGCCACCCCGCCCTCCCGTCGCTACGGTCCCTGCGAAAGCTCTTCCATCAGCCGCCTTGGCGGCCGCGCGACCCGTGCCCTCCGCCGGCCCATTAACTACGCTTGCAGCTCCGCCGGCCGTTGGGCCGAGTAAAAATCTCCTTGGCCAAGCCGAAGCCGGCGATGCGGCGGCGCAGTTCGATCTGGCGGTTCGTTACGCCGAGGGCGGCGCCGGTCCGCGGAATTATGAACTGGCGGCGCAATGGTACGAGAGGGCGGCGCAACAAGGTCTCGCGATGGCGGAATACCGACTAGGGTCGCTTTACGAAAAAGGCCTCGGCGTCGGCAAGGACGTGCAGCGCGCCAAGGACTTGTATCAGCGGGCGGCCGAGAAGGGCAACACCCGCGCCATGCACAATCTCGGCGTGCTCGCGGCCGAAGGCGGCAAGCCCAATTATACGAGCGCGGCATTGTGGTTTGGCAAAGCGGCCGAATATGGGATTCACGATAGCCAATATAATTTGGCGGTTCTGCTCGCGCGGGGCCTTGGGCTGCCGAAAGACCTTCTCAAATCCTACACCTGGTTTGCGATTGTCGCGGCGGCGGGCGACGCCGACGCCGCCCAGAAACGCGACGACGTTGGCGCGAGGCTCACGAGTTCGGAACTGGCCGCCGCCAATGCGGCCGCCGCCGGTTTTGCGCCCCGCCCAGCCGATTTCAACCACTGACGCAACTCGGCACTGTCGTAAGCCTTGTCGCCGATCCGGCGTTTCGATGCTTTGCCTGTAGCGATGAGCCGTTCCGCGACCGGGCAGTCATGCGCTTCGCCGCCGGTCAGGAGGATGGCGAGAAGACGGCCCCGAGCATCTGCGCGTGCATGGACCTTCGTGTTGCGCCCGCCTCTCGAGCGGCCAATCGCCTGCTTCTGCTCCCCCCTTTTCCAGCCGCTGCCGAGCGGTGCGCTTTGACGTGCGTGGAGTCGATCATCAGGGTGTTTGCCGATCTCCCGTTTCCGGCAAGTTCCCTGAACAAATTCTCCCAGACCCCGCGCCGCGCCCAGCGCACGAAGCGGTTATAGATCGTCGTCGGCGGCCCATAGATCGCCGGGCAATCGGACCAGCGACAGCCGCATTTCAACACCTGCACGATGCCGCTGATGACGCGGCGGTCATCCACCCGCTCAACCCCGCGGACATCCGTCGGCACGAATGGTTCGATCCGCTTCCACTGCTCGTCGCTCAGCCAAAACAAATTCCTGCTCACGATTTCAAATCCTTCCGCCAAGGAATCACTATCTTGTAAGCGCGAAAGGATTAATGAGTTCTGACCCTAATCATCTTAACAGAGAATGAATTCCTGCAATGGATGACTACCGAAGTCATAGGAGAAGTCCAGTCAATTCCCGCAGTCGGGTGGTTGCGCGGCCGTTTGCCTATGCAAGGGTCACCCGCCGGCGCTCCGCTTGGCTAGCCCGATTGGCTCTCTATCATGATCGGCATCAACGATGTTTGGCGTCAGCTCGATGCTCCCTTGCAAACTGAGTGTCCATTTTGGAGCATTTGCCTCGGACGACGCGGCCTCAACTCAAAGGATTAGTGCTCATGACTCCCTTCTTCATCGAACCCGACCGGGCAGTCCCCATGCGGGCGATGACGGACCGGTATGGGGCGGTTGTGCGCCACTTGGCCGGGCAATACCAGGCCATCTTGGTGGATACTCAGGCGGCGTTCGAGTGTGTCTTGACGGAAGTCCATCCGATAGCACTGGCTTCCGACCGGGTGCATCCGAACTTGGCTGGGCACATGGTTCTAGCACGGGCTTTTTTGAAGGCGCTGGAGTACGCTTGGTGAATGCTGGATATAAGCGGCGCCATTTGCCACGAAAACGTCAATTTGCAAACCGATCGGAATCCGCCCGGCAACGCTTTTCGGCCTCTGTGTTGGCTGGTTTCACCGGAATGGATTTCAAGCGTAACAAGTCTAGCCCCCATTGACAGCCCGCATTGGATTTCATCATGCCGCTTTCCGACAATGCCGCATCCGCAGCGCTCAGCACCAGTCTTGCACGCGAGGGCTTTAGTCAGTTAGAATCGGGCATTGAGGGTAACGCTCAAGCTTGGACAAGGAGCGCCCTGCAGCTTGCGGTTTTAAGCGTCGTCATTTTTTACGGGCTCGCGCTGGCCGCTTGGCTCTCTAGCGGAACGGTCGTGCCGTGGGATTCGAAAAATCATTTTTACGCGATGTTCCGTTTCCTTGGCGATGCTTTGCATCATGGCGAGATTCCGCTCTGGAACCCCTACCATTTCGGCGGCCACCCGGCGATCGCCGATCCGCAATCCTTGATCTTCACGCCGAGCATGGTGCTTTTTGCGCTGGTCGCGCCTCATGCCTCGATGCAGCTCTTCGACGCGGTTATCCTCGGCCATCTGTTCGGGGGAGGAGTTTTCTTGATGGGCCTATTGCGGCGCTGGCGCTGGCATCCCGCCGGCGCCGTGCTCGCGGCGCTCATTTTCATGCTCGGCGGCGCTGCGTCCTCTAGGCTCCAGCACACCGGCATAATCATTTCCTATTCGTTCTTTCCGGCGGCCTTGTGGTGTCTCGATATCGCGCTCGCGCGCCGCTCCTATTCGTTCGCCCTTGGGTTTGGCCTCTCCGCATCCTTAATGGCGCTTGGCCGCGATCAGGTCGCCTTCCTGCTATGCACGGTTCTTGCGGGTTATCTTGTCTTGGCCGCGGCCCAATCTGAAAATGCGCTCATCTATCTGCGCGCTCGGGCCGGCATCCTGGCGTTGTGCGCAGCCTCGATCCTCGCGATTTTGACCGTACCAGCGCTGTTGACCATGCAGTTTCTTGAGGATTCGAACCGGCCGGACTTTCCTTTTGGGGTCGCGGCGGCGGGTTCGCTCGCGCCGGTCAATCTGATCACGCTATTCGCGCCGAATTTCTTCGGCTCGCTCGATCGTCTCAATGATTATTGGGGGCCTGACTATGACACCATGCCGCGCGCCGACTGGACCGACCGCGCCGTCGATTACCTTTTTATCGGCACGCTTCCTTTCGCGCTCATCGCGTGGCACGGATTTGCAGCCGGCCGGTTGTTCGCGCGGCGCGGGCGTTTCTTTCTCATTCTGCTTCTGCTGGCGCTTGCTTACGCGCTGGGGCGTTATACTCCGTTCTTCGCGCTGGCATTTGACCGGATACCCGGCGTGTCCTTTTACCGGAGGCCCGCGGACGCGGCGTTTCTAGTCAATATCGCGCTTGCCTTTGGCGCGGGATTTTTGCTGCACCGCTATATCGAGGAGGGCCCGCCGAAACCTTTCCGCACGCTGCCGAAATGGCTAGCCTTCGCGCTCGCCGGGACGACCACGCTGGCGCTCGCCATGCTGACCGGCACCGGACTTGCCTTTTCCTTGCGGGAAGGACACGTGACAAATTCCCTCGCCGCGCTCGCGGTTGCCGCAATGCTGGCGGGCGCGGGCGCCGCCATTTTGGCCAGGCTTCAAACACGCCCGAGGCGGACGCTCGCGGCGAGTTTGTTCGTGCTTTTGAGCGGGGCCGAAATCCTCTGGCGGAATTCCGCCTCCCCGCTCAACGCGGAGCCGTTGGAACGCTACTCCATCTATGCCGGAATGAAGCCCGCCGAAGCCGCGGGCATCGAGGTTCTGCGCGACGAAATAGCCGCCGCGGCGCGCGACGGCGGCCATCCGCGCGTCGAGATATTGGGGCTGAAGGGGCCGTGGCAGAATGCCTCGATGGTCCTCAAATTCGAAAACACGCTCGGCTATAATCCGTTGCGCATCGACGATTACGACCGCGCGGTCGGCCCAGGACAAAATGCCGAGGATTTGACCTTCCGCCGCTATCCGGGCACTTTTCGCGGCTACAATAGCCGTCTTGCGGCGTTGCTCGGGCTCGAATATTTGGTCCTTGACCGTCCATTGACCGAATTGCCACGCGACATCCCGCGCCCGAACGCTCGGGAGATCTATGCAAGCGGCGCCATGTATATCTACAAGCTCGGCGAAACCGCGCCGAGGGCCTACTTTGCCTCGTCGGTCGAGCGCGTCGACAATGAGGAAGTTCTCGACGAACACGTCCTTCCCGGCTTCGATCACTTGAGCGAGGTGTTGATCGACCAGGCAAGCATGGCCGATCTTCACGGCGGTCCCTATCCCCGAGGCACGGGCGATGAGCGCGTTCAAACCGCCACCCTGAGCGTGGGGCACGGGGCGGGCCAATCCGTAAGCCAAGCCTCGAGCGAAGCGCCTGGCCTAGCGCATGTCACGATCGTCAACTACGCCGACAATACGGTCGAGATCGACGTAGATGCACCAAGGGCGGGCATTGTCGTGCTGCACGATCTTTTCTATCCAGGCTGGGAGGCCCGCGTCGATGGGCATAGGAAACCAGTGCTTCACGCAAATATTCTGTTTCGCGGCGTCGAGGTTTCGGCCGGCCGCCATCGGGTCGCGTTTTCTTTTCACCCGCTGTCGCTGACCAATCTCGCGGCAGCGGCATCAAGCGTTTTCGATCGAGGGAAGGAGTAAGACTTGCGGTTGCTTTTGCTTGCAAGACCGGCTTTCGGCCGGATTCTACAAGGCTTCGCCGCCTGCGTGACCTTGCTCGCGCGATTGGCGGCATCTCTCCTGTGCCTGGCGGCTTGGCCCGTCGCGGCGCAGACGCCGGGAGCGGGAAAACCCGCCGTTCCTTCCCTGCGCTTGCCGCTCATTCCTGAGACCGCTCCCGCCGGTTCGGCGCACGGCATCGTCCGGCTATCGGCCCTTTTTGCCGCCACCGACACGCAGCCGGTGCGGGAAGGCCTGCAATGGCGCATATTCGAGGAAGTCCCCGGAACGGACGGAAACCACAAGCTCGTCGCGCAATCCACCGACGCGACGCCAAACCTGCCCCTTCCCAATGGCAATTTCGTCGTTCATGCCGCCTTGGGGCTCGCGGGCGCGACAAAGCGTATCGCCATCAACGGCACGTTGTTAAACGAAACGCTCGTCCTTAATGCCGGCGGGTTGCGGATCGCGGGCCGACTTGGCGACACGCCCATCAACCCAGCGAAATTAGCCATTTCGATCTATGTTCCCGAACACGGCAATCCAGAAGCAAAACTGGTTGTCGCGAACGCCAAATCCGGCGACACCATTGGCTTTCCGGAAGGCAATTATCATGTTGTGTCGACGCTGCTCGACGCGGCGGCCAACGGTTCGGCGAGCCCGACGAATTCGGTGATCAGCGCCGATTTGCGGGTTCAGGCCGGGAAGCTGACCGATGCAATGCTGCGTCACCGCGCCGCCACCATGACTTTGAAGCTGGTGAACAGCCCCGGCGGCGAAGCCCTCGCGAATACGGCGTTCACGATCCTGACGCCGGGCGGCGACGTCATCCGCGAGATGATCGGCGCGTTTCCTGCCGCCACGCTGGCCGAAGGCGAATATGTCGCGATCGCGAGGCACGCCAGCCAAACCTATCAAACGACGTTCAAGGTCGTGTCCGGCGTCGACAAGGACGTCGAATTTCTCGCGCAGGAGGCACCGCCGCCGGAGACGCCGTGACTGCAATACTTGCGAAGCGCGTAAATCAAGAAAAACGCAAGGCTCTAAGATACGATCACCATTAGGTTCTCGAAAAAGAATTCGAGAGGCTTGCCGCGGGCGTTGTCACGTTACTGAAAATCGGGAGCAGCATCGTCGGAATCCGGAGCGACAGTCACGCCACAGTGACGATTTCGCGCCACGCCTGCATGGCCGACCCCCTGAAGGCTCGGTGCATTCTTGCTGAGGTGAGAACATAAAGCCAGATCGCCTGTTGGATGATTTCGGGAGGGAAGTGGTAGCCGCCATAGCTTATCTTTAGTCATCATCGATGGTTACGGCTGAAGGTCACTGACGGCAAGCCCGCTGGCGACGTGACAATGCCATCATAACCGCTTTCCCTGGCTAACGACGCTCATCGTCATTTAATCGTGTATTGATATGGCACTTGCAGGGCACAGCAATGAGGTGCACTTAGCGATTATTAGAGCCGCGGTGGAGTTGAGCTGACATTTTTTAGTTATTTCGAAGCCAACTTTGGCAATCATTCCATTCAACAATCGGCAATTTCGCTACGTTTTCATAGAAATACGAAAATCGTTTATCACTTAACTCATTTGTTAAATCGACTAAAGAAGGAGTATTGTTAGTAAGCCTTAGAACTCCAACCCCGTTATCGATTTTTATTATCTTGAAATCAATTCCTTCGGTTTTAGATAATTCAAACGCAACTTTCCATACATCACCAGTCCAGGCTTCTGAACTCACGATAGGAACATGATCTTCTATCCACGTTCTTGGCAGCATGTCGTGTAAAGCAATCCATCCACCAGGTTTGAGAAATTTAATTGAATTAATAACATCTCTACGAACTTGGTCATAGGTATGTAATCCATCTATGAATACCACATCGAATAACGATTTATTCGCGTAAAAGAACTCGTCAGATGTCTTTCTTATGTTGCCTCCATCTTGTGGATCAACACCAACCTTATTTAAGACGGGTATCGAATCGAATAGATCATTAGATGCGCATCCGATTTCAAGATAAGCGCAATTATGTTTTTTCCCAACAAGAAGATTCACAAGAGCAATACGGTTAAAATTAATTTCTTCCCAATTCCAGTCGAATGCTTTGCCGAATGAATTGTTTCTATACTTTTTTTGGAGAATCCAATATTTCAACCTACGAAGTGTTTCGTATAAATTCAACATACGTATGGTTTCGTATAGAAATATTGTCTTGTAATATCGAGTTTTTCCGATTTCATTAGGCATTTTATTCACGCTCTCCTGCAAAAAATGTTTCAAGGCGCATGTTATACCAGCGGCATTGATCTCTTTGCAAATAAGGGCTCGCGTGTAATTAACGTCCTTGAGCGTGTTGCGTCGCATGAAACGCTCTCGCCGCGGTGCCAAAGCGCATCGCCTCAATTGCCACACGATATGGGGCATCGGTCATTCCCTTATGCCGCTGGTATTAGTTCAACTCGCTTCTGAAGGCAAGGTGGGCGCAAGGATGGCCCTCATTTCCCTGCTCACAGAGCATCGCCACGAGGCCCTCACAGAACCATTATCCCCTCAATACACTCACCAGAACGCGACAAAAATACCGGCGCCAGTAGCGCAACAGACCAGACAGTACAGCCGAACCGATACCGCATCTTTATACTGGCGAGCCGCTGCCTCGCCGTACCCCAACATGCAAATGAGCGCCGCGCCGGAAAGAATCCACGGAGCAGCCAAAATGCCCCAGAGCGGAAGCAGAAGCACCAGCGCGCCGCAGGTGAACGCGAGGGCAGCGATCTGGGTGCCAACCCGCCAACGGATCTGTCCCGACGCAACAAGTTGCATGCCAAAAGCGGACCCGGGAACTTTCAGCATGAGGAAGACGCCGACGCCGGGCCAGAGCGGCCGGACGGCATCATAGGCGGGACCGAAAACGATCGGGGTGCCAAGCGGGCCGAAGACGATCACGCAAAGGCCGGCGACAATGCCGAGCGCAAAGAACTCCAGGTTCATGCGCTTCGCCAGGGACCGGTAGTCGTCCGCCTTTCCGCTCGTATGGAGACTGGCCAGCGGCGGCAGATAGACCGTCGCCAACATGCCCACGATCGGCATGGCGTTCTGCACGAGCCGGGTCACCACCACATAGCGGCCGACGGAAGCGGTGTCGACGAAGAAGGCCATGATCACCACGTCAATCTGATTGCCGGCATTCGACAGAATGAGATCGACGGCATACACCTTTGAGGCAACCAGCAAGGCGAGCCCGTCGCGAAATATCCCGCGTGCCGTCGTCCGGAATCCGGCCAGGGTTTCCCGGATCGCGTGGAGCGCTGCAACGAGATAAAGAACCCGTCCGACCGCGAAGAAAAACGCCGTGGGCAGCACGTCGCGGGTCACGGTCGCCGCGACGACCACCAAGGCGACGGAGACGAAGGTCGTCCACGCTACGATAATCATTTCCCTGTCGAACAACGACCGGACGCGCAGAGCGATGAGGCCGACGTCGGCGGTCGCGGCCGCGAAGTAGCCAATGATGGTGAGCGTGGCCGCGCGTTCCTCGTGGGCCGAAAGTCCCAATAGATGCACCCAGACCAGACAGGGCAGAAGGAACATTACACTGAGGAACGCTTTGACAATCACAGCGAGCGATATCAGCCCATCGCGCCGCTCCGGCTTGGCACTGCCCCAACGCATGGCATAGGTGTTCATGCCGAAATCTGATACCAGCGAAGCCAGGGCCGCGACCGTGATCGCGGAACCAATGACCCCGAATTGATGCGGACCGAGGAACCGCACCTGGATAAGAAACGTTATCAGCCCCCCCGCGAGCCGCAGAATCGATGTCAGGACAGCAAAGAATTTCGACCGCCGGATCGAACGTGAGGCTGGCGTCATTGCGGGGGAACCGCCGATTTAACGCCATTTCGCGCGCCCCCAGCCCGTAAGGATTTGCTCATGCCATAGCCGAGGGCGAGGGCCGCGACAAACTCCAGCAATTCGTCGGTGAACGGCGACGATGCGATCGAAATCGCCAAGATCAGCAACAGGAACGCGAGGCACAAACGGCGCAAGGCCTCATCAGCGGACGTTGCATTCGGATCACGATGGACAATATACACGCCGCACGACATCAGGAAAAGCAGGTAAAAGCTGACGCCCAGCGCACCACCCTCGGCGATCAGCTTTGCCCAGCCCGCATCCTCGAGGAATTTCGGCATTTCCGGGCTTCCTCCCCAAAGCAAATAGATCCCGTAGTCGTAATACAATTGACTATATCCAAATAAAATAGAGCCCACGCTTCCGAACGTTCCGCCTCCGGTCCCGAGCGGGAAATGGTCGGCCGCGATGCGGAAGGACGCATCCATCATGGCGGCGCGTACAGTGTCAATGGCATTACTGCCGTAGAACATGCCGACATGACCCAATATGGCGGTCCCCAGCTCCGTATAGTTAAGCACGAAAGCCGCAACGCCCGCCAGCACTGCAAGTCCCACGCCGAGCGATCCAAATCCTGACCGGGACGTGCGAAAGATGATCAGTAGGCCGACAAAGCATCCGACGATTTCCTTGATCGAAACAACGAGACAAACGAACATGACAAACAACGCGCAGAGCATAAGGTCAAGCGTCCGCTTCCGCAGCTGGTAACGCGTTGCGGCCGCGAAGGCACCAAAGGCATAGAGCCATGCGACTTGGTTTTGGTGCAAGAAAAGCCCTTGCGGCTGTACAAAAACACCTTTCATCGCCAGCGGATCGCCCTTGACGCTCACGCCCGTGCTCAGATCGTAGAATATGAAGGGAATATTGATTAGGCACAGAATGATGATCAGAATAAAGAGACTTTCAAATACCTGCATCGCGCTGCCCGTCCTCTTGAAAAGCCATGCAAAAGCAAACGTCATAATGGCGAGCTTGGAATCAAGTGCAATAGTTACTATTGCAGAAATTGGTTGGGAAACACCCCTATTGGGGAAAACAAACGCTCCGAGCATAAGAACCGCCCCGTAACCAAGCATGGTCAGAACAGGGAGCCAAGACCTCCGGTCTTGGAGAAACAAAAAGGCGAGGGGCAGCAAAATAAGGCACGTGATTTTATCAAGCGGCGAAGTCCCGTACTCCTGAGCTAACGCCAGTCTGATGTAGTGCACTGCCAAATAGAGATTGAAGAACGCGACCGTCACTAATGCGCCGGAACGGATGACCGGCTTGGCGCGCCGCAAGCCTTTGCGAACGACGCGCCCGCCCGGTTCGGACAGCGGCCCTCCGACAACCCCATAAAGTGTTGGTTTGCGCAGGTTCACATCCCTATGCGGCAAATCGTCCAGGTCAGCGACGGTTCGATTCGAGGCAAACTTTCAATAGCTGTCTGAGCGCGGAAAAATAGTCATCCTTTGTGAATTTGGCCGCATACTGCTTTGCAGCCACCGCGAGCCCGTTTCGCCGCTCCGGTTCATTCATAAGATTCTCGATTGCTCTGGCGAGCGCAGCGGGATGCCCGGCCTCCACGGCGATCGCCGTCACGCCATCGATCAGATACCCCTCCAACCCGAGCACATTGGTAGCAACGACAGGGACTCCGGCCGCGATCGCGGTTGAGAGCCGAACGTGGCCTGCACTCTTAAAATTCTCTTTAAGGCAAAGCACATAGATCGTGGCGCCAGCAAGGAGTCGTTGATGTTCGACAACGGCGATATCGCTGAAAACTGTTGCACGCCCGCTCTTGTTGAAAGCGGCAACGTGCGCGAGGTCCTTGCCCCGGCACACGACGCAAAGAGGCCATTTTCCGAATTGCGCCGCTTCGAAAAGCACCTTCCAATCACAGCTATTGCGCCCGGAGGCGAGGACATATCCGCATTTCGCCGCGCCGGCCGGATCGTGGACCTTGCTGTCCCAGCCAAGCGGCCACGGAACCGTCTGGACCACGTCCTCCGGACGGCCGTAGCGCTCCACCTCACTTTCCCACCCGAGCGGCCACGGAACCACATGGAGCATTTTCTCGGGAAGGCCGTAGCGCTCCATGAATGTCCGGAGCTCCCAGTTGGTCATAACCTGAACGGCTAGAACAGACGCCCGCATACACGGCCCGATGACATATTTGTCGAGAAAGAGAACGGCCGCCGCGATGATGGGGCCTTTGCTCCAAACAGCGATATCGATACACTCGAAAATGACCATGTTGCGATTGCGCAAAAGCGCCTGCAGGACACAGATCATGCGTCCATACCGGTACCAATCCGGCACAATGAGCGTGAAATCCCGGCCAAACCAGATCAGCAGCAGCGCCCGCAAGAGGGAAATGCGCAGAAGAAAACGCGCAAAGCGCGATCCTATCTTTTCTTCAACGTATTTCTCGAACGGGAACACTATTTCACCCAGATTCCGAGAATACCAAAAGTCACACAATACGTGCCTGTTATTGATATTTGGCATAAATGAATCAGCCCCACTTGGCCATACTACGCGCGATGGCTCGCTACCGGCGTTTGCCAAGCGTTACAGCTTGCATACTTCATCATGCTCGACACTAGGGCCAACAAGAAGTTAACCAACACATCTTCTACGCCCTCTGCCATGAGAGCGTGCGCTGGTCCAAGCTGCGTGTCATAGGTTGCTCAACAACGACGAATGCTATCGTAGAAACTATGATAGGAGACGTAACACACGCGACAATCGAAATCCACCCTTCATGCAGTCCCGCCCACGGCGAGGCATTCGGGTTAACCAAGATTTTGCCTTGACAAAGCGGAGCTGATTGGTCCGGCGCTGGGGTTCGAACCGGGCGCCAGCATGAACGTTACGGCCGGTTTTGGATTTCAAACTTCCGGTCCTAAATGTGCGCTCCGGCACCAATTTCGTCGCCGATGTGACACTCGGCGTTGGCGATGTCGTGCATGATTATCTGGCGTTGGGTCAGGAGGCACGAGTCCGCCTCGCCAAGTAACCGTATGGAGGCATAAAATAGGGACATGCAAACGAGCCTGCCAGTGGGTAGTTCTACCCATAGCCGTTTTTAGGTACTCCGGCATATTGACTTTCAACCAGTTCAAAGGCTTTCCCTCGTACCGGAGCCCGTGCAATGAACGAAAAGCGTCCGCCGCGGCAGGCACGACAGCACGCCGACGATATTCTGGCAATGGCCCAGCACTCTAAAATACAGACGCGTGCGATGGATCGCCCGCAACTCGACACGGAGTGCTACGAACATCAGATCGCAACCTGCCGGCCGATTTCGACGACGTCGTCGTTTGGAAGCCTGAAGAAGTCGCTGTCGTGCACGGCGTTTCGCACCATCGCGGCGAAGAGAGCCTCCTCCCATTTGGCTAGACCCTTCGCGTCCTCCCTGGGAATGATCGTCCCGTGGCCGACGTAATAGGTGACGTCGTCGAGATCGAGGGCGCAGCCTTGCGTGTGTGCCTGCCGTAAAAGGACAGGAATGTCCGGCCTCTCCATGAATCCATATCGCGCCGTCGCGCGCCAAAAATTCGGGGCGACCTCAGTCACAGACTGGCGCTCGGACTCTTTGACCCAGGGGATGGATTCCATCACGACCCTGAGAGCGAGAAGCTGCTCGTGCAAAGCCCGATTGTGCTTGACGTGCCAGACCATGACCGGCGGCGCGCCGCTCAAGGTCTTCGTGAGGAAGATTGCGGTGCCCGGAACGCGCGGAATCCTACGGGATTCGACCAAGCCCATGAACTCGTCCGCCGGAATGAGACGTTCGTTGAGAGCCTGTGCGACCGCGTTCCACCCACGATGCCAAATCAGCATGACGCCGTAGACGAGGCTGGCCAGAACCAGCGGAACATATCCGCCGTCGGCGACCTTCACCAGATTCGCCAGGAAGAAGCTGGCATCGACGCAGAGGAAGGCGCCGGCGATCGCCCCGCTTGCGAGCAGGCCCCATCCCCAAACCTCTCGCATGGCGATGAACAGGAGCGCCGAGGTCATAAGCATGGTCGCCGAAACAGCGATGCCATAGGCGGAGGCCAGATTGTCCGACTTGCCGAAGAACAGCGTCAGGCCGACGGTGGCGACCATGAGCAACCAATTAACGACGCCGACATAGATCTGTCCGTAGCCTTTCTCGGAGGTCTGTTTGATCCGCAGGCGTGGCAGCCAGCCGAGCTGGATCGCCTGCTTTGTCATCGAGAATGCTCCGGTGATGATCGATTGGCTCGCGATGATCGTCGCAATTGTCGCCAGGACAACGAAAGGAATGAGCAGCGGCTCGGGACACAGCCGGTAGAAGATGTTGCCGGTGGCCGGGGCGCCGGCAAGAACGATCGCGCTCTGGCCGGCATAATTCAGGATCAGGCTCGGGAGGACGACGCCCGACCAGGCGAGCCGGATCGGGCGACGACCGAAATGCCCCATGTCGGCATAGAGCGCCTCGGCGCCGGTCACGCAGAGAAAGACGCCACCCAGAACAAGGAAGCTCGCGTAGCCATTCGAGAACAGATAGCGAAGGCCAATGAGGGGGTTGAAGGCGGCGAAGACCGCCGGATGCCGCACGATCCCCAAGATGCCGAGCACCGCGATTGACAAAAACCAAAGGCCCATGACTGGGCCGAAGGCCTTGCCTATTCGAGATGTGCCCAGCGGCTGGATCGCGAAGAGGGCAACAAGAATAGCGACGGCCGCCGGCAGGACGTAGGTCTTCAATGCTGGGGTCGCGATGTTGAGTCCTTCGAGAGCGGAGAGGACAGAGATGGCAGGGGTGATCGCACCATCGCCGTAGATCAGCGCGGCACCGAACAGCCCGACGGCGACGATCGCCGGCCTTTGATGTTTCTTGATTCCGAGCAGCGCCATGAGGGCGAGAATGCCGCCCTCCCCGTCATTGTCGATGCTCATCGCAACGGTCACGTATTTCACGGACGTGATCATGATCAGCGTCCATAGGATCAGCGAGAGGACGCCAAGGACGACGTCGGGAGTCGGCGTGCCGCCGGCCAGGTCGAGAACGGTCTTGAGCGTATAAAGCGGGCTCGTGCCGATATCGCCAAAGACGATCCCGAGCGCGGATAGGCCCATTGCCGCCAGACTCGACCGGCCGATGGAGGGAGCGGCATCAGGCTGGGGGATTTCGGGAGCGACTTGGACCATCACTTCACATCCTGGATATTCAGACTGCCTCATGTCTCAATAGCGGTAACACAAGACGCCCAAAGCCAAGGGAAAATGTCGTTTCGACGACAAAATATTTCGTTTGATACAATAGGCTTTGAATTTTGAGCCAAAGTTCCTCATCCCAGAATTCAGAGAAGGGCGCACGACCTATAAGAGTGAAACGCACACGGAACATACCCCTCCAAATTTGCGCCACGACAGAGCAACATTGCCAAGAGGAATCAAGCAAATTTTCAGGTAAACCTCCGCGTGGCCTTGACCCAATCCCGCGCGCGTTGTTCCGGATCGGCGTTGCGCGCGATGTCGCTCACAACCGCCGCGCTATCCGCCCCTGCTTGCAGCACTTCCGCGACGCGATCGAGCGTGATCCCGCCGATCCCAACAAGCGATGTCTTGCCGATTTTCTTCTTCCACTCAGCGATGCGCGGCAGGCCCTGCGGCGCGAAGGCCATGGCTTTCAGTATCGTCGGATAAATGGGCCCGAGCGCGATATAATCCGGGCTTACGTCGAGCGCGCGGGAAAGTTCGGCCTCGTCATGCGTCGAGACGCCAAACCTCACCCCCGCGCGGCGGATCGCGGCAAGGTCCGCCGTCGCGAGATCGCCCTGGCCGAGGTGGATGAAATCGCAGCCGGCGTCCATCGCTTGTTGCCAATGATCATTGACGACGAGTTTCGCGCCGTGGCGCTCGCAAAGCGCATTGGCCTCCTTGATTTCCGCGCGGATCGTTGCGTCCGGCTGATTTTTGATCCGCAGTTGCGCGAGCCGCACGCCGCAAGGCAAAAGCCGCGCGATCCAGGCTGCGCTGTCGACGATCAAATAGAAACGATCAAGCACGCGAAAGATCGCCGAAAGCGCGTCCGATCACCGGGGTCGAAGGCGCCGCCATGTCCCTCGCGTGCATCAAACCGGCGCGATAGCCAAGCCGCCCGGCCTCGACCGCCAGCGCGAAGGCGCGGGCCATTTTTGCGGGATCGCCGGACCTGGCGATCGCCGTGTTGGAGAGGACCGCGTCAAAACCCATTTCCATTGCCGCCGCCGCTTGCGAAGGCGCGCCGATCCCGGCATCGACGATGAGCGGCACATTTGGAAAATGCGCGCGCAGTGATTTTAGCGCATAAGGATTGTTGAGCCCGCGCCCAGAGCCGATTGGCGAGCCCCAGGGCATCAATACTTCGCAGCCCGCGCCGAGAAGCTTTTCGGCCGCGACAAGATCCTCGGTGGTATAAGGAAAAACCTGAAACCCTTCGCGGGCGAGTATGGACGCCGCCTCGACGAGACCGAAGACATCGGGCTGCAAGCTGTCTTCCTCGCCGATGACTTCGAGCTTGATCCATGGCGTGTCGAAAACCTCGCGCGCCATCTCCGCGGTGGTCACGGCTTCCTTCACGCTCCGGCAGCCGGCGGTATTGGGCAAAACCCGGACGCCAAGTTCGCGGATCAGCGTCCAGAAACTTTTCCCCGCGCGGCTGCCCCCAGACTCGCGCCTGAGCGATACCGTGACGACCTCCACTTTCGCCGCTGCAATCGCGCGAGAGAGAATCGCGGGCGAGGGAAATTGCGCGGTTCCGGCAAGAAGCCGCGAGGAGAATTCGACGCCGTAGAGTTTGAGACTGTCCGCACCCGTATCCGCCACACCCATGTCAGCCTCCCTGGCGCGGCACCAGAATCTCGACCGTATCGCCCTCTTTCAATGGTGTCTTGCCACGATCGGTTTTGCGGACGAAATTCCGGTTGAGCGCGGTCGCGAGGGCGCCGTCCTCGTAATCGAGTTCGCGCAACAGCGCGCCCAGCGTTGCCGCCGCGACGTCAAGCGCTTTGCCGTTGACGTGGATGCGCATCCATGACCTCCGGAAAATAGGCGTCTTCGAGCACGGTTTGCACGGCACGCCGGGCGAGCGCGGGCGCCAGCAAAAAACCATGCCGGTAAAGGCCGTTGACATAGATTTTGCGGCCATCGCGGCGGATTCTTGGCAGATTGTCCGGAAACGCCGGCCGCACCCCCGCTCCCGTCTCGACGATTTCCGCCTCGGCGAAAGCCGGATGCAGGCAATAGGCGGCGCCAAGCAATTCCACCATCGCACGCGCGGTGATCCGGCCAGGCTCCTCGCTTTCGATCATCGTCGCGCCAATCATAAACCGTCCATCGCCGCGCGGCACGACATAGACAGGATGGCGCGGATGCAGGAGCCGTACCGGCCGGGTCAGGGCGACCTCGCTTGTAGAGAGAACCAGCATTTCGCCCTTGACGCCGCGCAAATCGGGAAGCGCGTCTTGTGCCGCGAGGCCGCGGCAATCGATCGTCCAATCGGCTCGTTCCGGCGCGCGCGCCGCATCCACGCCATAGCGCGGCGCGACATTGCCGAAACTCGAAAGGCGAGCCGCAAGAGCCGCCATCGCCGCGCGGGGATCGAGATGCGCTTCGGATGGGAAAAACAGCGCTTCCTCGAAGCGCCCCGCAAGATCGGGTTCGAGCGCCGCGATCCGCCTCGCATCGATGTGTTCATATCCGCTGGTGCGGCGGGCAAATTGGGTAAGCTCGGGTCTATCCCGCGCGGGCGCGGCAACCAGCGTTCCTCGACGCGCCGCGACGGGCACGGTAGCGGTCCAGAATTCGAGGGATTCGAGGCCGAAATCGAAAACGAGTTTTTCCGTGTTCTCGGCCTCGCACCAGGGCGCCAGCATGCCGCCCGCGAGATAGGAACAGCCAAGGCCCGGACCTTCGCGGCATTCGATGAGTTCGACATCGCAACCCGCGCGGGCGAACTCGAATGCGATGGTCAAGCCCACGATGCCCGCGCCCATGATTCGAATGCGCACGGCCTTACCCATCTGCATCTCGCCGAGGCCAAGCAAAACAGATGCGAACGGACGGGTTTTTGTAGGGAAACATCACGTGACCATCCCTACGCCAGTACGAGCTGGATCAGGTTCAAAGGGTCGCGGGGCCGCTTTCAAAAGCGCCGCCCGCCTCTCAGCCCCCTGCCGGGGATCCCCTAGGTTTTCGCTTGCATTATTAGGCCCGCGGGCGGCCCGCGTCAAGGCGCTTGGAGGTCCGCCGGGAGCGGAGGGCGCGGGCTTCCCTTGCGTTTCGATCCCGGCTATGGGAACGCAACGCGCACTTTCTTCGACCGGGACAACCATGAAAGCCGTCCATGTCCTGAATGGGCCGAACCTCAATCTCCTTGGCACACGGGAACCAGAAACCTATGGCCAAGCAACTCTCGCGGAAATCGAGGCCCGGCTTTGCGCGCGCTGCAAACCGCGCGGAATCGCTTTGCATTTTCGCCAATCGAACCACGAAGGCGACCTCGTAACCTGGGTGCAGGAAGCGGGCCGCGCCGGCGAGCCGGTGATCTTGAACGCCGGGGCCTATTCGCATACGTCGATCGCGCTTTACGATGCGATCAAGGCAGTGGGTGCGCAAGTCATCGAGGTGCATCTTTCGAACGTTTATGCCAGGGAAGACTTTCGCCGCCACTCGATGATCTCCCCCGTCGCGTGGGGCGTGATTCTGGGGTTCGGCGCCTTCTCATACGATCTCGCGCTCGAAGCATTTCTCGCCCGGGCCGAAGCGGCCGGTAAACCGGGACCACCTATATCGTCAAGCAAATCATGAAATCCGTTAGTCTTGGTTCCTTCCTGCACGGAAACATCCCGGGCAACGGCGCAAACGAGAGTAGAAAAAGATGAAATATCCGGAGCCAAAACCGGACGTAGGCCCGGCTGCGGCCGCAATCGACACGGAACTGGTCGAGATCCTGGCGCAGCTCGTAACCCGTCTCGGGCTCTCCGAGATTGAAGTCGCAAAGGGCGATTTCAAAATCCGCGTCGCGCGGCAGCTTTCCGCCGCTATTATCCAGCCGAACTTAACCTCGCCGCAGGCCGCCACACCGGGCGCGGCGCGCACCGCGGCGGCGGCCGACGGTCCGGGCACGGTAAAGTCGCCGATGGTCGGAACCGTCTATTTGCGTTCCTCGGCGGGCGACGCCCCGTTTGTCGAGGTCGGCTCGCGGGTGAAGACTGGCGACAAGGTTCTTCTTGTCGAGGCGATGAAAACCTTCAACGATATCCTCGCTCCCCTCGCCGGCACGGTGACGGGCATTCTGGTCGAGGACGGTCAGCCGGTCGAATATGGCCAACCGCTGCTCGTGATCGAATAAGGCCGCGTAGCTGGTGGACGGACATGTTCGAAAAGATTCTGATCGCCAATCGCGGCGAAATTGCCCTACGGATTTTGCGCGCGGCCAAGGAGCTCGGCATCGCGACCGTGGCGGTTCATTCGACCGCCGACGCCCACGCGATGCACGTGAAACTCGCCGACGAATCGGTTTGCATCGGGCCGCCGCCCGCCCGCGAGTCCTATCTCAACATTCCAGCGCTTCTCGGGGCTTGCGAAATCACCGGCGCCGAAGCCCTGCATCCGGGCTATGGATTTCTCGCCGAGAACGCGAGGTTCGCGGAAATTCTCGCCGACCATCACATCGTCTTCATCGGCCCCAAGCCGGAGCACATCAGGCTCATGGGCGATAAGATCGAGGCCAAAACGACGGCGATCAGGCTCGGCATTCCCTGCGTGCCTGGCTCGCCCGGCGCGGTCACCGGCGATAAGGAGGCGGCGGCCATCGCCCGGACGCTTGGTTTTCCGGTCATCGTGAAGGCGGCGGCGGGCGGCGGCGGACGCGGCATGAAGGTCGCCCGCAGCGCGAACGATCTTCCAGTCGCGCTCGAAATGGCGCGGATCGAGGCCAAGGCGGCCTTCGGCGACGACTCAGTCTATCTCGAAAGGCTTCTCGAAAAGCCGCGCCATATCGAAATCCAGGTTCTAGGCGATGGCCACGGCAAGGCTGTTCATCTCGGCGAACGCGATTGCTCGTTGCAGCGCCGGAATCAGAAAGTCTGGGAGGAAAGCCCCTCCCCCGCCCTCAACGCGCCGCAGCGCCTAGAAATCGGGGAAATCTGTGCAAATGCGATGCGTGAACTCGGTTATGCCAGCGTTGGCACCCTCGAGTTTCTCTACGAAAACGGCAAATTTTATTTCATCGAGATGAATACAAGGATTCAGGTCGAGCATCCAGTAACCGAAATGATCACCGGCGTCGATCTCGTCAACGAGCAAATAAGAATTGCCGCGGGTTCCCCCTTGACGTTGACCCAAAAGGAAGTCGCCTTTCAGGGACATGCGATCGAATGCAGGATCAATGCCGAGCATTCCGCAACCTTCCGGCCCTCGCCGGGGAAGATCGCCTATTACCATCCGCCTGGCGGCCTTGGCGTGCGGGTCGATAGCGCGGTCTATGCCGGGTACTCTATTCCGCCAAACTACGATTCGCTCGTCGGCAAACTCATCGTGCATGGGCGCAACCGCAACGAGGCGTTGATGCGGCTTCGCCGCGCGCTCGATGAATTCATCATCGACGGCATCGATACGACAATTCCCCTGTTTCAAACATTGGTGCGCAACGCCGATATCCAAAACGGGCTTTACGACATCCATTGGCTGGAGAGGTTTCTCGCGCTCGGCGGAATGGACGAGGCGAGCGCGTGGGTCTCGCCCTAGACCGTCAAGGCCTTAACAAGAACTCGTGGCTGTGTCCCTGCCGGAACTTTACACGCAATAACAAACATTGGGCAGTATGATTGGAGCGGGTGAAGGGAATCGAACCCTCGTATTCAGCTTGGAAGGCTGCTGCTCTACCATTGAGCTACACCCGCGAAGCTGTCGTGTCACCGGCTTCGGGAGGCCGCGCATGCGTGTCGATCCGCGCGGTGCCGAACCTATAAGGCAAGTCCGCGCTCTGTCAAAGGGGCGTCGCGCCCGTTTCTCGTGACTGCCTGCTGACCGCCCGTCGTTCAATCGATGAGCGGCATCAAAGCACCATCCCGCAAAAAACGGTAAGCAAGGTTCGCAACAATTAGGCCCGCTCGGGTCGAGCGGCACATCGCATATGTGCAGTTTTTACTTATGCGAAATCTACTAGTGGCCCGATTCGGTCAGATTGACGGGTAGAGATGCTTGAGTTGGGGAAAACGCAACAAAAATCCGGCCTTACGGCCGGGTTTAAATTTCTCCAGAAGGAATTGCCCTGATCGCAAGTTTTATATTTGGCTTCGACCGGAGCCGGTGGCGCCAGTTGAAGAGATAATTCACGCCGACGCGGACGACGCTACCTTTGGGCTCGATCGTAAAATGCGTGACAGCGGCGGAGCCGGTACCCCCAGAAAGTTTTGTGTCAGGGTGGCGAAGTTGGAGGTTTGCTTGGCGAGTTCGTAATATAGATATTCGACCTTGAGACTCCAATGGGGAAAGAACATCCACTCGAGGCCGCCGCCTGCCGCCCAGCTGATGGTGCCGGTGCCGCCATAAGCGAAACCCCCGGTTCCATAGACCAGCAGGGTTGGCGCAAAGAGGTAGCCGTAGCGGCCGCGTAAAGTGCCGAAATAATCGAGTTTGTTGGAGGCCGTGACAGCGGTTGTATAGCTATCCACAATGCCCCCGGCGTGCACGTACTCGCAAGCGGCTAGCGTGCCAGCTTTTTGCGCAAACTGTTGCAAATGTGCATCGGGCGGCGAAAGAAACGGCTGCGGAACCGCGAGAGATATTGCAAAAAAAAATTTGCGGTGCACGCTGCACGGTGACCAATCGCTCTGTTCGGAGATATGCTAATGCCTCGTCCGATAAAATCCATCCTCGTGCCAGCTCTCTGCGCCGGCACGTTCCTCGGGCTCTCCGCCGGGTTGGCCCGCGCCGCGGAGCCCGCCCCCACGCCGCCGCCACCCAATTGGTGGGACACCTTCACTATAGGGGCCACGGTCGAGGCCGGCGTTACTATGAATGCGGCCAATCCCGGCGACGATTTGAATTTCGGGCATTTGTTCACCGACAAGGCCAATACGCCGTTGCTCAATCAGATCTTATTGACCGCGCAGCGGCCGCTCGATCCGAAGGCGACGGGCTATGATTTCGGCGTCAAGCTGCAAGTGATGTACGGGTCGGACGCGCGCTACACGGCATATCTCGGCGAGTCAGATTATTGGATCAATGAGCTCAACCAATTTACTCCCGTCGAGGCCTGGGGAGTCGTGCATACTCCTTGGCTGTTTTCGGGCGGCATCGACATCAAGGCCGGTCAATTTGTTACCTTGGAAGGCGCCGAGACGATCGACCCGACCACCAATTACTTTTACTCGCATTCCTACATCTTCAATTTCGGCATCCCGCTCGTTCATACCGGCATTATGTCGATCTCGCATGTCGATCCGCTGGTCGATCTTTACGCCGGCATCACCACCGGCGTGAACACGACCTTCGGAGACCGCAACGTTGCCCATCCGTCGTTCCACGGTGGCATTGGTCTCAATCTGCTCGGCGGCAATCTCACGATCCTGGCGACCACTCATATCGGGGCGGACACTCCAAATAACAACGGGACCAACAACACTATAGATACCATCGCGGCGTGCCATTGCAATCCGGGCGATACCCTGCGCTTTCTCAACGACATCACTGCCACATGGAAGATCAACGACTCCTGGACCCTCATCACCGATCTCAACTACATTCACGACGATGGTACATACACCTTTGCCAGTGGTTTTGGAACCTTCCATCCGGACGGCTATGGCATCGCGCAATATGCGATCTACACGGTCAACGATTGGCTGAAGGCCGTTGGACGTGCTGAGGTTTGGCGCGACAACGACAACTTCTTCGTGGCGGCTTTCCCCGGCAATATCGACTTCGTCAACGCCGAGCACGGCTTTATCAACACGTCGATCCCAGGTGGTCCGTTGGGGGGGGGAACCACCTATTTCGAGATCACCGCCGGTCTCAACATCGCGCCAACGATTCCGAAGGACACGCCCTTGCTCCAGTCGATCACCTTCCGCCCCGAGGTTCGCTACGACGCGTCCTTGAATGGCACGACGCCCTTCGACGGCGTGAATGTCCCGGGCGGTCGGGGCACCCCCGGCTTTGGGGTCGGCGCCAAGGGCGAGCAATTCACCTTCGGCGGAGACATCATCGCGAAATTCTAGTCTTAGAGCTCCCGCCCGGCGCGACGGCGCCGGATTAAAATTCCGCCCGGGCGAAGCTCTTCGGCCCGGGCGGTTTTCTTTTGGGCACGGGATCGTAGGAGCGTCTCCCAGCATCCGAGCGAGAGACCCGACCATTACGCCACCCTAATGCGGTCGATAGCTCTCTTATGAAGGCGATCGGCTCGGACAATATTGTCGGCCAGACGCTGCAGGACCAGCATATCCAGATTTATGGCTGGATTAACCCGGGCGGCAACGTCAGCACGGCGAAAACCGGCTACAACGGCAACGCCCCGGTGGGCTATGCGTTTAACCCCAATATCGCCCAGCTCGACCAGGCGGTGATTTATGTGGAGCGCATCCCTGACGGTGCAGATGGACCATATCGACTGGGGCTTTCGCATAAGCGCGATGTATGGATCGGACACCCGCTACACCGGCTCCTACGGCGTCTTCAGCAGCCAGTTGTTATACGACAACCATTTTTCCGGCTACGACATGCGATGGTCTATGGCGAAATGTATGTCCCCAGGGCAGGTGACGTACCGACTGCACACTCACGCCTGCCGTGGAAGGAACCGGCACGCATGGGGACACGAGCGCCCCCAGAATGTCGTGGCACCCAGAGCTCCGATCGTCGTCAACATTTTTGTCGACGTCCATGCGATTCCACCATCCGCCACCGAGGGCTTGGAAAAGCGCCGCCGTGTCGGCGTAGCGGCTGGCTTGCGCCAGGACGCGGGTGAGCAAAGCCGTCAAATAGGTCGACTGCGCAGAGGATGGCGAGGCTGTTCACTTGTCCGAGTTCCGCCTGTTTGCGCACGATATGGAGGCTTTTCAGCGCGGCGTCCTCGGAGTGCACCGCGGCCTTGAGCTCCCGTGCGTCGGCCTGGATCGCGCGCATTGAGTCGGCGACATTTTGGAACGCGGTGATGACCGTGCTGCGATAGGACCGCGCCGCTTCAGATCAAGCAGCTGCTCTCTCCACGATTGCAACGCTCGCGGATGCCGTCCGTGAAGCCGATAAATTCCCTTTCGCCCTCCGGCGTCGCGCCTACGATTACCAGAACGCATTGCGCCCAGATCGCGCGTCCTCCAGCGTACATGCTCGGCGGCCCAGATATCCTTGAGGCGCGCTATGGTCGCGGCCGATTTCAACAATTTCTTGGATCTTAGAGAAAAGCGGCGCTTCGCCGCCATGCCCCTGCCGGCTGGACCGTGCGATTACGCCATATAGGATTGGGCTAAGGCCGGGTTGATGATCAAGGGGTCGCCCGCTCATCGCAGCCAGGCTGTTAGCCGTCGTATCGCCGCGACGATGTCGTTTTCGGGCCCGGCAAAAGAGAGCCTCATCGCCGATTTGCCGCGCAAGCGATCGAAATCGGCTCCCGGCGTCGTCCCGACCCCCGTCGCATCAAGCAGCTTGGCGCAAAAATCGGCTGAGTCATCGCTGAACCGCGAAATATCGACGTAGAGATAAAACGCGCCATCGGCGGGCAAGAAATCAAACCCGATGCCGGGCAATTCGTTGAGCAGGATTTCGCGGTTTTTTGCATAGCCCGCAAGCACAGCCTGCAATTCTTCTTGCGCGTCGAAAACAACCTCCGCGCCGATTTGGCTCAAAAAAGGGACCGAGATGGACAGGCTTTGCTGCAAGCGTTCGATGGGGCGGATGAGAGGCTCGGGAAGCACGAGCCAGCCGATCCGCCAGCCGGTCATGCAGAAATATTTGGAGAAGGAGTTCGCGACGACGGCTTGGGCCGAAAATTCGAGCGCCGTCGCCGCCGCCTCGCCATAAGTCAGCCCATGATAAACCTCGTCGGAAATGAAGGCGATGCCAAGCCGGTCGCAGGTCTCGCAAACGCCACGCAAGACTTCGCGGCGCATCATCGCACCGGTCGGATTGGCCGGACTCATCAGCAAGATTCCGTCGAGCTTGTTTTTGCAATGCTCGGCCTCGATCATTTCTGCGGTCACCGTGAAACAGCTTGCCCGCGCGGTCTCGATCGTCACAGTTTCGATGCCGAAGGCTTCCAAGATGTTGCGATACGCCGGATAGCCCGGCGCGGCGACCGCCACGCGCGCGCCCACATCGAAAAGCGTGAGGAACGCCAAAGCGAAGCCGCCCGACGAACCGGTCGTGACGGCGATGCGTTCGGGCGGCACCGCGACGCCATGGGTATCGCGGTAATGCCGCGCGATCCGCGCGCGCAGGCTTGGGCGGCCGAGCGCCTCGGTATAGCCGACCCGGCGCCCATCGAGCGCGGCGATGGCGGCTTCCCGCACGACGCGCGGCGGCGGCGCGCCGGGCTCGCCGATTTCGAGATGAACAATGTCTTGCCCTTCGCGCTCCCGGCGGGTGGCGCTGGCAAGCACGTCCAAGGCCATGAAAGGCGCGACATTGGATCTGAGGGACAAAGGGATCCTCGGCCGCGACAGGTCCGCCAAATCTAAGTCTTTTGTCATATTCCCGGTCTTTGCGGCAGCTTCGCGCCAAAATACCGCCGCGTTGCAAGGCTCCTATAAATTCGAATTGGCCGCCAATAACACCGGCCAGCGGTGGTTTCGAGCGCGAGGATGTTTCCATATGACCGGCGGTGCACTAAGATTGCCGGTCATAAATTCAGGAGGATGATTCATGTTTTGGCGAAGTCACGCGCTATCAAGCTTGCACCTTGGCCGGTTTCGCTATGGCGTATGCCGTCACGCAGGCTATCGTGGGGCAGGCTTGGCGGCGCTGGCGCTTGGCCTTTTCGCGCTCGTTTCTCCGGCTTGCGCGGAAGGCTTTTCAGCCGGCCAAAAAGCCGAGATAGAGGCGATTATCAAGGATTATTTATTACAGAAACCTGAAGTTCTGCGCGAAGCGATCGGCGTGCTCGAAGCGCGCGAAAAAGCCGCCGAGGAAAAGGCGCGCGAAAAAGCCGTATCGGATCCGTCCAGTGCGCTTTTTAGCCCGGTCAATCAGGCGGTGATCGGCGATCCAGCGGGCAAGATCACGCTGATCGAGTTTTTCGACTATAATTGCGGTTACTGCAAACGCGCTTTGAGCGATCTTGCCCGGCTCATGAAGGATAACCCGGATCTCCGCGTCGTCTTGCGCGATTTACCGATTCTCTCGCCTGGCTCCGTCGAGGCGGCGAAGATTGCCAACGCCTTCCTCCGGCAATTCCAGGGCGAAAAATTCTGGGAATTTCACCAAAAGCTTCTCGGCTCGCGCGGTCCTGTCGGCAAAGTGGAAGCCCTTGGCGTTGCCAAAAATCTTGGGGCCGATATGGACAAATTGGCTAAGGACGCCGCCGCGCCGGATATAACCTCGGGCATCGAGGAATCCGGCAAGCTAGCCAAATCGCTTCTGGTGACCGGCACGCCCACCTATGTGATCGGCGAGGACGTCGCCGTCGGCGCCGTGGGCTACGACGAATTGGAAGCCAAGGTCGCCAATATTAAAAAATGCGGCAAGGCGATCTGTTCGTGAAGCGCTTCGAGGCTGACCACTTAAAAGTGCGGCGCGGTCGACCGCAACGCGCAGCGCCTTAGTAGCATCTTTCAATATAGTTACCGGTCGTGATCCCTCGTGTTAGATGAGATGAGTTTCCTGCGTTATGGCTTACAAGAGCGCAATTGAATGTACCGATACCCCATGGAACCCGGGTAAGCCACGCGAAATGACATCGAAGAAACTTTTGAAACAGCGTCCCAGCGAAGACGAGAAGATTGATTTTCTTTTTGCACTTCGCAATGCGCCTGACCACGCACTTGCTATCACGGCTGCGGCCTACCTCGATCATGCTATCGAGCTTCTCTTGATCGCGTTTGCATGGCGACCTTTCGCCGGACGACGATAAAAGGCTTTTTAATGGCGCCGCGAATGGCATTTTCGGAACGGCTTCAGCGAAAATTCGTGTGTGACGGGTGCGGAAGCCGTCGAGATCGAAGACGCACTCACCAGGGTGGCCCCGTCCCGCGCCTTTCTCGCGAAAGTTATTAATCCGTCAATAAGTATCTTCGCAAGTTCGGTTGACGGCGCAGAGCACATGTGATTCATTGAGGGCATGCGAAAAGACGATGCTCGCGCGCTCGATCACAAGAAAAAATGAGTGCACGGCCGCTGCACCGCGGCTAGATCACAGGTGAGCGCCGCGAATGCCGCCCAAGCTCGCCGGGAGCGGCAAGGTTCGACTTAAGCCGACAGTGGCGGGCAGACGAGCGTCCTCGATCAGAGGGTCGTCGATCAGAGGGTCGTCGATCATGCCTTCGTGTTCATTGCTCAGAGCCTGAAGGAAGTGGGCTGTCCAATCGTGGATGCTGTTCGCGCGAAGCACCGCCATCAAGGCGTTCCAGCGGTCCTTGCGTTCTTCGAGCGGCATGGCGTAGGCGCGTGCGATGGCGGCGGCGGTCGCTTCAATATCGTAGGGGTTGACGATCAAGGCGCATTTTAGTTCATGGGCGGCGCCGGCGAATTGCGACAAGACAAGCACGCCAGGATTATCCGGCGCTTGCGCCGCCACATATTCCTTCGCAACGAGATTCATGCCGTCGCGCAACGGCGTCACGAGCCCAATCCGCGCGATACGATAAAGCCCGGCCAGGGCCGAGCGGCTCATCGTCTTGTTGATATAGCGCAGCGGAGTCCAATCGACATCGCCAAGCTTGCCATTGACGCGGCCGGCTTCCTCCGCCAATTCGCGCTGCAAGCGGGCATATTCGGGAACTTCCGAGCGCGATTTTGGCGTGATCTGCAACATCGTCACCCGCGCCCGCGCCGCCTGCGGCGAACGCTCGAGGAAGGTGCAAAACGCTTCGATTCGCTGTTTCAAGCCTTTCGAATAGTCGAGCCGGTCTACCCCGATGATCAGGTCCCGGCCTTCGAGGCTCGCGAGCGTGCGTTTTACGGTCACGCCCATTTCGGCCGCACCGGCTTCCTTGGCGAAGGCTTCGGTGTCGATGCCAATGGGAAACGCGCTGACCTTCATTCGGCGGCCGTCGATCTCGCACCAATCGCCACTGGCGACCCGGCCCGCATTGGCGCTCACGATGCAGTCGCGGAAATTACCGGCGTCGCTCTGGGTCTGAAAACCAACGACATCGTAGGACCCGAATGAGCGCAGGAGTTGCTGATAGGCGGGCAAGGCGCTCGCCACTTCCGGCCCCGGCCAGGGGATATGCATAAAAAAGCCGATCCGGTTGACGCAGCCGAGTTCGCGCAGGACTCTCGCCATGGGAACGAAATGATAGTCGTGCACCCAAACGATGTCATCCGGGCGCAGCATCTTGTGAAGCTGCCGGGCGAATTGCTCGTTCACCCGGAAATAGGCTGCAGCGTTGCATTCCGAAAGATCGGCGAGATCGAGACGATAATGACAAATCGGCCACAGCGCCCGGTTGGCGAAGCCATGGTAATATTGCTCGATATCGCGGCGCGAAAGGTCGGACACCGCATAGGTAAGCGATCCAAAAGTCCCCCACTGGCAGGCGAGAGGGCTCTCCTCGCTGGATTTGCCCGACCAGCCAAACCAAAGCCCGCTGCGTGCCTTGAGCGCTGCCTTAAGCGCAACGGCAAGTCCTCCCGCAGCTGGCGCCGCCGAAGGGACGCGATTCGACACGACGACAAGTCTACCGCTCGACCCGCCGGGGACGATCGCGGTCGGCTTGTACAGAAGTTCAAGGTGATCCATGGGCGCGATGACCTTATTCTGACCAAGCTAAAGCCTTAAACGCATAAAGTCAGGATTAGTTGCGCCACGACACCGGCGACCAAAGCGAAGTGCCTGAAGTTAACCAAACTCAATTTAAACTCTATTTAGAAATTAACAATGGCAAAGTTACGGCTGGAACTCGTTCATTTGTGAGCCGCATCAAAAGTTTGCACAGATTCTAGGTCTTGCCCTTGAGGAAGCCCGAAGCGCCGTCGCGTTCTGGGTCGCCTCGCCCCTTGTGGCTTCGGCCCGCCTCGTTCTCCGGATTAGCCAAACGCGGCCAGCGCCTCGCGCATATGTAAAGGCGGCGGCGCTTCGACCTTTACCGCGTCCTTGTTTTTGTAAAGCGGAATTTTGATCGCCCTCGCATGCAGCTGCAAGCCCATTGCGCCGCCATGGCCATAGATGGCGTCCCCCAGGATCGGCCAGCCCTGCGCCGCGCAATGAACGCGAAGCTGGTGCGTGCGCCCGGTCAGCGGCGCAAGCTGCAAAAACGCATGCGCGCCCGAGCGCCCCAACACCCGCCAAGACGTTTGCGCAGGGACGCCCGAAGGATCGGCCTTCATCCACCAGCCGCGACCGGGATCGACACGCTTCAGCGGCAGGTCGATCAAGCCTTCGTCTTGCGCCGGGTTTCCTTCCACGATCGCCCAATAGGTCTTTGCGATCTTGCCTTGCTTGAACAGGAGGCCGAGCTTTTCGAGCGCCTTGTGGTGCCGCCCGAGCACCAGGCAGCCCGATGTGTCGCGATCGAGCCTGTGCACGAGGGCCGGGTTGCGCGGCAACCCGAAGCGCAGGGCATGAAAATAGTCCTCGAGATTTTCGCCGCCTTTCGGGCCGCGATGGACCGCGATGCCGGCCGGCTTGTCGACGACCAACATCATCCCGTCGCGATAGAGCAGCCGCGCGAGTAATTCTTCTTCCATCATGGCGGCCGGCGGCCTTGCCCGGCCCGCGCTACTACCACCAGCCGCGCCATTTGAACCATATGATGGGGATGAGCGCGCTCACGGCAATGATAAACAGCCCAAATTCATAGCCATAGGTCCAGTCGTATTCGTGAATGTTCTTGAAGTTCATTCCCCATATGCTTGCGAAGAATGTCGGCGGAATGCCAATCACGGAGACGACTGTCAGAATTCTGAAAATATTGTTTTGATCGATGTTCGTCAGCCCCAAGGTGGCATCGAGCAGGAAATGAATCTTATCGGTTAGATGCGTCTCGTAATCGTTGAGGGAAGCGATGTCGCGTTGCAGGCTTTTGAGCTTTGCGCGTATGCCGGCTTCGAGATAGGGCGCCGCATAGGCCGCGACATAGGGCACCATGCGCGCCATGCCCAAAAGCAGGTCTTCGATCTTCGAGGTCAGATCGCCGTTGCGTCCGACCTTGCGCAGCACGAGACGTAATTGCGCGCCATCATCGCGCGGCCTGTGGCGCCGGACGTTGGCGGCATTCGTGCCGAAAATTTCCTCGGACAGGCCATCGAGATCGCTACCGACGCTTTCCAGCACGTCGGCGGCATGACCGACGATCACTTCCGAAATGACGACCAAGGCGCCGGGGCCTCCGGCTTGCGCCGGACACCGCGAAATAGTTTCCAGCACATCGTCGAAGGCTTTCATATGCTTGAAACGGACGGTCAGGAGAACGTCCTTCGACAAGACGAATCCAAGCGGTGTCAGCGCGGGCATAAAACCATCCGTCCGGTGGATCATGGGAATGCTGAGATAGAGCCAGGCTTTGTCGCTGCGCAGCCGGCTCGACGTTTCGATTTCGGAGAGCGTTTCGAGTGTCGGCACCTCGATTTTGAGCGTGCGTTCGAGAAAAGCAATCTCCGCCGAGTCCGGTCGCTCGGCGTCGATCCAACTTACCGCGGACGGAATCGTCTCGGCGTCCATCGCGACCTCGATCCCATCCTTGCCGGCAGCGTGAAAGCTAAGCATGCGGCCTCGCGTATCGGTGAAGAGCTTATGCGGGGTAGAAAACATCCCCGGCGGCGGCCATGGCACGCAGGCGTTCGCTGGGGTGGTAGATTGGGCCAAGGCCCGCCCAGTTGTCAGCGCGATCGACGACGTTTTTAAGCCCGAGATAATCGGCGTATTTGAGCGCGCCGCCCAGATAGCGCGGCAGGCCGAGGCCTAGAATGAGGCACATATCCACCTCCCCCGGCGACGCGGCGATGCCATCCTCCACGCACCGCGCCGCTTCAAGGATCAACGGCAGCATCATGCGCAGGGCGATCTCCTCCTCGCCAATGCGGATCTTGCCATTGGGTTGCCCGGCCGCGAGCAGGCGCTCCGTCTCCGGGTCGATTTCCTTGCGCGGCCGGCCTTTGGAATCGCTCCAATATTTATAAAAGCCGCGGCCGTTCTTCTGGCCAAGGCGCCCCACGCCCAACATGATTTGGATTGCCGACTCGAAAGGCGCGTCCATGCGCGGCGCGAACCCCGCCGAGATGATCTCGACGACATGGTGCGAAATATCCATGCCGATGACATCGATGAGATAGGCCGGGCCCGTCGGCCAGCCAAAAGTTTCCATCGCCTTGTCGATTTCTTGAAAATCGACGCCGTCATGAACGAGACGCAGAAACGCGATGAGATAAGGCGTCAGCGTGCGGTTGACGGCAAACCCCGGGCAATCCTCGACCACGATCGGCGTCTTGCCCATCGCGGCCGCATAGGCGGTGACCATCGCTATCGCTTGGGCAGACGTCTTGGGGCCGCGAACCACTTCGACGAGGGGCATTTTGGGAACAGGATTGAAAAAATGCATGCCTAAAAAATTTTCCGGGCGCCGCAGAGCTTCCGCCAAAGCGCGAATCCGCAAGGACGATGTATTCGAGACAAGGATTGCGTTGGGGGCGGCAATCTCCTCTATTTCGCGTAACACCGCTTGCTTGACCGCGAGGTTTTCGACGACGGCCTCGATCACCACATCGGCATTCTCGAAACCTTCATAGGTGCGGCTTGGCGTGATCGAGCTTATGACCGAATCGGCCTTGTCCTGCGTGAGCCTTCCAGTCTCCACCGCCTTGGCGAGCAATTTGCGAGCTTCCGACATGCCAAGGTCGAGCGCCGTGGCGGAAATATCCTTCATGACGATTGGTACGCCGCGCGAGGCACTCTGATAGGCGATGCCGCCGCCCATGATTCCAGCCCCCGCGACGGCAGCCTTGCGCACCGGGGGCGCGTCCTTGGCATAGCGGCGCATGGTCCTCTTCACGGCTTGCTCGTTGACGAAAATCGCGACTAGCGAATCGGCGGCTTGCGTCTTCGCCACCTTGGCGAAAGTCTCGGCTTCGAGCGCCAAAGCCGCGTCGCGGCCGAGATCCGCGGCTTTTTCCAGTAACTCCACCGCTAAATGCGCCGCAGGCAGATGCGGCAGAGCCTTCTCCGCCTGCGCCCTGGCGTTGGCGAGGAGAGACGCCGCCTCCTCCTTGGCAACCCCGAGGCTTTCCTTCATGCGCCGCCGTCGGGTTTGCCAACCTGTCTTCTCCTCGATTGCCATATTGAGCATTGCTAGCGCAGCCTCGCGCAATTCCTTCGGCGCGGCGACGGCATCGACCGCGCCCGCTTGAAGCGCCCGCTCAGCGCTCTGCTGTGCGCCAAAAATGATCCAGTCGGCGCTTGGCCCCAACCCGGTCAGGCGCGGCAGGCGGACGGTGCCTCCGTAGCCCGGAAAAATCCCCAAATGAATTTCTGGAAAACCAATCATCGCGGCGCTCGACATCACCCGGTAGTCGGCCGCAAGCGCGACTTCGAGCCCGCCGCCAAGCGCCAGACCATTGATCGCCGCGACTGTTGGTACCGGGAGATCGGACAGCGCGGTGATGATCTCGCTATTCGCGCCGACAAAAGCCGCTATTTCTTTTTCCGGCCGCTTGAAGACGCCGGTGAATTCAAAAATATCGGCGCCCAGGATGAAATTATCCTTGGCGCTGGTGACCAAAACGCCCCGGATCGCGGGCGTCGCCGCGATCGCGTCGACCGCGCGGCGCAGTTCGCCGAATGTTAGAGTGTCGAGCTTGTTGACGGCCTCGACGCCGCGCTCGAAACGGAGTTCGGCAAGTCCCCCGTCATGCATATCGGCATTGATCGTTTGACCTTCGAAAAGCATGGGGCTGGCCTCGCCGTTCTGTTTGATCGCGGCCCGCCGGGTAGGCGCAATTTAATCGGCACACGATATCGGTATGCGACAAAATCCCCCGAGGCGGCGTGGCGGCCATCATGTCTCGCCAGTTTGCAACGCCGCCGCGATGAGCGCCCTTGTATAGGGCGCGTGGGGACGCTCGACAATCTCTCGCGCCGGTCCCTGTTCGATGATGCGCCCATCCTTCATCACCGCGATCTCGTCGGCCACCGCGCGGATCACGGCGAGGTCGTGACTGATAAATACATAGGTCAAACTATGCGCCTCCTGCAAATCTTCGAGCAGAGCGAGAATACCGATTTGGACCGCGCGGTCGAGGGCCGAGGTTGGCTCGTCGAGCACCACGAGACGCGGTTTTAGGATCATCGCCCGCGCGATCGCCACCCGCTGCCGCTGCCCGCCTGACAATTCGTGCGGAAAGCGAAAGCGCAGTCTAGGGTCGAGGAGAACTTCCTCAAGAGCCAAGGCCGCGCGTGCTTCCCGCGCACTGCGGCTCATTGCGGGTTCATGCACGCGCAATCCTTCGGTAACGATATCGCCGATGCGCATCAAGGGCGACAGCGAGCCGTAGGGATCTTGAGACACCAGCTGCATGGAGCGCCGCAACGGTCGCATCGCGGCGCGATCAAGCCGCGTCAGGTCGCGCCCGCCAAAATTGAGCATGCCGCTCGCCGGCACGAGTTTTAGAAGTGCGCGGGCGAGCGTCGATTTGCCGGAGCCCGATTCGCCCACAAGCCCAAGCGTGCGGCCCTGGCCGAGGCAGAGGCTGACCCCGTCTACCGCCTTGACCTCCCGCGCCCCGCTCAACAAGCCGCCACGCAACGAAAACCGCACGCCGATATTTTGTGCGCGCAACAGCACCGGCGTCTCCATCCGAACGTGCTCTCGCGCACGGGGCATGGCTGCGAGCATCATGCGGGTATATTCGTGGCGCGGATTCGCGGCGACATCGGCGGCGGACCCGGCTTCGACGATTTCCCCCTCGCGCATCACATGGACGCTATCGGCGATCCGGCGCACAAGCCCAAGGTCGTGGCTGATGAAAATCATTGCCATGCCAAAAATCTGTTTGAGTTTTGCGAGAAGTTCGAGGATTCTTGCGGCCACCGTCACGTCGAGAGCCGTCGTTGGCTCGTCGGCGATCAGGAGATCGGGGTTGCAGGCAATCGCCATCGCAATCGCGACGCGCTGGCGCTGGCCGCCGGACAATTCATGCGGATAGGAATGGACGCGGCGCCCCGGCTCCGAGATGCCGGCGAGGTCCAAAAGCTCCTTTGCCCGTGCCTTGGCCGCGCGGCGTGAGAGGCCTGCCTTGAGACGCAGGATCGCGCGGATCTGCGCGCCCACCGTAAACAAAGGATCGAGGGAAGACATCGGTTCCTGGAAAACCATCGCAATACGGCGGCCAAGAAGCGCATCGAGCCGCCTTCGCGAAAGCGCGAGAAGCTCGGTGTCCTCGAATATCACCAAACCCGTGGTGACCGCTTGGCGGGGCAGGAGTCCTAGCGCGGCGAGCACGGTCTGGGTCTTGCCGGAACCGGATTCGCCGGCAATCGCCGCCGTTTCGCCGCGCCGGAGCGTAAAGCTCACTCCCTTTACGACAGACGCCGGACCGTAGCTCACGCGAAGATCGCGCACCCGGAGGAGCGGCTTGGCGGCAGCGTCCATCAATGGTGCCCGGCGCCGGGCGAGCCATGCCATGCGTTGCCAAGACTCTGCAACGCGCCGAGCGTGGCGCCCAAAAATAATGCGGGAAAAATAAGAAGATGGATTGAGCCTTGGATGTTGCGAGCGCCATCAGCGACTAGCACGCCCCAGCTCGTCAACGGCTCCTGCACGCCAAGGCCCAAAAAGGACACAAAACTTTCGAGCAAGATCACGCGCGGAACGAGCACGGCGAGAAAGGCAGCGATAGGCCCCGCGGCATTGGGAATGACATGCCGCCACAAAATCGCCGGGGCGCTCGCGCCAAGCGCCTCGGCGGCGGCGACAAAATCCCTTTGCTTGATCGAAAGCGCCTGGCCGCGCACGATCCGCGCCATGTCGAGCCACTCGACGGCGCCGATCGCGATAAAAATCAGCACGAAATGCCGCCCGAATACCATGACGAGGACGATCACGAAGAAAATGAAAGGGAGCGCATAGACGATCTCGACAATGCGCATCATCAGCGCATCGATGCGTCCGCCGGCATAGCCCGCGACAGCGCCATAGGCGACACCGATGGTCAGGGCCAAGAAAGAGGCAAGCAGGCCTACGGCGAGCGAAATGCGGCCAGCGATGAGTGTCCTGGTAAAAAGATCACGGCCGTTGGTGTCGGTCCCGAACAGAAACACCGTCCGCTTCGCGGGCACGTCGACGGAAAGGCGGCGGCCTTTGTCACTCGTTTCGACAATCCGCGCGGGCCCGAAAACGTCGGAGCGTTCAAAGGCCCGCAAAGCGCGAGTATCAATCGGCCTATCGGCGCTAAACGCCAGATGCACAACCTCCCCATCCTGGCGCAAGGCTTCGACGCGGACACGCATGCGTCGCGCTATCCCCTCTAGCGCCTCGCGCGTTTCCGTGGCGTCCGGATGCGCGAATAGCGAGGGGCGAACAAGCACGTAATCGCGATAAACCTGATCGTAGGGATGGCCGGAGGCGAGCGGACCGATTAGGCAAAGAAGCGCGATGAGGCCGAGGGTGGCGAGGCTCGCCCGCATTGCCAAATGGCGCGAAGCGCCCGTGGCGAGGCGCGGATGGGTTGTCGGCAATGGCTTGTTCATCGCGGCCTCGAGTCGTAACGCACTCTTGGATCGAGCCAAGCGAGGATGAGATCGACGATGAGATTGAACAAAAGGACAGCCGCCGCGACGACGATGACCGTGCCCATGACCAGCGTGTAATCGCGGCCGAGCGCGCCATCGACGAAATACCGGCCCATGCCCGGAATCCCGAAAATGGTCTCGACCACAACCGACCCGGTGAGCACATTGCCGGCGGCGAGGCCAAGATAAGATACAACCGGCGCGAATGCGGCGCGAAGGGCATGAACGTAAATGTGATAGCCCGGCATTCCGAAAGCCCGCAGCGTCCGGATGTGCGGCATCGCAAGCGCGTCAATGAGCGCCGCTTGCATCAGTCGCGCCACGATGGCGATCTGCGGAAGAGCGAGCGTCGTCACCGGCAGTACCTGGTTTTGCCACGCGCCATCGTTCCAGCCGCCGACCGGCAAGACATGGAGAGTCAAACCAAGTCCAAGCTGCAGGAGCGGAGCGACGACAAAGATGGGCAGAACGATTCCGAATATCGCCGCGCCATCGACAGCGTGCGGGCCAATCCGAACCTTGCTCATTGCTCCAACTAGTCCCAGCGCCGTGCCCGCAATAATCGCGACGAGCATGGCCTTCGCGCCAAGCGCCGCCGAGATGGGGAGCGCCTTGGCAAAGAGTTCGCTGACAGTGAAATCGCGCCAATGCAGGCTCGGCCCAAGTTCGCCATGGGCGAGGCTCTGCAGATAAAGCCAAAATTGCTGCATGAGAGGCAGGTCGAGACGATAGATATGGCGCAGATTTTTGGCGATTTCCGGATCGAGCGCCCGCTCGGTATCGAATGGTCCGCCGGGCGCGAGACGCATGAGGAAAAATGCAAGGGCGACGATGATAAAAAACGCCGGAACCGCCGTCGCCACGCGAGAAAGAAAAAAACGAAGCATGGGTTACCCACGCGGGTTTGTGATAAATTGCAAGCCTACTTCGTGCTTCGTTCTGTGTCATTTTCTTGCGCCGCGCCAGGAATCCCCCGCGGCTTTTTTCGAGTTGGCTCATGGGAGGATCGAGAGATAGCGGCCGGGATGATTGTCGAGCACGTTAGGTTCCCACCCCTTCAATTTTGGCGAGACAAGATTGCGAGACCGGTAAGTAAGGAGCACAAGAAAGGGCTGTTCGTCGAGAAGAAGCGCCTCGGCCTCGTGCAGGATGGCGCGGCGCCGCTCGGGAGAAGATTCCACTTGCGCTTCATGCATCAACCTATCGTAATTCTTATTGCTGAAACTTGCGACATTCAGCGCTTGATTGTCGCTTTGGCCAAGAAACAAAAAATTCTGCGCGTCCGGATAATCGGCGAACCAGCCGGACCGCGCCACGTCAAACGGCGGCTTTGCCCGTAAGAAAGCGTAATGGGTCGTGGCGTCGGTGGCAAGGAGCCTGGTCCCGACGCCAAGTGCTTTCCACATATCGGCGATAGCCACCGCCGTCGCGCGGTGATTTTCCGAATTGTTGAGACGGATTTCCACCTCGAGTTTTTGCCCGCCGGGGCCGAAGCCCGCCTCGGCGAGCAACCGCTTGGCTTCGTCCTCCCGTTGATAGGGGTCGATATCCTTCCACGCGACGGTCGCGGGCGCGCCATAAGTCTCAACTCCGGGCGGCACAAAACTGTAGCCGGGGTCCATGGTGCCGCCCCAAATGCGCTCGGCGAGAAACTGGCGGTCAATCACCATGGAAAGCGCTTGGCGCACCCTCCGGTCGTCAAACGGTTTGTGCCTTGTGTCGAAGGCATAGAAGTAACTGCCGAGGTTCGGCGTCACCTTGAACGCCTCGGCCAAATGGGCGCGCACGAAAGCGATTTGTTCGACCGGAACGTCGTCGTAGGATTGGATTTCGCCCGCCATGAAACGGCGCACCGCGGCGGAGCGGTCCTCCAGCGAATAAAAAATCTCTTCGTCGAGCGCGACATGCGCCGAATCAAAATAAAACGGGTTCTTGATCAGAACGAGCCGGTCGTTCGGGGTGAATTCCTTCAGCATGAAAGGGCCGTTCGTCACCATATGGGCGGGCCGCACGAAATCCGATCCAAAGGTCTCGATCGATTTCCGGTGGAGCGGCTTGGCGGTCATGTGGGCGAGCTGAGAGACAAAATAGGGTGCGGGCTGCTCAAGCGCGATTTCGAGCGTCGTTTCATCCACGGCGCGGACGCCCAAGGTTTCGACCGGCAGCTCGCCTTTGTTGATCTTTTCCGCGTTCTTCAGCGTGTAAAGGATGTTGGCGTAAGGGGCGCCGGTCGCTGGCGCCATCAGCCGCCGGAAGGCGTAAACGAAATCTTCCGGCACGACTTTGTCGCCGTTCGACCATTTCGCGTCAGAGCGAAGCTTAAAATCATAAACCGTGCGGCCGGTATCGACCGTCCAGCTCGAAGCGACGCCAGGAATGATTTCGCCCCGAGCGTCAAGAGTCACAAGACCCTCGAAAAGCTCGTCGAGAATGTTGCTTTCGATTAAGGTTGTAGCCTTGTGCGGATCGAGCGATCCAGGATCGCCAAGCTCGCCGCGATGCCAAACCATCTTGGCAGCCGCACTGCCGGCGAGGCCTGCTTTCGCGGGGAAGCCCGGTCCGAAGGCGAGAATACAAACGGCCGCGACGCGGAAAAAAAGGCGGAACAAACCGAGGTGCTGTCCTGGCTTCCGGCTCAATCGAACCGCACCTTATGTTGCGCCACCGGGATTTGCGCACGTACCTTTTTTACCCGGTCGAGGTCGATCCTTGCCGAGACAATGCCTATGCCGTCCGAAGCCTTGGCGATGACATGGCCCCAAGGATCGACGACGAGGGAATGGCCGTAGGTCTGGCGTGTTTCGGTTCCCGCAACATGGGTGCCGTTTTGGGCGGGGGCACAGATATAGGCCTGGGTCTCGATCGCCCGCGCGCGGCAAAGAACGTCCCAATGATCCTTGCCGGTTTGCAGAGTGAACGCCGCCGGCAATGCGATCATTTGCGCGCCCTTCGCCACAAGTGCCTGAAACAGATCCGGAAACCTTATGTCGTAGCAGATCGCGCAACCGACGATCATGTCCTCGCAATTGTACGTCACGATCGCGCTGCCCGGCGCGAAAGCGGCGCTTTCATGATATTTTGTTCCGTCCGGCGCGGTGATGTCGAACATGTGGATCTTGCGGTAACGCGCGATCTCCCGGCCTGCACGGTCGAACACCACGGTCGTATTGTGAATGCGCTCCCCGGTCTCGGGTTTTTCGAGAATAGAACCGGCATGGATGTAAACTTGATGTTTTTTGGCCAGCGCCTGCATCGCGGCATACGCCGGGCCGCCCGGAAACGTTTCGGCGGCCACCATCTTGGCCTTGCGGTCGCCGCCGAGAAAATCGAAACATTCGGGCAGGCAGATCCAATCCGGCCGCTCCTCCGCGACGGCTTGTTCCATGAGCTTCGCCGCGGCGGCGATATTGGCCGGCTTGTCGCTGACCGAATTCATCTGGATCAAGGAAATTTTCATGGAACGCTCCGGCATCGCGTGTTGGCCGCGATTATCATAAACGCGAAGGTATTTCACACAGGTGAGGGCCGCGTCACCCGGCGAAGAGTGAGATTGATCCGTCCGCCGCCGGCAGCAGCGAGGAAGAGCCCGGAAAAATCTTCTCCACGCTGGAACATCAGCCGCGCGGCACCGCCCATAACAAGAATATCGCCGGAGCGCAGTTCGAGCTTCTTCGCTGGATCGCCGCGCCGCAGACCGCCGTAACGGAAGCAGCAATTATCGCCAAGCGAAATCGAGACCACCGGCGCGGCCAGATCCGCCTCGTCGCGGTCCTGGTGCAGGCCCATCCGCGCGGAAAAATCGTAGAAATTGACCAGGCAGGCCTCCGGCGGATGCGGATAGAAGGCGAGGGCGCGCCATAAGTTCAGTACGGCCAAAGGGATGGCAGGCCAAGCATTGCCGGTAAACGGATGCGTCGCCTGATAACGATAGCCTCCATCGCGGTCCGATACCCATCCGAGGCAACCGCAATTGGTCATCTTGACCGAGAACGCTTTACCCGAGCGCGGCATGCGCGGCAAAAACCAGGGCGCTTGCAAGACGGCTTCTGTGATCTCCCCGGCAAGTGCTTGTTGCGCCGCGTCATCGAGATAGCGCCGGAAAAGGGTGTGCCCCGGCGCCAAACATTTGGCAACCGCCGCCGCGACTGGTTCGGGCAAATCCGCCGAGCACGCCTCTGGGCCGCATCTCGACGAATCACGCCGTAATACATTTTGGATTGAGCATCTCTTTGCTTCCGACCGTCGAGTCTGGCTTCAGCCGGTAGACCAGCGGAACCCCGGTGGCGAGCTCCAATTCAGGGATTGTTTCCGGGGTCAGCCCGTCGAGGACCATGATGAGGGCGCGCAGCGAATTGCCATGTCCCGCGACGATCACGCGCCGGCCGCCGAGCACCGCGGGGAGAATTTTCTGGCAATAATAAGGGAGAACCCGGGCCACCGTGTCCTTCAGACTTTCCCCGCCCGGAGGACGGACATCGTAAGAGCGGCGCCAAAGATCCACTTGTTCGTCGCCCCATCGCCTGATTGCATCGTCTTTGTTGAGGCCGGAAAGCACGCCATAATCGCGCTCGTTGAGGGCTCGATCGCGCTCGCTCTCGAGATCCGGCGTGCCAAGTTCGGCGAGAACCAACTGCAACGTACGCCGCGCGCGGACGAGATTGGAAGTGAAGGCGCGATCGAAGGAAAGACCGTGCGCCTTGAGGCTTTTCCCGGCCGCCCGTGCCTCTGCCACGCCCTTTCCGGTGAGATCTGGGTCTTCCCAACCTGTGAAAAGGTTCTTTAGGTTCCAATCGCTCTGGCCGTGCCGCACGAGCACGAGAATGCGATTCATGTCTCGACCTTTTTGGATGTTTGCGTATGGCAACGCTAGTACCCGCTTTCGGTGAAGGATGGGTTGTGATGAAAGGCCACATGAGCAGCATAGCCGAGGCGACCCCGAGGGCGAAAGCCTTTAAACGGTTTGGAAGCAGCGCGTTTCAGCATGGGCCAGAGCCTAGAAAAGCGCCGACACGAAGCACCGCTCTATCCGCGCAAACCCGCAAGCCGGGACTCGTTCCTACCGGTTTCAATCATACCAAAATGTCTCACGTGAGACATTTTGGTATGATTTGGGCCAAAAACCTTACATGTCTTTCTCGACAATGCGCGCTGCCGGATCACGCCGGATTTCATTCCGCCCTATTGCCCACAGTTGAACCCAATCGAGCGACCATGGAGTCTCATGCAAAGAC
>PEFW01000010.1 GCA_002890675.1 Candidatus Methylaffinis lahnbergensis
CGTCCTTACCCTTGTAGGGCCTGTTCTTGATGATGTTGGCGGCGCGGACGTCGCCGATACCTTTCAAGCCGCTCAGCTCTTGCGCGCTTGCCGTATTGATGTCGAGGAGTTGCGTGGCGGCAGGTTTTTCCGCTGGCTTAGGCTTGTTGGGCTTGGCTGTTGGCGCCGGACTGGCCGTGGCCGGGGAGGAGGGTTGAACCGCTTGTCCGAAACAGGGCGTCGCAAAAGCGGCGGCCGCGCATAGGCAAAGTGCGAGGATTGTCTTCCTAGGGATTTTCATAGAGTTTCCTTTCCTGGCAAAGGCCCGGATGAACCTGCTCACCCTGACAAGAGTGTCCGTAAAACCGCCGGGGCGTCAACCAGACCATGTTCGACTTCGGCCGAAGCATATTATCCAGGACAATCATCGCCGCGTTGGCGAAGCGAACTGTTGCGGAGCCGGTGCGGCGGCGGAAATTCGGGCGAATGCCGCAGCGGTGAGAGCGGTTGCGAAGACGGACGAGGACGCAGCAGCTGCATCCTCGCTTGCTGTCAGGGGGCCACCTCCAGCCGTCCTTTCATGCCCGGATGGAAACGGCAAAAATAGTCCACGACGCTGGCCCGTTTCAAAATCGTCCGGCCCTTGGCGCCAGCCGGGAGATCGACGTCGAAGCTCCCGTTCGTGGCGGTCACGGTATGCCGGAAGATGTCGGCATTCACCCACTCGACGGTGTTGTTCACATGCAGTGCCTCGGGCGCGGGTCCAAACGCCAGCTTGTCGATTACGATCTCGTGGACTCGGGGCTCGGCGCCCGGAGAGGGAATACCAAACGCAAGAACCGAGAGCGCCAGCGCTCCTCCCGCCAGGATGTTCAGCCTAACCGTCATAAGAGCCTACTTCAGCTCGTCCACGAGATGCTCGGCATGCTTTAGATGCTCCTTAAAGAGCTTGAGGCCGGTTTCCAGCAAGCTCTTAAGCTGGGGGTTCTGCGCGGAGGGGATCAGCGTCGATTCGAGCGCTCCATTGACGGCCTCATGATAGGCGACTTCGTTCTCGGCATAGGCTTTATCAAAGGCGGTTCCGCTCAATGCCCGCAGCTCGTCCCGCTTTAGGTGCGCCTCCTGGTACATGGTTTTGCTGGTATCGTTGTCCTCCATCTCCACGTTCAGCTTGTCGAGCAAGGTGAGTATCTTGTTATTCACTGCCAAGTGATCCCGAATCATCTCCTCGGCGTAGGAATGGACCGCCTTGTTGTGCGCCTTCTTCAGCGCGTCAATGGCCTGCTCGATGTCGATCTGCCCCGCCGTGTAGGCAATGTCGGCGATTTGAGCATCGGTGGGTGGTTTATGGCCCTGAGCCATGGCGCTCGCCGCGGCGAAGCACAAGATTGAAACGAAGAGCCAAGTACCGAAGCGAAACATGATATTGTCCTCCCTGACTGAAAATCCCGCTACCGCGGGCCCTGACGACCTTTGGTTGCGCCAGGGGATAAACCCGCACCCCTCACATGAACGGGGATCGGACGTTCAGATTGGCTCGATTTGGCCTTTTTGGCAAGCCGAGCGCCCAGCGCCATTCGCAAGGCCCACTGCGTGAGCCAACCTCATTTCGCCACGGCCGGCATCTCGCCTTGCTCGGCAAGCCAGCGCTCGGCCTCGATTGCCGCCATGCAGCCGAGACCGGCTGCGGTCACTGCCTGGCGGTAGACGTCGTCGGCGACATCGCCCGCCGCGAATACGCCGGGCACGCTCGTCGCGGTCGAGAAAGGCGCCGTCTCGATGTAGCCGTTCGGCTTGAGCGTGAGTTGACCCTTGAAAAGACCGGATGCCGGCTCGTATCCGATAGCAACGAAAACGCCATCGGCCTCGACCTCGCGCAAGCTCTCCGTCTTGACATGCCTCAAACGAACGTGGGTAACGCCCGGAGGATCGCCGGCGCCGAGGATTTCGTCGACAACATGATCGAAGATCAGTTCGACATTCGGCCTCTTGAACAGCCGTTCCTGCAGGATGCGTTCGGCGCGAAATGGTTTGCGCCGGTGCACGAGCGTGACCTTGGCTGCGATGTGGCTCAAATACAAAGCTTCCTCGATCGCCGTATTGCCGCCGCCGACGACGACGACGGGCTTGCCGCGAAAAAAAAATCCATCGCAGGTCGCGCAGGCGGAGACGCCATAACCTTTAAACTTGGTTTCCGAAGGGATGCCGAGCCATCTCGCCTTGGCGCCGGTCGCAATGACCAAAGTGTCGCATGTGTATCCGGCGCCGCTGTCGCCTCGGAGCCGGAACGGACGCCGGCTAAGCTCGACCTCCACGATATGATCCGCGACCATCCGTGCGCCCACATGTTCGGCCTGCGCATTCATCTGCTCCATGAGCCAAGGGCCCTGGACCGCCGCGGCAAAGCCTGGATAATTCTCGACGTCGGTGGTGACCGCCAGCTGGCCGCCCGGCTCGAAGCCAGAGATCAGAACCGGCTCCAGCAGCGCGCGCGCGGCATAGATCGCGGCGGTATAGCCGGCGGGTCCCGATCCAATGATGATCATTTTGACATGTGAAGGGTCCGCGGACCGAAGAGTTGCCAACATGGAGCTCCTTGTGCGATGGAGAGCGCGGCACCCATTTGCGCCTGCCCAATCCATATAATGCCCCTGCGCCCTGCGAACCCGAAAATCAGCCGGATTGACGACGCGGAGCGCGCGGAGTCGATGCTGCGTCATCGTCCATGTCCTGCGCCGGCCCAACTCACTTGCAACTCCACCCGTCGTCAAGCAAAGGCGGCGCGTTCGGCCGTCGCGCCGCGCCGCTTTCGGCCTTCCAGCCCGCCCTTACGCGCGCGTTCCTTTCTTGTTGCTTCGCCAAGAAAACCTGGGCGAAGCATGCCCTCGACGAGAATCCTCGGCGGAATCTCCGTCAAGCCCTTTGTCGCTCAGCTATGGAATCCAGGTATAGTTGGCCGCGCCCGCGCCATAATCGGCGTCCGCAGGTGCGCCGTAGCCGGTTATCGACAGCATGACACGCTTCGGTCGCACATTCGGGAAAAATCATGCCGAACCCAAAGCGTCAGATCGGCAGCCTGCTCGTCCTCGGCGGTGCGCGGTCGGGCAAGAGCCGCTACGCGCAAAGGCTCGCCGAAGCCTCTCGGCTAAAACCCGTATTGATCGCAACGGCGGAGGCCCGTGACGCCGAAATGGCCCTGCGCATCGCCCGCCACGCCACCGCACGTGATGCGCGCTGGAGCGTCGTGGAAGAGCGTGCAGCGCTTGCCGGGGCGCTCCGCCGCGAGGCCCGGAACGACCGAATCGTTGTGGTCGATTGCGTGACGCTTTGGCTCAGCAATCTTCTCTTGAAAAATGATGATCTGGCGACCGCGACGCAAGATTTGGCGCAAGCCGTCGCCGGATTATCCGGTCCAGTCATTTTCGTCTCGAACGAGGTGGGGGCAGGAATCGTGCCGGAGAATGCGCTGGCGCGCGCGTTTAGGGACGCCCAAGGTTTTCTGAACCAGGCGCTGGCGGAGGCTTGCGAGGCGGTGGTTCTCGTCAACGCCGGGATCGCGCTTTGCCTCAAGCCGTCGCCCGAGCCAGAGTTCCACTTCTGACGCTCCGTTTTGGGGCGAAGTTTGCTAAAGCAAAGACGACGGATTAATGAAACATGGTTCCACGTGAAATTACTTATATTACAGGACATTGATGTGAAAAAGCCCGTCTCCCCCCATTTGCGCCGGCTCGAATCGGAGGCGATCTTCATCATCCGCGAGGTGGCGGCGGAGTTCCAGCGCCCGGTGATGCTATATTCCATCGGCAAGGATTCGAGCTCGATGCTGCATCTTGCCCAAAAAGCCTTCTTTCCGTCGAAACCGCCGTTTCCCCTGCTTCATGTCGATACCACCTGGAAATTCCGCGAAATGATCGCTTTCCGCGACCAGGCCGCGAAAAAAGCCGGCATGGAACTTCTCGTCCACATCAACAAGGACGGCCTGAGGCGCGGAATTTCGCCGATCGCCTCGGGATCGTCCGTGCATACCCAGGTGATGAAGACCGAAGGGCTGCGCCAGGCCCTCGATCTTTGGCATTTCGACGCGGCGTTTGGGGGCGCCCGGCGCGATGAGGAAAAAAGCCGTGCCAAGGAAAGGATTTTTTCGCACCGCTCCGCCGCCCATGCCTGGGACCCGCGCAACCAACGGCCGGAACTCTGGCAGTTGTTCAACACTCGGATCAAACAAGGCGAATCGATGCGGGTGTTTCCTCTGTCCAACTGGACCGAGCTCGATGTCTGGGACTATATCCTGGCCGAAGACATTCCCGTCGTGCCGCTCTACTTTGCCAAGGAGCGTCCCGTCGTCGAGCGCGACGGCGCCCTCATCATGGTCGATGACGAACGGCTGCCCCTACGCCCTGGCGAAGTTCCGCGCATGGAGCGGATTCGTTTTCGCACGCTCGGCTGCTACCCGCTGACCGGGGCGATCCGCTCAAACGCCGCGACGCTGCCCGACATGATCGCCGAAATGCGCGCCGCAAGAACATCGGAGCGGGAAGGCCGTCTGATCGATCACGACGAATCCGGCTCGATGGAGAAGAAAAAGCGCGAGGGGTATTTCTGATGCTAGATGCCGCGCAAGCCAACCCGCGGTCGCTTCTCGAGGCGCCCGCGCTCCAGACCCTCAGATTGCTAACGTGTGGCTCGGTCGATGACGGCAAATCGACGCTGATCGGCCGCCTGCTCTACGAGCAGAGCCTCATTCTCGACGATCAGCTCGCGGCGCTCGAGCGTGACTCCCGGAAACACGGCACTGACGGCGCCAATATCGACTTCGCGCTGCTTGTGGACGGGCTCGAGGCCGAGCGCGAACAGGGGATAACGATCGACGTCGCATATCGCTATGTTTCGACCGCGAAACGTTCCTTCATCATCGCCGACACGCCCGGCCACGAGCAATATACCCGCAACATGGCAACCGGCGCGTCCGGCGCCGATCTCGCGGTTTTGCTCGTCGACGCGCGCAAGGGCGTCCTGACCCAGACCTGCCGGCATGCCACGATCGTGTCGCTGACCGGCATTAGGCATGTGGTGCTTGCCGTCAACAAGATCGATTTGACCGGCTTCGACGAGGCAGGATTTTCCAAGATCGCGGCCGATTTCAGAAAGTTCGCCGCCGGGCTCGATTTCAAGTCGATCACGCCCATTCCGATTTCGGCGCGCCATGGCGACAATATTTCAAGAAAGAGCGCCAACACGCCTTGGTATCGCGGCCCGGCGCTGCTCGATTATCTTGAAACCATCGATGTCGTGGAAAACGGGGCCGCCCGGCCGTTTCGCTTCGCCGTCCAATGGGTCAATCGTCCGCATCTCGATTTTCGCGGTTTTGCCGGGACCGTCGCGAGCGGAGCACTACGTCTTGGCGATGAAATCGCCGTGGCGGGTTCCGGCCGCCGCTCGCGGGTCGCGCGCATCGTCACCAAGGATGGTGACCTTCAAAGTGCAACTGTCGGCGATGCCGTCACCCTCGCTCTGGCCGATGAGCTCGATATCGCGCGCGGCGATATTTTGTGCGATCCGAAAAACCGGCCCGAGGTCTCCGACCAGTTCGCCGCGCATCTCATCTGGATGAGCGATGGCAAGCTCTTGCCTGGCCGCTCCTATCTCATGAAAGCGGGCACCAGGACCATTCCCGTCTCGGTGACCGAGCTCAAGCATCGTCTCGATGTCACTACGCTCGGCGAACACGCGGCCAAAACCTTGAGTCTCAACGAAGTCGGCTTTTGCAATTTCGCCACGACCACGCCGCTCGCCTTCGACCCATATAAGGAAAATCACACGACCGGCGCTTTTATTCTGATCGATCGGATCACCAACGCCACGACGGCGGCGGGGTTGATCGCTTTCGGGCTTCGCCGCGCGACCAACATACATCTCCAGGGCCTCGCCGTCGCCAAGCAAGATCGCGCCCGGATCAAGCACCATCAACCCGCCGTTTTGTGGTTCACCGGCCTTTCCGGCTCGGGCAAATCGACAATCGCCAATCTCGTCGAATCAGGGCTTTACGCGCATGGCGTCCACACCATCATGCTCGATGGCGACAATGTGCGGCATGGGCTCAACAAGGATTTGGGTTTCACCGAGGCCGACAGGGTCGAAAACATCCGCCGCATTGGCGAAGTGGCAAAGCTCATGAGCCAAGCCGGGCTCATCGTGCTCTGCTCCTTTATTTCACCGTTCCGGGCCGAGCGGCGGATGGTGCGCGAATTGCTCGACGGACATGAATTCATCGAGATTTTCGTCGCTACGCCACTTGAGGAGTGCATCGCGCGCGATCCGAAGGGTCTTTACAAAAAGGCGATGGCCGGAGAGATCAAGAATTTTACCGGCATCGATCAGAATTATGAGCCACCGGAAGCGCCCGAGCTCATCGTCGGGCTAGACAAACAGACCGCCGGGCAGGCAGCGGCGCAAATCGTCGCGCTGCTCGCCACGCGCGGCCTCATCGATCATATCGACGATCTCGCCGCCGACTGGTCGATTTGAGGTTTCCTCACCTGGATCCGCCCGCGACGCCGCGGCCATCCTGAAGGTGTTGCCAATTCAGGGCGTATCCGGGACTTTGAGGGCGGCGGCTTCGGCGTCTTCGAGTTCTTCCTTGCGCCGCCAATAGCCATGCTTTTCGATCAACCGCCGCGCCTCGGCGAGGTCGTCTTGTGGGGAGGCCCACGGGTAGTTTTCCGTTCGATCCTTGCTCAATCCAAACAGCCGTGCCCGATGCAAATGAATGTCCGCCAGGAACAACGGCATCGGCCCGCGCTCGGCGATTTCAAAGGCCTCATTGAGGTCGCTTTGCGCGTTTTCTTGGCCGGTGCGCGCGCCGGTGAGAAAGCGCAGCCAAGCGCGAGTGAGCAGGCCGCGGGGAAGGTGATGTTGCACCCCAGCGCGGCGGAGGCCGTCCACCGCGTGCCGGAGGGATTCGCGGCAAGGATCGAGTTGGTCTAGTGCTAGGCTCTCCAGAATCGCCGCGTACAGCGCGGCGCGGCCCATGGTGAGGTGGTCGAGGGCGACCGCGAGGAGCCAGTTGGCACGCTCATGAATTTTGATTGTCTGCGCCGCGCGCTGAGAGACGGCGCGATAAGATTCTTGCAAGGATGAAGGTGGAGGGACGCAGGATAAATTGAGCATGCGCCGCCAAGCGGCGCGCTCGGCGGCGGCGAGGAGCAGGTCGCAATACTGGAAGCCCTGCACCGAGTACAGCAGCGGGTATTGGGGTTGCCAATCGGCCTGCATGACCTCGGCCTCACGGAATCGCGCTGCCGCCTCGTCCCGGCAGCCCGCCAGGTGCAGGGCGTCAGCATGGGTTGTGCGCTTGCTCATCCGCTGAAATGTATCACCACTGCGCTCGGCGTAGGTCACGGACTGCTCGGCGTCTGCCACCGCCAAATCCACTTCGCCCAGGGTCAGCTCCAGCTCGCTCAAATTGTTGGCGCGGATGGAGGCGTTCATCCAGTCCTCACCCTCGACGCTCATTGCCAGCGAAGCCCGCATCGGTTCGAGGGCCTCGGTCAGTCGGCCCAAGGCCCGCAGGGAGAAGGCGGCTTGGCCAAGCAGCCAGGATTGGACGGCTTCCGTGAGCGCGGGCGAGACGCGGCTCCAGAGTTGCTCGAAGAAGCAGGCGACGGCTCCCAAGTCGGAACCGAACGCGCCGAGTTTTTTCGTGCTGTAGGCCTCATTTCCGCGCCGAATACGGTCGCGGTAAACCCCGGCACATGCTTCCTCCTGCATCCCCGCCTGGCAACCGTGGGAAACGGCCTGGTAGAGGGGTTGCAAATCCTCGAGTGTGGGCTGGGGCTTTTTGTCCGTCGTTGTCGCGCAGAAGTGCTCAAAGAGGCGCCGATGGGCGCCGCGCCAGGCCTCGGGGTGCTGCTCGCGAAGCCGCCGGCCAAAATATTCGCGCACCAGCGGGTGGGCGTCCAGCGCGAGCAGCGCGCCGGCCGCATCCCGGTTCACCGTGAGCAGCTTTGCGTCCTTCAGCCGGGTTAAGGCGAGGTTGCGATGCGCCTCGCTTATCCCCGCGAGCGGCTCGGTCAGGTCCGGGATAGCGGGAGCTTTCCACAAAGCTTTGTGGCAGCCGGCGTCCGCCGGTCGGTCGAACAGCCCGAGCAGCCGCAACAGGGCGAGGGCGCGCTGGCCGTGCTTCCCCTCGCTCTCGAACCAGCGCACATAGGCATCCATGGCGCGGAAGGCGTGGCCGCCCTGGTCTTCGTCGGCTTCTCCTAACTTCACCAGGTCGCGCTGGAGGATGTCTCCGGCGTAGGCGTCGCGCAGCCAGGTGCCGAGCAGATTCAAGGTGAGCGCGTGGCCTTTCACCTCCTCCACCAGCCTTTCGAAATCCCCCTGCGCGCCCTTCACCCCGAGCGATCGGAGCAGCGCCACGCCGGCTTCCTTGGACAAGCGCAGGAGGTTCACCTCCGGGGCGGTGGTCTGCCAGTAAGCCCGCACGTCCGGGATGGAAAAGCGGGTGGTGACTACGCAGAGGCCTTTGTTGTTGGCGGCGAGCCCCTTGAGCAAAGCGGCGATCCCAGAATCCTTGAGTTCGCCCGGCTGGGGCGAGGCGGGCGCGTATTGCAGCGGCTCCAAACCATCGAGGATGAGCAACGCTCGTCGCTCGCCGATGAGGTGCGCTAGCCGCCGGCCTTTGTCGAACGCGCCCCGCGCACTGCCCGCCAACGCCGGGTCGCCGAAGAAGGTGAGGGCTTCCTTCAAAAAGACGTCGGACGACGCCGCGACCTGTTCCCGCGTGCCCTGGCTGTAAAAGGACCACGCAAACGCCGCGTCGCACCCCGGCCAATTTTGATACGCGAGATCCGCCGCCCATTTCGCCACGAGCGAGGTCTTCCCCTCACCGCCGAGGGCTACGAAGGTGAGGACGTGGGGGCGCTTGCTCTCGTTGTTTTGGGCCTTCGCTCAGGCCTCGTCGAGGAGTTTTGTTTCGGCTTCGCGGCCGATGAGTTACGGCGGGGCGTATTTGATGATGGGGGATATGTCGGCTTTGATGAAAGTGGTCAGGACTTGGCGAGGCGGCAGCGGGTTGGAGACGTTCACCGCGGGTAGCGCGAGAGGTGGAAGGGGAATAATTGCGCCCACAGGAGGCCTGGTGACGGCTGGTTGGCCGGTAAGTTCGCGTAGAGCGCTAAATAATAGGCATCGTTCAGGTCGAATGTCTTGGGTTGGTAGCGCGTGTCACCCCGCAATGGCTGAGGGATGTCTTCTTCCGTCGCTCCGGGAAGCAGGACCGGGATAAAGCGCTTGTTGCCCTTTTCGTTATAGAGGTAGCTATAGACGATTCCGCCCTCCCAGAAGACACCGCGCCCCTCGTCCGCTGGCGTTTGGCCCTCCACTCGTTGCCGGTAGGTGCAGATCACAAGCACAAAGGCAGACTTCTCCGGTCGAAGCTGTTCCGCGCACCAGCGAGGCCAACCATGCGGCGGACGGACGTGATATTGATCGAGTTCCACGTCAACACCCTGGCCGCGAAGGGCGTTGGCCAACTGGAGCACTCGTTGGCCGTGCTCCAGCGTGTCGTGGCTGTAGCTGATGAAAACGGTGGTTGCACTCATATTAGATTCATCCACCGGCCGACGGTCTCGTAATGGTGGGCGCGACAGGGATCGAACCTGTGACCCCTACGATGTCAACGTAGTGCTCTTCCGCTGAGCTACGCGCCCCTGCCGCGCTTCCCGTTCAAGCCGAAAGCGCGCAAAACCATAAAGTTGGAACATGCCCAATCATAAAAGTCGGTCGGCCCCTTGCGACCGCACGCCTCGGCCCTAGTTGAACTTGATTCCCAAGGGTTGGCGGCAAGCTTTGTAAAGGGCCATCCGTACCGGCGCAAGCCGATCCCTGATGGGATTATGTGGAATTCGCTTGCCGGCGCCAACAATCCGGCGAGACTTTAGCTATCCGGCACGACGTCGAGAACCGTGGCGATCGGCGCCGGTTTGATGCCGAGCGGCGGTTGGAAAGGCCCTTCGTGGGCCGCGATCAATCCGATCACGAGGATGACGCTGGCAGTGAAAATGACCATGGCGGCGATCTGGGCGTGCGCCTCGTCGAGTTGCACCGCTGCAAGGCTGATCTGCGCCATCACGGCCATCAAAAGAACGCATGTCCATTTAAAGTTCTCCGAAAAATCGGAGCTTAACGCCAGCCGTTCGCCGCGCGCATCCCGGACCCTCAAGGCGGTGTTGAGCAAAAAGCTGTCGAGCGCCGCATTGCCAGGCGCAATGTCGGATTGCGCGACGGTTTCCAACAATTCGTCTTGTGCTGCTTCGGCCTCGGGCGACGCTTCGCCGTTCTGCATGCGCGGCCATTCCATGTCGACAACGGCGATGGCATAGACTCGGATGGCGCGATCGATTGCAACGTGTGGCGTACCCAAGGCGGCGGCCAGGGCATGGAGGGAGATAAGACTGGCGCCTTCCGCGCGCACCGTTGCCGCCGCGCGCCGGTTGCGATCCCAGACGTCGTTCGCGAGAAAGCCGGTGAGAATGCTGAATATGGTGACGATCGCAGCGAAGTAGGGCGCCACGACGCCTCGGAAGCTTCGCACCCATGGTCCCACCCTGGCGCCGAACGAAAGGCGGACCAATACCCAGGCGAAGGCGCTGTAAAAGGCCGTCAAAATCGAAATCAACGCCGGAAGCGGTAGCGATAGCCAAGCGTCGATCAAGATCATGTTCCCCGACGAAAGCCGAAAGGATTACAGCAGACGAATAGGATCACAAGCCCGCCGGGGGAGAAATAGCTGTGTTGGTCGATCTACTTAACGGACGTCGTCCGGAAATCGCGGCGTCCTGGTCGCAGACGCGGACCCTTGAATGACGTATCCGTAGCCGTCCCACACGTGCTGATGTTCAAACCCGCGGCGCGGCAAGAGTTGCAACAGCGTGGCGTGGCCTCCGCGCCGCCATTGAGGGCGCCAACGGCGAAGGCCCCCGAGCGCGCCCGATGGCGGCGCGCTGGCCCTTCGACCGTTCGTTCAGGAGGGGCCGGAATTGGGCGCGAAAGCTACCATTCCAAGCGATTTGACAGGTACGCGTCCGCGGCTTCATCTTGGTCAAACGCGCCCGCTACCGAAAAGCGAGGAAACAAAATTCGTAAGCTCCGGGGCAGGGCGGGATGGAGGTCAAGCGATGCGCGACAAACTGGATCAATGGCCGAGTGAATTGCGGCTGAGGGAAAATGGCCGCATCCTTAGCGTCAGTTTCGAGAGCGGCGATGCCTACGATCTTTCCGCCGAATATCTGCGAGTCATGAGTCCGAGCGCGGAAGTCCAGGGCCACCGGCGGGAAGAACGCTTGACCATCGGCGGCAAGCGGGATTGCAGCGTGACCAGGATCGAGCCGGTCGGCACCTATGCGGTGCGGCTGATCTTCGACGATCTGCACTCCACGGGCATCTTCACTTGGGACTATCTCCATGAACTCGGCTCGCACCATGACGAGAAATGGGCGGTCTACGAGGCGGAACTCAAAACCAAGGGGCTCAGTCGCGACCGGGCGGGGCAGGCATGACGGATTGTCCGCGAATCTTGCCTGACTGTTCGAGCGCCCGGTCGAGGTCCGGTTCGGCCGGGCAGGGATTGCCAAAGGATATGGTCGAAGCGATGCAATGAACAGGGGGCGGCCTGGGAACAGGGGGCGGCCTGGACAGCTCCCACTTGTTTCGGCGCGCGCCTATTTCTTGAGCCGCCGCAGCCACAGCCGGGCCTGCGCGCGCACGCATTTGGGCGCGGTGCCGCCAAAGCTGGTCCGGCTGCCTACCGAGTTCTCGACGCCGAGCACCGCGAAAACCGCCTCGCTAATTCGCGGCTCGACCGCCCGCATTTCGGCGAGCGACAGCTTTTCAAGGCCTTTTTTCTGTTCGGCGGCGATGGCAACGAGGCGCCCGGAGATGTGATGCGCCTCGCGGAACGGGAGGTTCAGCGTCCGCACCAGCCAATCGGCGAGATCGGTCGCGGTAGCATAGCCAAAACCCGCGGCCGCTTTCATGCGCTTGAGATCGGGCGCGAGATCGCCAACCATTCCAGTCATGGCGGCTAGGCACAGCGAAAGCGCGTGCAGGGCGTCAAAAGTGCCTTCCTTGTCTTCCTGCAAATCCTTCGAATAGGCGAGCGGCAGGCCTTTCATGACGATAAGGAGGGCGTTGAGCGCGCCGATGATCCGGCCGGCCTTGGCCCGGATGAGTTCCGCCGCGTCGGGGTTGCGCTTTTGCGGCATGATCGACGACCCGGTCGAAAACGCATCCGACAAAGAGGCGAAGCCGAATTGCGGTGTCGCCCAGAGCACGATCTCCTCGGCAAGGCGGGACAGATGAATGGCGCAAATCGCGGCAACGCTCAATGTTTCCAATACGAAATCGCGATCGGCCACGCTGTCGAGCGAATTCGCCGTCGGCCGGTCGAACCCGAGCGCTTTCGCGGTCATCGCCCGGTCGATCGGAAACGAGGTTCCAGCCAGCGCCGCGGCGCCGAGCGGCGATTCATTGAGGCGGGAGCGGGCGCTTGCGAACCTGGCGCGGTCCCGCGCGAACATCTCCACATAGGCCAAAAGATGATGACCGAAAGTGACAGGCTGCGCCGGTTGCAGATGGGTAAACCCCGGCATCACGCTTGCCGCATGCTTGAGCGCCTTTTCGGCAAGCGCCCTTTGCAGAGCGCGCAACTGTTGATCGAGCGCGTCGATGGTGTCGCGAATCCAGAGGCGGAAATCGAGCGCGACCTGATCGTTGCGCGAGCGCGCCGTGTGCAGCCGCCCAGCCGTTGGTCCGATCAACTCCGTAAGTCTTGCCTCGATGTTCATATGAATATCTTCGAGCGCGCGCGAAAATTTGAACGATCCAGCCTCGATTTCGCGCGCGATTTCGTCTAAGCCATTGCTGATCGCTTGCGCGTCGGCGCGCTCCAATATCAAGGTTTCCGCCAGCATGGCGGCATGCGCCTTGGAACCTGCTATGTCTTGGAGCGCGAGCCTAAAGTCGAAACCGATCGAAGCATTGATTTCTTCCATGATGGCGCCGGGGCCTCGTGCGAACCGGCCGCCCCACATTTTGTTACTCATCTTCGCGCGCTCTTCAAAAAAGCCAACGACCGCATGACCCAAAATGATTCCAAAAAGGCCGGCGCGCCGCTTGTTTCGCGCGGGGTCGCGTTCGCGGCAGTGGCCATAGCCTGCGTGGTGCTGGCTTTTGTCCTATACGGGATCAAGGCGCCGGGCGGCAAGGAAACAGCCGAAACCCCGGCCTGTCCCGGCGCGGCGGAGAGGGCGGCGCGGCTAAAGCCGCTGGTGCATGGCGAGATCGCGGCGCTGACCCTTGCAACTGAGCCCAAGCCGCTTCCGGAGCTTGATTTCGACACGCCGGAAGGGACGAAAGCAAGTCTGGCGAATTTTGCGGGGCGCACGGTCCTGCTCAACCTTTGGGCGACATGGTGCGTTCCGTGCCGCCAGGAAATGCCCGCGCTCGACCGGCTGCAAGGCATTTTAGGTTCGAAGGATTTCACGGTGGTGGCGGTGAATATCGATACAGCAAAGCTCGACCGGCCGCGGGCGTTCTTGAACGAAACCGGCGTCAAGAATCTTAAGCTTTATACCGACAACACGGCGGCGGCTTTTCAGACCTTGAGGCAGGCGGGCAAGGTTTTGGGGCTGCCGGCGACGATTCTCATCGGCAAGGATGGCTGCGAAATCGGCACGATGGCCGGGCCGGCGCAATGGGATTCAGAGGATGCGTTGGCGCTGTTGAACGCCATTCAGGGTTGATCGCCGAGTGCCGCCAGGGCCCGCGTGTGATGCGCGGCCGAGCTTTCCGAAAAGCAGCAAAATACAATGCGCTCAAAGTTCTCCCGCGATGCTTCCGCGACTGTCTTGACCGCGATCGCCGCCGCGCGCTCCGCCGGAAATCCGTAGACGCCCGTGGAGATCGCCGGAAAAGCGAGCGAACCCACTCCATGTTCCCGCGCGATTTCGATCGAGCGGCGGTAGCAGGAGGCCAACAGATTGTCCTCGCCATGGGTGCCGCCCCGCCAGACCGGCCCGGCGGTATGGATGATATAGCGCGCGGGCAGAAGATGGCCGCCGGTGATTTTAGCATCGCCCGTCGCGCAGCCACCGAGCGTGCGGCATTCTGCGAGAAGTTTTGGTCCGGCGGCACGATGGATCGCGCCGTCCACGCCGCCCCCGCCAAGCAGCGAAGGATTGGCGGCGTTCACAATGGCGTCGAAGTTGAGCCTCGTGATGTCTTCGACAATGACTTCTAGCACGAGAATCGGATCGCTTGTCCCAAGTGCCTATGTTTCCGCGCAAGCAACTGGCTCGTCAATCTTAAGCGTACCACATGCCAGCAAAGGTCAGGCCTTGGCCGGCTGCTTGCACGCGATCCCCTTGTCCGCCAAATGCGCCGCGAGTTCGCCCGATTGAGACATTTCCCGGACGATGTCGCAGCCGCCGATGAATTCGCCCTTGATGTAAAGCTGGGGGATCGTCGGCCAGTCGGAAAACTCCTTGATCCCTTGCCGAATCTCGTCGCTGGCGAGGCAGTCCACAGGTTCGTAGGAGACCCCCAGGGCATTCAGGATCTGGACGACCCGGCCCGAAAATCCGCATTGCGGAAAGTCCGGTGTTCCTTTCATAAACAAGACAACGTCGTTGGTGTCGATCGTCGCCTGAATTTCATCCTTGATAGCCATTTGCCTGGTCCTTTCGGATACGTGTCTTCGTTGGGGAAGATGTGGCGCAGCTTACTTCGGCGCAAGGGTTTGAAGCTGCAGTGCATGCAGGGCGCCGCCCATGGTTTCGCCGAGCGCCTTATAGACGAGCTGATGCTGCTGGAGCTTGGATTTTCCAGCGAATTCCGAGGAAACGACGATCGCCGCATAATGGTTGTCGTCGCCGGCAAGGTCGGTGATTTCGACCTTGGCGTCCGGAATGCCCTGCTTGATCAGGCGCGCGATTTCAGATGATGGCATGGGCATCGTGTAGCCTTCCTCAATCCGTCTCGTCATTCTCTCGTCAAGGATTCGCTCCGGCCATGTAGCTCGGAAGCCACCCTTCATGGACCCCTATCAGGTGATCTAGCAATATGGCGGTCGCAGAACCGATGGTCAACGTATCGCCGCCGGTCACGCCGATGATTTCACAAGCCACGCCCGCGGTTTCCGCGCCATCCCGGATCGCCGCCGCGTTTTCCGGCGCCGCGGTGACGATATACCTGGCCTGATCCTCGCCGAAGAGAAAGCCAAGCTCCGGGAGCGGCGGCGAAACCTCGATCGAAGCGCCAATTGCGCCCGCCATCGCCATCAGGGCGAGCGCCACCGCCAAACCGCCATCTGAGACGTCGTGCACGGCGGCCACCGCCCCGCTTTCGATGAGACCCCGCACAAAATCGCCATTCCGCCTTTCCGCCGCGAGATCGACCGGGGGCGGCGCGCCGTCCTCGCGGCCGCAAATCTCGCGCAGATAGAGGGACTGGCCGAGCCAGCCCTCGGTCTTTCCGATAACAAGAATTTTCTCGCCCGGCCGCTTGAACGGCAACGTCGCGGTCCGGCGCACATCTTCGATAAGGCCGACGCCGCCGATCGCGGGGGTGGGGAGGATCGCCCGGCCGCTGCTCTCGTTGTAGAGCGACACATTGCCGGAAACGACGGGGAAATCGAGCCCGAGGCAGGCCTCCGCGATCCCCTCGATACAGCCGACAAGCTGGCCCATGATCTCCGGCTTTTCCGGATTGCCGAAATTGAGATTGTCGGTGATGGCGCGGGGCATGCTGCCCACTGCGGTCAGGTTGCGCCAGGCTTCGGCGACGGCCTGCTTCGCCCCCTCGTAAGGGTCGGCCTCGCAGTAGCGCTGCGTCACATCGGCGGTGAGCGCCAAGCCCTTTAGGCCATCGCCAATCCTAATCACCGCCGCGTCGCCGCCCGGCGGCTGCACCGTATTGCCAAGGATCAAATGGTCGTATTGCTCAAAAATCCAGCGTTTGGAACAAATATCCGGGGACGCTAAGAGGCGCGTCAACGCGTCGGCGTTGGAGATTGGCGCGGCGACCGTGGCCGGATCTATGGTGGGTCTTTTGGGCGGCGCGACATGCGGGCGATCGTAGAGGGGCGCCGAATCGCCAAGCTCCTTGATCGGTAGATCGGCTTTGAGCACGCCTTGATGCGTGACGGTGAATCGCAGCGTGTCCGTGGTCTCGCCGATCACCGCGAAATCGAGGCCCCATTTGCGGAAAACCGCCTCCGCCTCTTGTTCCTTGGCCGGATCGAGCACCATCAGCATTCGCTCCTGGCTTTCCGACAGCAGCATTTCATAAGCCGACATGCCGGCCTCGCGGCAGGGCACGGAATCGAGGTTGAGCGCTATTCCGAGATTGCCCTTGGCGCCCATTTCCACACCTGAGGAGGTGAGGCCCGCCGCGCCCATGTCTTGGAGCGCGATGACCGCGCCGGTTTGCATCAATTCGAGGCAGGCTTCGAGCAAGAGCTTTTCGGTGAAAGGATCGCCGACCTGCACCGTTGGACGCTTTTCCTCCGCGTCGGCCTCGAAAGCGGCCGATGCCATGGTCGCGCCATGGATTCCGTCGCGGCCGGTTTTTGACCCGAGATAGACGATTCTGTTACCGATTCCGCGCGCCTTGGCGTAGAAAATTCCGTCCGCCTTGGCGATCCCCACCGTCATCGCGTTGACGAGAATATTGCCGTCGTAGCTCTTGTCGAAATTCGTCGAGCCGCCCACCGTCGGCACCCCAAAACTGTTGCCGTAGGCGCCGATCCCGGCGACGACGCCCGCCACCAGATGACGCGTGCGCGGATTTTTGGGCGCGCCGAAACGCAAAAGGTTCAGGCACGCCACGGGGCGCGCGCCCATGGTAAAAACATCGCGCAAAATTCCGCCAACGCCCGTCGCCGCGCCCTGAAATGGTTCGATGAAAGAGGGGTGATTGTGGCTCTCCATCTTGAAGACGCAGGCGAGCCCATCGCCAATGTCGATGACGCCCGCGTTCTCGCCTGGCCCCTGGATGACCCATGGCGCCTTGGTGGGGAGCTTGCGCAGATGAATCCGCGAGGATTTGTACGAGCAATGCTCGTTCCACATCGCCGAGAAAATGCCGAGCTCGGTGAACGTCGGCGTCCGGCCGATAAGGGCGAGGATGCGCGCATATTCGTCCGGCTTTAGGCCATGCGCGGCAACGAGTTCGGGGGTGACGGTTGGTTCGCTTTGGATCACGTTTGTGGTCCGCAATGAAGAGCTGGCTTGGGCGGCAACATCACGGACGATGCCATATTTCAGTAACTTCAAGGGTACGAACCTACCGGCGTCAACTGGTAGCTATTCAGTTCCTTGGCGAGCGTCCGCAAATCCTGCCATGCCAGCTTCTTGTGCGCCGGCTGACGCAATAGAAAGGCTGGGTGCAGCATGGCAAGCGCCCGGATTTCCGTGTTGCCGGCCAGGTAGGCGAACCAGCGTCCGCGCATGCGCATGACGCCCTCCCTGCCGCCAAGGAGAGTTTGCGCCGACGCCCCGCCAAGGCAGACCAGAATTTTGGGGTCCACGAGTTCGATTTGGCGGCGGGTGAAGGGCAGACAGGCCGAAGTTTCAAGCGGCGTCGGGGTGCGGTTTCCAGGCGGCCGCCAAGGCACGACGTTGGCGATATAAACTTTTCCGCGGTCGAGCCCGATCGAGGCCAGCATCTTGTCGAGCAACTGGCCCGCGCGGCCGACGAAAGGCACGCCCTCGCGGTCCTCGTCGGCGCCGGGCGCCTCGCCAACGAACATAATCTTCGCGCTGGGATTGCCATCGCCGAAAACAAGCCGGGTCGCGGTCGCCTTCAGGCCACAGCCTTCGAATCGCGAAAGCCGTTCGCGGAGATCGTCGAGGCTTTGGGCTGCGGCAGCCTGTTCCCACGCGCTTGCCGCGGTGGTCTCGGGGGGAAGGGCCGTTCCGGAATCCCGCATGACACGGCGGCTGATTTCAATTGTCCCCGGCGGCGCGGCGGGGAGGGAGCCCATTTCCGCGCGGCAAATGCTGGCGCGGCTTTCGGCGAAGCGGTCATGCGGAGCAGCGTCGACAGCGATATCGACGCCCATTTCCGCGTACCAGCGCAACAGTCCGGTCAAACCTTCAGCCATGATCGGAACCTGCTAAGAATTAGCCGGGGTAAATATCTTGAGTCCGTCCCTGGCGGCGTCTCTGGGGGATGGTCCTAAATTCATGCGGGAAACAACCCGCGAGGTTTCCCCTTTTGGCGACCCTATCCCAGCTCGCATTGAAGTCCAAAGCTCTATCGTATACGATTACCAGTCCCTTTAACAGGTTTGGTTCCGGCTCCTAGACCCCTTTTAGCCGAGTGGTGCGCATGCTGTTGATCGCAAACCTTCAACCAAAGCCTTGGGGATGTAAACGAAGACGAAGGCGTGGGACATTTTTTTGCGAAGTTCCAGCCGCGCGAGGACCAAAAAATCCACCATGACCGAGGCAGGAATTAGGTTGCCACCACGCGAAAGCATGGATTTCGATATCGTGATCGTTGGCGCCGGCCCCGCGGGCCTTGCCGCCGCGATCCGCGTCAAGCAGCTTAACCCAGAAGTTTCGGTCGTCGCCGTCGAAAAAGGCGCCGAACTCGGCGCCCATATTTTGTCCGGCGCGGTCATCGATCCTTGCGCTCTCGACAAAGTCCTCCCCGGTTGGCGCGAGGATCAAGACCGGCCGCTGACAACCGAGGTGACGGCCGACCGGTTCTATGTGCTCGGCCCGAAAAGGGCGCTCCGGCTGCCCAATTTCATCATGCCGCGCCTCATGAATAATCATGGCAATTTCATCGGCTCGCTTGGCAATGTCGTGCGCTTTCTCGGGGCGAAAGCGGACGCCTTGGGCGTCGATATTTTTCCAGGCTTCGCGGGCGCCGAGATTCTTTATGGCGGAGCCGGCGAGGTTTTGGGCATAGCTACTGGAGATATGGGGATCTCCCGCGATGGCGCGCGCAAAAGCGGTTTTACGCGGGGCATTGAGCTTCGCGGCAAATATACCCTGATTGCCGAGGGCGCTCGGGGCTCGCTCGCCAAGGAGCTTATCGCGAAGTTCGGCCTCGACAAAAATCGCGAGCCGCAAAAATTCGGTATCGGCTTGAAGGAGCTTTGGCGGATCGATCCCGCTATGCATCGGCCTGGCCTCGTCCAGCACACTTTTGGCTGGCCGCTCGATGATCGCACCGGCGGTGGTTCGTTTATCTATCATTTCGAAGACGGGCTCGTCGCCGTTGGTTTCGTGGTTCACTTGAACTATTGGAATCCGACGCTGTCTCCATTTGACGAATTTCAACGCTTCAAGATACATCCAATGATCTCGCGTTTGTTTCAAGGGGGCGAGCGGATTTGCTTCGGCGCAAGGGCCATCACCGAAGGCGGCTGGCAATCGGTGCCAAAACTCGTCTTTCCGGGCGGCGCGCTCATCGGCTGCGCGGCGGGGTTTATGAATGTCCCGCGCATAAAGGGATCGCATAATGCGATGCTTTCCGGAATGCTCGCGGCCGAACATGTGGTTGCCGCCCTACAAGCGGGCCGTGCCCATGACGAAGCGATTTCTTATGATGAAGCGTGGCGCGGCTCGGCCCTCGGCCGCGACCTTTACAAGGTCCGCAACGCCAAGCCGCTGTGGTCGAAATTCGGCACCAGGGCCGGGATCGCCCTCGGCGGCCTCGACATGTGGGTGAATGAAATATTTGGCGCCTCGCCGCTCGGCACGCTCCAGCATGGCAAGCCGGATTACGCGAGCCTGAAACGGCTCGCCGAGGTGACGCCCATCGAATACCCAAAGCCGGATGGCAGGCTCACTTTCGACCGGCTCTCCTCGGTTTATGTTTCAAACACCAATCATGAAGAAGACCAGCCCTGCCACCTGCGCCTCAAGGATCCGTCGATTCCGGTTGCGAAGAACCTGCCCGAGTATGGCGAGCCGGCGCGGCTCTATTGCCCCGCTGCCGTCTATGAAGTGGTCTATGCCAATGAGGCAGAAAAGCGCAATCCGCATTTTGTGATCAACGCGCAAAATTGCGTCCATTGCAAGACATGCGACATCAAGGACCCGGCGCAAAACATCGAGTGGGTGCCGCCAGAGGGCGGCGGCGGCCCGAATTATCCGAATATGTAAACGCCTGTTTCAAAAGCCTCGCCCTTGCATGTTTGCCAGGACCTCGCGGCGCAATGGAGCATGATCGTTGCAAGTTGAAACGATTGCGCTCTATCAGTCTTTTGTAGCGCATGATCTTATCCGAAAAGTCTGCAACTTTCCGGGATCATGCTCGAGGACAGATTTCAACATGGGGTTCAAATGCGGCATCGTTGGTTTACCCAATGTCGGCAAATCGACGCTCTTCAACGCGCTGACCCAGACGGCGGCGGCGCAAGCGGCGATTTATCCCTTTTCCACCATCGAGCCCAATACCGGCGACGTCGCGGTGCCCGACGCGCGGCTCGAAAAACTCGCGAAAATCGCCAGCTCCAAGGAAATCATTCCAACAAGGCTCACTTTTGTCGACATAGCGGGCCTCGTGCGCGGCGCATCAAAAGGCGAAGGGCTCGGCAATCAGTTTCTGGGGACGATCCGCGAATGCGACGCGATCGCCCATGTCGTGCGCTGCTTCGAGGATAGCGACGTTACCCATGTTGAAGGCAAGATCGCGCCGCTCGATGACATCGAGACTGTCGAGACGGAATTGATGCTCGCCGATCTGGAAAGCCTGGAAAGGCGTGCCGCCGGTTTGGAGAAGAAAGCCAAGGGAGGCGACAAGGAGGCCAGGGAGACTCTTCGGCTCGCGGGGCGCTGTCTCGCTCTCCTGCGCGACGGAAAGCCGGCCCGGCTTGCCGAGGTTAAGGAGGAAGAGCAAAAGCTTTTCAAAAGTCTCGGTCTTCTGTCGGCGAAGCCGGTGCTTTATGTCGGCAATGTCGAGGAAGTTTTCGCATGTCGCGGCAACGGATTTTCGAAAGCCGTCGAGAGCCGCGCGGGGGAAGAAGGAGCGGCCGTTGTGATAGTCTCCGCCAAGATCGAGAGCGAGATCGCGGTTTTGGCCGAGGATGAGCGGAAGGAGTATCTCGAAGCGGTCGGCCTCAAGGAGCCTGGGCTCAATCGCGTCATCCACGCGGGCTATGGGCTTTTACGGCTGATCACTTTTTTCACCGTGGGGCCGAAGGAGACCCGCGCGTGGACGATTACGCAAGGAACCAAGGCGCCGCAGGCGGCGGGCGTCATCCACACCGATTTCGAAAAGGGTTTTATTCGCGCCGAGACCATAGCCTATGCCGATTATGTGGCCTTTCAAGGCGAGGCGGGGGCGCGGGAGGCGGGAAAGTTCCGGCTCGAAGGCAAGGACTACATCGTGGCGGACGGCGACGTGCTGCATTTCCGGTTCGCGACCTGATATGGTGACCCATATTTAATGGCACGCCATGCGGTCCGGGGAGAGAGCGGTGAGGCGCGGGAAACACCAGGACAATCCGCCCAACTTCGATGACGCATTCCGCGCCCGCTTGGCAAAACTTTTCGCATGGCGGCGCGATGTCCGCCGTTTCAAGTCGGACCCGGTCGCCTCCTCGCTGATCGAGGAACTCGTTCGCGCCGCCGCCCTCGCGCCTTCCGTCGGCAACAGCCAGCCCTGGCGCTTCGTGAGCGTCGAAACACTTGTCGCGCGGGAGGCGGTGATCGCCAACTTCAATGCGTGCAACGCGGCGGCGCTCGCATCCTACGAAGGGGAGCGCGCCGCGCTCTATGCCAGACTTAAATTATCGGGGCTGCGCGAGGCGCCGATGCATCTGGCGGTCTTCTGCGACCATGCGACGGAAGCGGGTTTTGGCCTTGGCCGGAAAACCATGCCGGAGGCCTTGGATTATTCGGTGGTCGCGGCAATTCACACTTTTTGGCTTTCCGCGCGTGCGAAGAATCTTGGCGTTGGATGGGTATCGATCCTCGACCCAGGGGAGCTTTCCCGAACGCTCGACGTTCCTCCGGCATGGAAGCTCATCGCCTATCTTTGCGTGGGATTCCCGTTAGAAGAACATCTCGATCCCGAGCTTGAACGCCAGGATTGGCAGGCGCATCTGCCGGAGAATAAGCGGCTGCACCGGCGATAGTGTTATCCACGCCGCCTGTGAATTGAGAGGGAAAAACAATTTGCCTTTACGAGCCGTGCAAATCCGCTCATTTTAGTTGAACAACCGCTTCCAACAGCTGCAGTCCTCCTTAACGGGCTTCACATCGTTAATGCACAATACCGTGGCCGTTGCGGAAGCCGTGGGCGCTGCGGCCCGGACGTCTGCCAGGATGCCTGACCGCCAAGTCTGCCAATTCTTCAGATCATTCGAATTGTTCGGCGGATTAAGCGGCGGAATAATTCTAAATTTTGTGCCCGGCGTTCCGTTTACAACTTCTACATACACCCCGTGTCGATAAGCACAACCCCAAGCTTTATTTTCATTCATTATCCCGGCATTCTGCAATACCCAACCCCAATCGTTTTCATCATTAATGACGCAAAGCCCAGAAATGGCATGCTTGTCGGGAGATTGACAAGACGCTATAACCCAGTCATCTCCAGATCTATTTTCGACAGGCCTTCGATTACTATATTGCTGATTGATTGGCGTTACATCGTTATTCGTTGTATTGACAATTTGAGTACCTCCAAAAAATTCTATTTCAGTTTGAGAAACTTTAACCGAAGAAAAACCGAAACACTTGGCGGCCGCCATAAACGATACGCCAGCAACGATAGCCATTAACCAAAATGCGATAATCTGCTTTGCAGTCACTTGACGCCCCACGTCCGCAATCTGGCCAAGTATCTTATCTTATACAGCAAGCAGACGTGTGGCAAATGACCACTGGGAAAGTCTCTCGCTGGCGCAACGCAGCCCAATGCCGACTTTCCCGAGCCCACTCGGCGCTTTCGCAAGCCCTGTTGCGTCACCGCGCCAGCCACCGCGATAGACCGCGACCTTCGGATGCAGCTTTGTCGTCTGGTCGCTTTGTTAGACGGCGCATTAGAAAAGCTTCATCGATTGTAGGCCGGTCACGCCGCCTGTGAATTAGCGGGGACAAGCGCGATAAGCCTTTACGAGGCGCGCCGAATCCGGGCATTTGATCCTGGGCACCGCCATGCGATTTCCGCCGTCCTTTCTCGACGAGATTAAAGCCAGGCTTCCGGTATCGGAAGTTGTGCGCAACCGCGTCAAACTGACGAGAGCAGGGCGCGAATGGAAAGGGCTTTCGCCCTTCAACGCGGAAAAAACGCCGTCCTTCTTTGTCAATGACCAAAAAATGGCCTGGTTCGACTTTTCCGCCGGCAAAAACGGCAATATTTTCGATTTTGTGATGGCGACAGAGGGACTTTCGTTCCCCGACGCGGTCGAGCGTCTCGCGCGTGGCGCCGGGCTTGCCCTCCCGCAAGCCTCGCCCGAGGCCGAGGCCCAAGAAAAGACGCGGAATAACCTGCATGAGGTGCTGGCACGCGCGGCGTCCTATTTTTCCGCCCGGCTTGCCGGCGGACAGGGAGGAGCGGCCCGCGCATACCTCGCGGGGCGCGGCGTCGATGCCTGGCTGCAAGGCCGGTTTGGCTTGGGCTACGCCTTGCCGGAAAAATATGCCTTGCGGGACCATCTCGCCGGTACGGGGGTGCCGGTGCCAACGATGATCGAGGCTGGGCTTTTGATCCATGGTGAGGACATCGCGCTTCCCTACGATCGTTTTCGTGATCGAATTATGTTTCCAATCCACGATCCCTTGGGCCGGGTCATCGCGTTTGGCGCGCGCGCCCTCGGCCCCGATGCAGAGCCGAAATATCTGAACTCCCCGGAGACCGCGCTCTTCCATAAAGGCGCCATTCTTTACAATCACCATCATGCGCGAAAGGCCGCGCACACGGGCGGACAAGTCATTGCCGTCGAAGGCTATGTCGATGTTATCGCGATGACATCGGCGGGTTTCGATGCCACGGTGGCGCCGCTCGGGACCGCCTTGACGCCAGATCAATGCGAGCTTTTGTGGAAAATGGCGGAGGAGCCGATCCTTTGCTTCGATGGAGATAGGGCCGGGCGCAATGCGGCGTACCGGGCGGTCGACATGGCGCTGCCCCTGATCGGGCCCGGCCGCTCGCTCGGCTTCGCGCTTTTGCCCGAAGGCCAGGATCCCGACGATCTCGCCCGCACCAGCGGGCGCGAAGCGGTTTCGCAGTTGCTTTCTCGCGCGCTGCCGCTCGCGGACCTCATCTGGGTGCGGGAAACCGAAAACAAGATTTTTGCCACGCCGGAACGCCGCGCCGGGCTCGAGCGGCGGCTTAGTGAAATCGCCCGCGAGATCAGGGACGAGGCGCTGCGCCGCCATTACCAGGCGGCATTCAAGGAACGGCTCTTTCAATTTTTCGGACGCGGCGGCTATCGCCCGTTCGCGGCGGCCAACGCCACGCGGACGGGCAGACCCAAAACCGCATGGCAAAGGTCGAGCGAGCCAAAAAGCAATTTGGCGGCGGCGCCGCTGGTCAGTCGGAGCCTCGCGAAATCTCCGCTGTTGCGCCCGGGAGAGCCTCGCCTTCCCCCGCGCGACGGGCTGATTTTATTGCTGCTTCTCAATCATCCGAGGTTGATCGGCCGGCATATCGAGGATCTGGCCCAGATCGCGTTTTCAAGCGCCGAAGCGGGCGCGTTGCGCGATGCGCTTCTCGCTTCCGCCGCCGCGGCGGATCTTCCCGCGGAGGCCCGTGCCGAGCCAAACCCGGATGCGCCAAGCCTTCGCGCCGCCGTCGAAGGCCAAGGTTTCGGAGCGATCCTGCAACAACTCGACGGAATGGCGGCGCATGCGTCGCATTGGTATGCCAAAGCTGGAGCCGCCGACGCCGACGCCGGCGAAGTCTTGAAGCAAGCCTTGAACTTGCACCGCCGGGCAAGGACGTTACATAGGGAGTTGCAATTGGCTGAATTGGCTCTAGGTAAGGACTCCAGCGAGGCCAATCTCGGCCGTCTCAAGGATATTCAGGCGCAATTGTCGGCGCTCGGCGGGATCGAGGCCGCGGTGGAAGGCTTCGGAGCGCAATCAGGGCGCCCGCGCGGAACCTTATGAGCGGCTGGGGGGAGCGGGACGCTGTTTTAGCGGCAGGTAGCGCATGCCTGGAAACAGAGGCGGCGCCGGGACTGAATTTTCTAAGATGAACGGTTGAAGCACGCTGCGCGGAGACGGTGTTGCAGAGGGGCTTTGACCGCCCATCCGCTCTTTTTTGAGGTGCAGGGGCGCGCTGCCTTCGAGCTGCGGGGCGCCGCGTCCAGGACGGACAAGGCCTTGGTTCAAGCAAGCCCTTGCGCAAGGAAACGTCTGCCGTAATTTTCCTCGGATTTGGAGGTCTTTGATGGCGAAAAAGGACAGTGCGAATCCCGGCGCGGAACGTGGCGCGGTCGAAGTCGCCGACGGCCCCTTGCTCGATCTCACCGATGCCGCGGTCAAGCGGATGATCAAGCTCGCCAAGAAGCGGGGCTTTGTTACTTACGCGGAATTGAATGCCGTGCTTCCGTCCGAGGAAGTCAATTCCGAGCAAATCGAAGACATTTTGGCGATGCTGAGCGAGATGGGCATCAATGTCATCGAGAACGAGGAACACGACGATGTATCGCCCGAGGAATCCGCCGAGGAAGATGAAGCGGAGGGCGGCGACCTGATCGAGGCCGCGCAGGCGAAGGCGGTCACCGCCCGTTCGTCCGAACCGGCCGATCGCACCGACGACCCGGTCAGGATGTATCTGCGCGAAATGGGCTCCGTCGAACTCTTGTCGCGCGAGGGCGAAATCGCCATCGCCAAGCGCATCGAGGCTGGCCGCGAGGCGATGATCGCGGGACTTTGCGAAAGCCCGCTCACCTTTCAGGCAATCATTATTTGGCGCGACGAAGTGAACGACAGCAAGGTTCCGTTGCGCGACATCATCGATCTTGAAGCGACTTATGCCGGTCCCGATGGCAAGAACACGCCCAAGATCGACATGACGGCGCCAGGAGCCGCCGAGGCGCTGGCCGCGCAACAGGCGCCGGCGATCGCACCGCTTGACCCGCCCGCGCGGCTGCAGCCGGCAAGTGAGGACGGCGGCCTCGATGCGCCAATTCCCGAAGAGGCCTTCGACGAGGAAGACGACATGGACAACTCGGTCTCCCTGTCGGCGATGGAGGCTGAACTCAAGCCCAAGGTTCTGGAAACGTTCGAAAGGGTCGCCAGCGCCTATAAAAAACTCAGGCGTCTGCAGGATCAAAACGTCGTCAACAAGCTGAGGAACGAAACCCTAACCCCGTCCCAGGAGCGCAAATACAAAACGCTCAAAAAGGAAATCGTCGCCTACGTCAAATCGCTTTCGCTCAATCCGAACCGGATCGAGGCACTGGTCGATCAGCTTTACGACATCAACAAGCGCTTGATCGGGCTCGAGACAAGGCTGTTGCGGCTGGCCGAAGGTTCCGGTGTCAGGCGCGAGGATTTTCTCAAAAATTACCAGAATTCCGAGCTCGACCCGAAATGGCTTTTGCGGGTGTCGAAACTCGGCGGCCGCGGCTGGAAGGATTTCGTTGCCCGCGCGAAGGAGCAGATCAAGGAGCTGCTTTCGGAAATTCACGGGCTCGCGACCGAGACGGGCCTCGAGATTCAGGAATTTCGCCGAATCGTCCACCTGGTTCAAAAGGGCGAGCGAGAGGCGCGTCAAGCCAAGAAGGAGATGGTAGAGGCGAACCTCCGCCTCGTGATTTCGATCGCCAAGAAATACACCAACCGCGGCCTGCAATTCTTGGATTTGATTCAAGAGGGCAATATCGGCCTGATGAAGGCCGTCGATAAATTCGAGTACAGGCGCGGCTACAAATTCTCGACCTATGCGACCTGGTGGATAAGGCAGGCGATCACCCGCAGCATTGCCGATCAAGCAAGAACGATCCGCATCCCGGTGCATATGATCGAGACGATCAACAAGATCGTGCGGACCTCGCGCCAGATGCTGCATGAGATCGGCCGCGAACCGACGCCCGAGGAACTCGCGGAAAAACTCGCGATGCCGCTCGAAAAAGTGCGCAAGGTTTTGAAGATCGCCAAGGAGCCGGTCTCGCTCGAAACCCCGATCGGCGACGAGGAGGATTCCCATCTTGGCGATTTCATCGAGGACAAGAATGCGATTTTGCCGATCGACGCCGCGATCCAATCGAATCTTCGCGAGACGACAACCCGCGTGCTCGCCTCCTTGACGCCGCGCGAAGAGCGCGTGTTGCGCATGCGCTTCGGGATTGGCATGAACACCGATCATACGCTGGAGGAAGTCGGCCAGCAATTCTCGGTGACGCGGGAACGCATTCGCCAGATCGAAGCCAAGGCGCTCCGCAAGCTGAAACATCCCTCGCGCTCGCGGAAGCTCCGGAGTTTCTTGGACAATTGATATGAGTTGATTGACGTTTCCGCCACCCGTCGGAACGGGACATCGCGCGAACAGACGTTGGGCAGTGGCCTGGAGCCGGTGTACGGATTTAATGTCGCACGCCGAGGGTTGGCCATTGCGGTCACCGCCTTATTCCTCGGACATGCGCTCTCGACGGCCGCCCTCGCACAGTCGAGCGGCACGGGCGGCATGGCGCTGGATGGCAGGGAGCATCCCGGTTCTCCGATCACTGGGTGGACCGGGAACATCTCCCCGACGGATCCTTATTCCGACGGCCCCGGCAAGGGAGCCTGGATCACCAAAGCAGGCATGATCCATTCCCGCAGCGAGGTCGCGGTCGCCGAAGTCGGGGGGAAAATGTATGTCCTCGGCGGCTATGCGGATGGCAATGTGGCCCAACCGCTCAACGAGGAGTATGATCCGAATCGCGATATGTGGCGAGAACGGGCTAACCTGCCGCGCGGGGCCAACCACATCGCCGCCGTCGGTCTCGACGGGAAGCTCTATGCGATTGGCGGTTTCTCGCAGCAGAACTTCAACGCGATCGCCGATGTCTCCGTGTTTGATCCGGCTACCAATAGCTGGACGGCGGCTGCGCCCCTGCCTCAACCGCTGGGCTCCATGGCCGCCGCCGCCGTCGATGGCGTGATTCATGCGATCGGCGGCGCTACTGGCACGACAAACGATAACCGCCATACGATCGCGGTGCACTATATTTACGACCCGAAGACCAACAAATGGACTGAGTCGACACCGCTTCCTTTTCCTCGAGAGCATTTCAATCTCATCGCGCTTGGCGGAAAGCTGTACGCGTTCGGGGGTCGCATGGAGAACTTCTCGCAGAACATGCAGACAGTCTATTCGCTCGACTTGAAGGAAAAGGGAGCGACCTGGCGGGCCCTGCCGCTTATGCCGATCGCGCGAAGCGGCACTCAAGCAGCGGTTCTCGATTACAAGATATTCGTTTTCGGGGGCGAGCGGTTCGGGCGCGTCTTCAATGCCACGGAAATGTTCGACCCGGTCACGGACCGGTGGAGCGACCTCACGCCGATGCCCGTCGGCAGGCACGGCACCGGAGCTGTCACGCTCCACAATATGATCTTCATTCCGGGCGGGGGGCCTCTGAACGGAGGAGAAGCCCAGACGAATGCCAATCAAGTGTTTGTCTATCCCTAAGCGGCGTCGTGAGGTTCCCACGAAGATAGGTGCGATCATGGCAAACTCGAACTTGTCGCGGCGATCATGGGCGACCAGCCCGCAGGTATTGCCGTCAGTGGGCAGGGTCGCATCTTCGTAGCCTTTCCCCGGCACGATGGCGATGTCGCCTATGCTGTTGGCGAGATCAAGGACGGCCAGATCCGTCCCTTCCCGAATCTGCAGGTCAACAGGGCGGGCGGCCGGTCGCTCGACTTGCTGTTTTCGGTTCAAAGCCTGTTGGTCGATACGTCCGATCGGCTCTGGATGCTGGACACTGGCGTCACCAAGGTCGGGGAAGCGCCGATACCCGGAGGACCGAAACTTGTTGTCGTCGATTTGAATACGGATCACGTGGTCCGCACGATGCCGATTCCGGGGGATGGCCTAGTCTTGCAAAGCGCCCTGAAGGACTTTCGGATTGATTTCCGACGCGGTCGGGGGGCATGGCCTTCATCACGGATAGCGCCCCAGGCGCCGAGGCGCTAATCATTCTCGATCTGGCGACCGGCAAGGCTGTTCGACGCCTGGACGGAGCAGTCCAAGTCCGCTCTACGTCGGATATTACTCCGATCGTGGGATCACAGCCGCTCCTGGACTGGTCGGGCCAGGGCGCACCGCGGCCATTTGCGGTTGGCCTCAATGGGCTGGAACTGAGTGCCGACGGCGAGACCCTCTACTTTAATAGCTTCACGGGCCGGCATCTCTACGCCATCTCCACCGTTGCCTTGTGTGATCCCGCGATCTCCAACGAAGAATTGGCGCGGAGGATCAAGCTGGTCGGCAGCATCGGTGTCGCGGGACATCTATCGATCGATTCCGATGGACCCTCTATGTCATGGACATGGAACAGAACGCCGTCTTTCGGCGCGCGCCCGATGGACGGGTGGAGACTATCGTCGCCGATCCCCGCCTCATGTGGCCTGACACCCTGGCGATCGGGCCGGACGAATATCTCTATGTGACCTCTTCCCAGCATGACAGACGGCCGCAATTCCATGACGGCGAGGATCTTAGGGAACGGCCTTTCGCCGTCTATCGCGTATTCGTGGGCGCGGGCCCGGTGCGGCCAGGTCGGAGTGACGGATGAAACAGGATCTGGGCCAGTCCGCCATGAGAGAGGGCCCGCAAGGGAGCGCATCGCGGTGGACCATGGCCCTTGCGAGCTCAAGCGCTCAGCAAGTGCTCCAGGGTTTTGGGATCGCGGCGTGTTGCGCGAAAGCGGCCGCGACAAAATTGTCCAGGCTCATTTTCCGCGAAGCGGCGGCGGGCTTTCCGCGATGCGGACAAAACCTTGCGCGAGCGCGAGGGGCTTTACCGCCGCTCCCCTGAAATGGCCGGTGTCGAGATCGCTTGACGGCGTGGCATTGAAGGCCGAGACATAAGCCGCCGAAGGCCGGTTCGAAAGCGCATCGGGAATGTTGCGGGCCGCCAGGCGCAGGCCGGTGAAGGACTGTCCAAGGATCGACTGCGCCGGGAAACTCGCGGTTGAAATATCGCCGGCGAGACCGCGAAGTTTGGCCCGGTCGAGGCGCGCCGCCGCGACAGGCGATTGCATGGCCGGTCCGCTCATGGTGTTGCCCGGTGTCTTGCTCGGCACCGCTCCGCGCGGATCTTCCACCGGTGTCTCCGATGCGAACGCAAGCACCTGCTTTGGCACGCCGGCGCGATCCTTGGGCCCTTGGGTTATCACAACAGGGAGATTTGCCGCGCGTGCCAAGGGCGACTTTGCGCTTGACGCCGCGGCGTCACTCATCGTTTCGCTCTTGGAAGCCTGCGCACCACCTTCGCCTTGAGTCTGAACGGCCGCGAGTGCGGCCAAGCGGGTAGCCGAGGCCGGCCGAGCGGGCGGGGTGGGCATATCGGCGAAGGCGACCGCGACATCGCCTGGCTGCCTTGGACGGGGAAGCGGAACGGGCGCTGTTGCCGCGGAGGCGGCGCCTTTGCCGATCTTTTCTTTCAAGCTATCCGCCGCCTCCGCCTCCCGCTCTTGCCGCTCGTCGCGGCCTTGCTCGTTTGCCGCGCGGTTGCCGCGCAAACTTGGGGCGGAGCCCAAATCCGCGACGCGTCTCCGGTCCGCTTCTGCCGGGCTTGGCTCGTTTTGGGGCGAATTTTTGCCTGGCGCGGAGGCCGGAGCGTCGGGTGCCCGCGCGTTGCCGCGATCTGCGGGCACGCCTGGATTTCCGGGCGCCGCGCCGGCGGGGCTTTCGCCATTCATGCGAACCGCGGCGACCTCGGTTCCACCGTGGCGCGCGCGCGTGGGCCGGACAGCCTGCGGCTGGACCACATCGGCCTCTTCCTCTTCATCATGTTTGCCAAACAGCCAGGCGAACAATCCTCCCGATGGCGCGGCTTGTGGCACATCGGACATCACGCCGCCGCGCGAAGCGATTTCGGCGCGGGCTTCCTGATAGCGGGAAAGCATGCGCCCATCGGCGGCGAGATGGACGGTCTTGCCGTCGGGGAATAGACGCACGAGCTGATCGTAGCTCATCCGCGGCCAAGCCCTCACGCCGCCGACGTCGAGATGGACGAAGTTCGAGCTTGGATACCAGCCAACGCCGCCGCGTTGCAGACGCATGCCGATTTCGCGAATTCTTTCCATCGGCATGCCGGGCATGGTCGTATCCATCGCCCTGCCCAGTATATGCTGCGAGTGCTCGGCGACGCCGCGCGAGCGGTGGCGCAGCATCGCGTTGGTTTGGGGCGAGCGGTAGGCCGAAACGATCACGATCGGCTGGGTTGCTCCGGCGGTCCGGTAGGCCTCCCAGATCACGTCGAACAGGCGCGGGTCCATCCGGGTGCGATCGTTATTGCGCCAATCGCGCAGGAACCAATTGAGCTTTTCGAGAACCGCCGGATCATACGAGCCGTTGACGCGGAAGGTCGCCTGGATCGATTCGCCAGTATGGGAATGATAGAGGTTCAATGTGCGGGTGTCGCCGTTGGCGGCCGCCGTCTCGGTCGAGGAAGGAATGGCGATGCTCGACAAGAGCGCCGCGACTCCGGTTGCGGCAACGAGTGCGGCATATCTGATGAGAGCCGGGCGGCGGTGCGACTTTCGCAAAATGAAATCTCGCGGTTCTGGCTGGATGAAACTTGCCTTGGGAGGTGAGGCGCCGCACATCGACGTTAAAGCGAACCTACCGATATTGAAGCGAACTCATACTAAGATTTTGCGAACTTCTGCCGCTAACGGTTAACGGCCCGTAACGCGCTCTTAAACTTCCCCTCGTTGACGAATCTTCAACCATAGCTGCCGCTATCATTCACCAAATAAAGTGGCAAATATGACGCGCCTGTGTCGGAACTGGCGCGGAGATTTCGCGGTTCGCATTTCGCTTGCGTTGTCCATTCTGTCGGCGCTGCAACTCGCGCCTCGCGCCTGCGGAATCGGGAGTCGTTTGAATCGGACGCCTGCATTGAATCCGGCACAATTCGGGCAAAGATGCCAATCGCTTTACGGCTTCAAGTACAAAAGTTGAGCTTTTCGCAAGCGGGCCGACTAAACGGGCGCGGGTCGACCTCCGCGCAAGAATTGCATTCCACTCCCGTCAACCTCGCTTCCGCTCGTATCGCGTTGCGATTTCCGGCGTAAGGTTAGCCGCTTGTCAGTAACTTGCGGCAGCATGAAGTCCATCAGCACCTCTCATCGCGTCGGCCAGACGATAGTGATCGGGCGAAGTACCACAATTTCTCATATGATAATGCCCTATAGAGATCAGAAATGAGGTAGAAAGTGGTATGAACAACGTCATTCCCGTTCGATCTGAAGATTTCGAGAATTGCATTCGCAGGCACTTGCCAAAATCGAACAGGACACTGATCGTCCTCAAAGGCCATCTCCTGATGCAGGTCTTGTTCAATTGCCTCGTCAGCCATCGATCGCGATCAAGGATCCGTTCAAGTGGCGGACTCAGGCGTTTTTAGAGAACGCCAGACGCCATCATGCCGACAGGCGACGCAATGGCTGGCTCGCGAAGGCATGTCGGATCGAACTGCTCCTGAGCAAAGCGCATCAAATGCCCTTGATGCACGGAGAGTTGCCGAACGATCGTCCCGGCTTACTGTCCCCATCCCGATCGCGCGATCAAGGGGGGCGATGCATAAAAATGTCGCCCACAACAAAAGTTTAAGCCAAATTCAAAACGCCGGGTTGAACTTCCGTCGCGGCGAAATCCCGAAGGGCCTGCATCTTTATTGCGATTCGGTCTCAAAACCTGCCGCGTCGTCAATCCGGCCGGTTTTAGGATTCGCAAGGCGCAGGGGTCTATCAACCAAATTTTTTGGCCGCGAACCCATTCGCGCTTTTCCAGGAAATGTTCTAAGCAGGATGCCCCTTGGACCGGGCGCCCCGGCCAAGCCTAGCCCGTTTTGCTCCCGCGTATGGAATTTGAAATAGCATGCGTAAGGTCGTTGGCGGCAAGCTCCATGGCATCCGCGTCACGGAGGCTAATCTCGATTATCACGGCTCGATCACGCTCGATCCGGAGCATTGCGAAGCCGCCGGAATCTTGCCGCTCGAATTCGTCGAGATATGGAATAAGAATTCCGGAGCGCGTATCTCAACCTATGTTATTCTAGGTGGCCGCGGTTCGCGATGCTGCATTGTCAATGGAGCGGCGGCGCGGACCTGTCAGCGCGGCGACGAACTCATCATCTGCAGCTCGATCTATCTGCCGGACGAAAGTATCGTCGGTCTCAGTCCCGCCGTTGTGACCTTGGACGAGGATAATAATGTCGTTGAAACTTTGCGCTATTGCGTCAGCCGGGACGGCGGGGGGCGCTATCAGTTCGCGATTCTCGACGACGCGGGAACGCAGCTCGAGACTCCGCTGCGCTCCGGTTCCAAGGACCGGAAATATTAATCCGGCTGGTGCACCAATGTCCTTCGCGAGGTTTGCAAATTAATAAATGACTGTAGCTTGGTCACTCCCGGCTGGCCAATGCGGCGGCTCGATCTTGACTCTTTTTTTCGCGCGCTCGCATATAAGGGACGCAATCTTCGCCATATCGAACGATCGGCAGGGCTGTGCAACTCGTTCCGGTACTAAGTAAAGCGGCGGGTCTTCGCGAGGTCGATGCGCCGCAGAGCCTCGTTGCGCATTTTGGCGCCGATACTCCGCTCAAGATGGATGCCGGGGTCTCGCTCGGGCCCCTGACGATCGCGTATCAAACCTATGGCGAGCTCAACGCCGGCAAGTCGAACGCCATTTTAGTCTGCCATGCCCTGACCGGCGACCAGCATGTCGCCAATCAACATCCAATCACCGGCAAACCCGGCTGGTGGCACAACATGGTCGGCCCAAACCGGCCAATCGACACCAACCGCTATTTTGTCATTGCGCCAAATGTTGTCGGCGGCTGCATGGGCACCACCGGGCCCGCCTCGCTCAATCCGGCGACCGGCCGGCCCTATGGCCTCGATCTTCCAATCGTCACGATCAAGGACATGGTTTTCGCGCAAGCCATGCTGATCGACCGTCTCGGCATCGATATGTTGTTCTGCGTCGCCGGCGGTTCAATGGGCGGCATGCAAGTGTTGCAATGGGTGGCGAGTTTCCCAGATCGTGTCTTCGCCGCGATGCCGATCGCGACCGCCGCGCGACATTCCTCGCAAAATATTGCTTTTCACGAGGTTGGGCGCCAGGCGGTGATGGCCGACCCGGATTGGCGCCAAGGCCGCTATCTCGAAGAAGGCGTCATCCCGACCAAAGGGCTCGCCGTCGCCAGAATGGCGGCCCACATCACCTATTTGTCGGACGGAGTCCTGCAGAGCAAGTTTGGTCGCAAGCTGCAGGATCGCAGCGCGCCAACCTTCTCTTTCGATGCCGATTTCCAAATCGAGAATTATCTGCGCCAACAAGGCACAAGCTTTGTCGACCGCTTCGATGCCAATTCGTACCTCTATGTGACGAGAGCTTGCGATTATTTCGATCTCGCCGCCGATTACGGGGGCTCTCTGGCGTTTGCCTTCAAGGGCGCCAAAACCCGGTTCTGCGTCGTATCCTTCAATTCGGACTGGCTCTATCCGACGCAGGCTTCCCGCGCGATCGTGCATGCCTTGAACGCGGGCGGCGCCTCGGTATCCTTTGTCGATATCGAGACGGATCGCGGCCACGATGCGTTCTTGTTGGACACCCCTGAGTTCATTGCGACCTCGCGCGGTTTTTTGAATGCCGCAGCGCAGGCGCGTGGCATAGCGCCAGCCAACAACGGGGCGATTTGAATCGTGGCCGCCAAGACGGAAGTGATCAAAGCCAAGCGAGCCCGCGCGATCCCGGCGCGCGTCGATCTGCTTCTTGTTGCGGATATGGTCGAGGCGAAGTCCCGCGTTCTCGACGTCGGCTGCGGCGATGGCACGCTGTTGCGGCTGCTAGCCGAGGAAAAAGGGGTGGACGCGCGGGGGATAGAACTTTCCCAGCGCGGCGTCAACGACTGCGTCGCCAAGGGGCTGTCGGTCATTCAGGGCGATGCCGACACCGACCTCGCCGATTATCCCGACAATGCCTTCGATTATGTGATTCTATCGCAGACGCTGCAGGCGACACGCCAGCCGCGCACGGTGCTTGAACATATGTTGCGGATTGGCCGCCATGCGATCGTGTCGTTTCCGAATTTTGGCCATTGGCGGATCCGGCTCCAGGTCGCGTTCGGCGGACGCATGCCAATGACGCCCAACCTTTCCTGCTCCTGGTACGACACGCCAAACATCCATTTTTGCACGATCCAGGATTTTGTCGCGCTCGTGCGGGTGATCGACGCAAGGATCGAGCGCGGCGTGGCGCTCGATCGCTTTGGCGCGCCTTTGGCCTACAGCGAGCCCTGGATCTGGAACTTGTTCGGCGAACAAGGCGTGTTCCGCCTGACCCGCAAGCGGTAGGGAGGACGGAAACTGAATTCGACTTTGATCCAATGCCAAGCGATGATCGCTCGAATCAGGCTCACGACGTGGCGGGCGTCGGTCGCTTCGACGATCGGTGTTTCGCCGCATTTGCCCCAAGTGCGCCCCGCCTGATGATCGGAACGAGTGGGTTGTCAAATGGCTTGGAATTGCGAGCCCGCTTTCGCGCCCAATTCCGGCCCCTCCTGAACGAATCGCCTAATCCATGCGGCATCGACACGGCGATACTGGGTTCCCGGACAAACTGGCGCGGCGGCGGGCCACGGCTCGCCAGCAATCCCACCCCCTATGCTTATCCTCACCCGTGAAATGTCGGCGCGCCGGCCTCATCCAACACCTTTCCAGCGCCGCAAGAACTCACCAAAGGTGTCCCCCCATTTCGAGGGAGGATCGCTATGGCCGTTCCCCCGGATCTCCTCTTCCCCTCGTGCCGTACGCCGCCTCCATGGTCATTCAACGTAGCCATAACGGCCATAATATTTTCGATAATTGTATGAGCTTGCATAGCCTTCGTAACGTGCCATCTTCCTCATATCCGCACTATTTAAGATTACACCGAGGATGCGATCATGGATCTCTGGTGTTTCCGCTAGCAGACGCTCCGCAATATCCCTGTTTGTCTGTCCCCATTGCACGACATAAACGTAAGAATCGATGAAATTCGAAGTAGCTCTTGCGTCAATCACGGGCAGCAGCGGCGACAAATCGACAATCACATAGTCAAATGTCTCGCACAGACGGTCGATTAAGTTCTTCATCGCATTGGAGCCTAAAATCTCGTCAGTATGCAAGAGTTTGGATGCGGAGGCAGCCGGAGCCGGCAGAAAAGTCAACCCGCTCGAGGGTTCGGTCCAGACGGCATCGGCCAGATCGATTTTGCCGGCGATGACCTGAATAAGTCCGCCCGCGGCATCTGGCGCAAAATGTTGCGTAAGCGACGGCTTGCGGAGGTCACAATCGATCAATATGACACGGCGACCCGCTTGCGCAAGGAGATGCGCGAAATTCGATGCTATGGTCGACTTGCCTTCGTTTGGCAATGTCGATGTCAAGCCGATTACCCTATTCGATTTCAGCACGCCATTGAGGTCCATCACTAATTTCAGGGAACGCAGCCCTTCCGTAAACTCCGAGAAGGGGAAATCGGCGACATAATTCATAAGCTCATGCTTATGAACAATTATTCGCTCCGCCTTTGAAGCAGCGTCTTCGGCAATTGCAGCAGAATTAACGGGATTGGTAGATTTCAGGGCGGGTAGCGTTGCGATGCAATTGACCCCCAGCGATTCCTCGATTTGCGCTCTCGTGCGGAAAACGCGATCTGAAAGTTCGCGGTAGCAAGCAAAGGAAACGCAAAGCATCAATCCGCCGACCGTCGATATGCCCAAAACTACTAATGTAATAGGCTCGCTCTTATGCATAGGAGGGATTGCCGCGCTAATAAGTCTTGCCTCGGTTATTGGAAAAGATTGTTGCTGGACGGACTCCATATAACGTTGGAGGAAACTATCGGAAATCGTTCGATAGCTTTTTGCATTGCTTTCCAAGTCACGCAGCTGAACCTGAGCATTATGCGTGATTTGCGAATCTGTCACCTCGGTTGCAAGGCTGCTTTCGAGACTCCGTTCGCGAGCAAGCGCGATCTCGTAATCGCTCTTGTAGCTCTCCGCTATCTTTTTCATTTCATCGTTGATATTATGCTGAAGTTCTAGCATCTGCGTCCGGAGATTGACGGTAGCCAAGTGGTTGGCGCCATAGCGCTCCGCAAAAACGCGTTCGCGCGCGGCATATTCTAGGTATTGATTGCGTAGCTTGATAATGACTTCATTCTTGAGCACGTCCGCCACCGACGCGTCCGGAACGTCCTGCTTCATGACGTCCTGCATTCGGTCGAGCCGAGCCTTGGCCTCAGCTGTCGCGGCACGCGCCAAGATCAGCTGGCTATTCAACTCGGACAATTGCTGCTCGTTCATGAGCCGTGCATTGCCGCCGTTGGCGGCTTCGACGGTGACGATATTGTTCGCGCGTTTGAAATCCACGACGGCCTGGTCGGCAGCGGAGCTTTGCATCCGCAACTCTTTTATCCGATCCTCCAACCAAGCGCTGGCGCGCCTCGTGGCTTGATATTTGGCATCGAGTTGCTCCGTAACATATGCATCGGCGATTGCATTGACGATCCGCGCGGATTTTACAGGATCCAAGGAACGAAACCCAATCTCGATCACATTAGCTGGCGGAACGCGGTACACGGTGCGCCGGCGTTCGAAAGCGGTGAGCGCCCGGTCCGTCAGCCGTGCCTCGGAATCTATTCCGCCGGATCCCCAAAGGCCAGGCACGAGCTTGAGGAAGAAACCTAACAGCCCGCCATTACCACCGGCGAATTCGGGATCCTCGGTAAGGCGTAGTTCCTTAATGACTGATAAGCTAATCGCGCGTGATAGTAGAACTTCAACTTCGGTCTGTACCGCCCCTGTATCAATCGCATTAGCCCCCAGGTCTGGTTTCTCTTGCAACAATTGCAATCTATGGCTATCGATGACCATTGTGCCGCTGGCCGTATAACTCGGCGGCGTAATGAATAGATAGAGCAACCCCAGCGCCGTCGTGCATGCCATTAGGACAAGGAATACGCGAAACTGACGTTTAAGGATCAATTTGAAAGAACTGAACATTTTGACGATTTGTGAGGGCGTCAGCCGCTCAACATCGTCCGACGCGAGCGGCGACGCTTTATTGACTTGCAACATGGATTTTTACAACCCCTGGTAGAATTACAAATAACGCTGGAAAACCTGGTTTCTGCGCAAACTCCGAAGCACCTTCGACCGCGAAATCGAGAGTTATGGTGCCTTTTCCCCATAGCGATTGTCCTCACTAGATTTTCACATAAAGGGGAAGTAGTCAAGCTGGGCAATTGCCGCAACAGCCGCGATGGGTGTCCCAGCGACTCGAAAAAGCCCCATCTTTTGAAGGAGATAGACGTCGTTCGCCGATGTGGGCCAGGCACCTGGAGGGTGCGACGGGGGCGGTGGCGACAGTTCCGCCGTTCAAGCGAGCGACGGGCGTTGGCGACGGAGGCGTTTGCATCGGCGTGCCTCAAAGCGGGCGCGGCAGGCGCCGCGGCGCTTCGCAAAAGGTGATGACCGCGACATCGCGGCGCGCGGCCTGATTGGGCTCCAACGCCCGAATCGCCGTCACCCCGTGAAAGACCCGATTGTCCCGCAGGAAGACGGCATCCAGAGTATCGGTGAGCGTGAAGTCGCCCAAGTGGCGGTGGTCCATGCCGTAGATCGACGTAACCCCGCTTTCGACGTTCGTCCGGTTGACAAGAACGACGAGCACCCAGTCGACGCCGTCGCGATGAAGGCCCTCGGGCGTCGGCTCGCCGATTTGTCCGGCGCGGGCTTCGATCCGGAACTGGTGCAGCTCCACGTGCCAAGCCAGCGGCCTGTCCGGCGCCGGCGTTAATGCGTCAAACACCTTCCGGCCGGCAGCGAGAAGACCCAGGGTGACCGGATGGCCGGCGACGGCCTCGGTCACCGGTTCGAACCAACGTTCGATTCCCCCGTTGAGTAGGTTGTAGTCCCGGCTCTGATAATGCGGCTGGTGCGCCTTGCGGACAACGCCTTCGGCGGAAATGGCGAAGGCCGCGAAGCGTCGGCGGCGATAGCGGCCACCGTCGGCCATGTAGATGTCGACGCCGAGGTCCTCCCAGCTTGCGGCGAAGGATGGCCATTCGGCCAGCGCCGCAGGCGTCAGGAGCGCGCGGAATTGCGCGGCGGGCGCGAACCCGAACCCCGCCGATCGAATTGCCTCGGCGATGACCAAAATATCCCCGCTCATCGAGCCTCACGAGCCATCAAGAACTTGCCATATGAGGCCGGCCGGAAAGCGGGATAGGATGCCGGTCATGCTTCGCGCATGGCGGCCCAAAACCGGCGCTGGTCCGAGCGGCGCAGAACGTCAAGCGGTATCGTGCGATCGATCTTCTCCGCGTCGAGCAGGCGCACGAGATCGTCGGCCCCAGTAATGGCGGTGCCATCGACGGCGAGCAAAATATCGCCGGAGAGCAGGCCGGCGTGATCGGCGGGGCTTCCCGTCTCGACCGCGCTCACCACCGCGCCCATCCTCTGCGCGAGGCCAAGGCGCAGCGCGATCCTGCGCGGCAGGGGAACCGTGCTGGCGCCAATGCCGAGATAGGCGCGGCGGACCCTTCCGTGCGCCACGAGTTCTCCGAGCACGAAGCTTGCCGTGTTGGAAGCTACCGCGAAGCAAATGCCTTGCGCGCCGGAAATAATCGCTGTGTTGATGCCGATCACCTCGGCTTGCGACGAAACAAGCGGGCCGCCCGAATTACCCGGATTGAGCGCCGCGTCGGTCTGAATCACATCTTCGATCAAACGGCCGTTTTTTGACCGCAAGGAGCGCCCGAGCGCGGATACCACTCCCGCCGTGACGCTGGCGTCGAAGCCGAAAGGATTGCCGATCGCAACAGCAATCTCCCCCGGCTTCAGTTTTTTCGAATTGCCAAGCTTTGCGGAGGGGAGCGTCGCGTCTTCATCGACCCGAACGAGGGCGAGATCGGTGTCGGGGTCGTCGCCGAGGACGCGGCCGGTGAAGCTGCGCCCATCGAGCATCATCACCTCGGCACGCTTCGCACCTTGCACGACATGACTGTTGGTTAGAATAAGGCCGTCCGGCGACACGATAACGCCGGAGCCCGACCCCACTCGCGCGCGGTCGCCATGGCGAATATCGAGACGCACCACGCTTGGCCCGACCCGCTCGACGACTTTTGTCACGGCCTTGGAATAGGCGTCGAGAAGCGCGTTGTCCGATTGTGCGTCGTCTGGGAGCGCATTGTCCTTGAGCCGATCTACGTCGGATAAGGCAGCCGACACGACGCCGATGTCAGCTTCCGCTTCGTCGAGCACGAAAGAGAGGGAAGAATCGAGATTTCCACCAAAATTCTTGTCCATGCCCAAACATATGGGCCGGATTGTTCGGTATTGAAGAGGCAGCCCGCCACTGATCGAACCATTGGGAGATAGCGTGATCTAAGGCGAGATCGAGGCTCATTACCCGCGGTGGACATCGCTCGTCTTCGGCCAAATCGACCCTGGGAGCACAGCACCTCCCACTCTCTCGCTTTCCACGGCACCGGTACCGCAGACTCTTGCCCGAATCGACCCGTCAAACGACTGTACTGGGTTTCCGTGCGCCCCATTGAGCTTGACGTCATTTCGCGGACGTTGGTTGGTGCCGCAATGGCCGAGATCATTGCCGAAAACGGTCGGCTCGACATCGTCGTTCAAAACGCTGGCCACATTGTGCTCGGGCCCGCCGAGGTGTTCACGCCCGAAGAATAGGCCGAGCTCTACGATATCAGCGCCCTCGGCGCCAAGCGCGTGAAGCGCGCCGCGCGCATTGGCGGCCGCCGCGATTCGAGCTGAAGCCGTAACGCGAATCACTATTGAATCGGGGCCAGCGCCAATATATACCCTTCACTGGGTTTCCGGCTTCAGGGCCTTGGCGGACGGGACCGCTCGCGCTTAAACTAAAGACGAGGCGCGGCCGCATCTTTGACACTAGCTTGATGCGGAAAGTGCCTTTTTGGGGAAACTTTGACTGGCTTGCCGGCGTCCTGACACCTTGCCGGAAAGACATGAAATGACAAGGCGCCGCCGCCGCGAAAGCGAGCGTCACAGGCGCCGCGCACCAGAGTGTCCGGAGGAAATTCATGCGCAAGTTCCTGCTTATGTCCTGTGTTGGCGCCGCCGCGCTTCTCGCCAATGGCGCCGCCTTCGCCAACGATGACTTGATCCGGCTTTCGAAAGATCCAAAACAATGGGTGATGCCGACGGGCGACTACGCCAATCGCCGTTTCTCGAAACTTGATCAGATCACTTCCGACAATGTCAAACGTCTTGTTCCGGTGTGGACCTTCTCGACGGGGATTTTGCGCGGTCACGAGGGGGGGCCCTTGGTGATCGGCAGCGTGATGTACATCAGCACGCCGTTCCCGAACATCGTCTACGCGCTCGACTTGAATCATGACGGCAAGATCATCTGGAAATATGAACCCAAACAAGATCCCAATGTCATCCCCGTAATGTGTTGCGATACCGTCACGCGCGGCGTGGCCTATGGCGACGGCAAGATTTTCCTGTATCAAGCCGACACGACGCTGGTCGCGCTCAAAGCGGAAACCGGGGTGCCTGTTTGGTCGGTGAAGAACGGCGATCCTTCCAAGGGCGAGACGGGCACTTCGGCGCCGCAAGTCGTCAAAGACAAGGTTCTCGTCGGCATTTCGGGGGGTGAATTCGGCGTTCGCGGCTCGCTTACAGCTTATGATCTCAAGACGGGCAATCGCGTTTGGCGCGGTTATTCGATGGGACCCGATTCCGACACTCTGATCGATCCAGTGCATACAACCAGTCTCGGCAAGCCGGTCGGTCCAGATTCGGGAACCAACACCTGGAAAGGCGACCAGTGGAAGATCGGTGGTGGTACCACCTGGGGCTGGTATGCCTTCGACCCGGAATTGAACTTGGTTTATTACGGTTCTGGCAACCCCTCGACCTGGAATCCCAAGCAGCGGCCGGGCGACAATCGCTGGTCGATGACGGTTTGGGCGCGCGATGCGGATACCGGCGTCGCCAAATGGGTCTACCAGATGACGCCACATGACGAATGGGATTACGACGGCGTCAATGAGATGATCCTGACCAATCAGGAAATGCGCAAGGTTTTGGTGCATTTCGATCGTAACGGCTTCGGCTATACAATCGACCGCGAAACCGGCGAGCCGCTGGTCGCGGAGAAATACGATCCAGCGGTCAATTGGGCAACCAAAGTCGACCTTGACAAAAACTCCAAGACCTATGGACGCCCGCTGGGCGTGAAGAAATATTCGACCGAGCAAAATGGCGAAGACGTGAACTCGCAGGGGATCTGCCCGGCGGCGCTTGGTTCGAAGGACGAACAGCCGGCCGCCTATTCGCCTGACACGGGTCTCTTCTATGTTCCGACCAATCACGTCTGCATGGACTATGAGCCCTTCCACGTGAGCTATACGGCCGGGCAGCCCTATGTCGGGGCGACCTTGTCCATGTACCCGCCTCCCGGCGAGCCCAACATGGGCAATTTCATCGCCTGGGACGCCAAGACCGGGAAGATCGTCTGGCAGAAAAAAGAGCTATTCTCGGTCTGGTCGGGGGCGCTGGCGACCGCCGGGAATCTGGTCTTCTACGGCACGCTTGAGGGCTATTTTAAAGCGGTGGACGCAAAGACCGGCGACGAGCTCTACAAGTTCAAGACGCCTTCTGGCATCATCGGCAACGTCTCGACCTATGAGCACAATGGCAAGCAATATGTCGCGGTGCTTTCCGGTGTCGGCGGCTGGGCGGGCATCGGTCTCGCGGCCGGCTTGACAAAGCCGACCGAGGGCCTTGGCGCGGTCGGCGGCTATGCCGCGCTCTCCAACTACACTGCGCTCGGCGGTCAGTTGACGGTTTTTGCCCTGCCGCCTTCGTTCTAGCTTTCGGAATGGCATAGCCAAACGCGAGACGCCCGGCGCTCAATCGGCGCCGGGTATTTTACACGGTGCGCATTTTTTCTCGAACAAGGATCCTCTCGTGCAAATTAGCCCTTTGGTGCAAGCCTTTTCCCTCGCCTTACTTTTCGCGTTCGGAACCGCGGCGATGGCCGAGGCCCCGGGAGATCCCAAGGCGGTCAAGCAAGATGACAAAGGCAAATATCTCGATGCAAAGGGAGACCCCACCTTCAACATAAAGCCGGACGGCACGGTTGATTGGTATACCTATTCGGGAAACCGCCGCTACGGCGATTGCTATGTCTGTCACGGTCCCGGTGGCGAAGGATCGAGTTATGCACCGTCTCTGAAGGATTCTCTAAAAAGACTGAACTATGCGGAATTTTACGGCATTGTCGTCGGAGGCAAGCAGGATCTTGGCGCCGGCCAAAACAAGGTGATGCCGGCGTTCGGCGACAACAAAAACGTCATGTGCTACATCGATGATATCTATGTTTATCTCCGCGCGGTATCGGTCGATGCATTAGGCCGCGAAAAGCCGGAAAAACACGAAGCGAAGCCCCCGTCGGCGGCCGAGGCGGAGAAGGCATGTATCGGCGAGGGCAACTAGCCATAAAACCCATGCCATTCCGGGCCGACATCATTGCATTTGCTCTCGTTATTCCGGTGTTTTTCGGTGCAGCCACCGCGGCTGCGCAAACCGGAGAAGAGGGTTCGATCGAACTTGTCGATCCGAAGGTCTTGCGGGTCTGCGCCGACCCCCGGGATCTGCCTTTTTCGAATGAGGCTGGCGAGGGGTTCGAGAACAAAATCGCCGCGCTTCTTGCGCACAAGCTCGGTAAAACGCTCGCCTATGAATATTACCCCGGCGCCACCGGCTTCGTGCGCAATACGCTGAACGCCCATCGTTGCGACGTGATCATGGGGATGCCGCAAGGAGACGATATCGTTCAAGGAACAAATCCCTATTACCGGACAAGTTATGCCCTCATTTCGAAGCAGGGCGCCGGTCTTGAGCCAATTGAAAGCCTTGAAGATTCGCGGTTGCAAGGAAAGCGCATCGGGATCATTGCCGGCACGCCTCCCGCGACCAACCTCGCGGTCAATGGGCTTTTGGAGAACGTCAAATCCTTTCCGCTCGTGGTCGACACGCGGTTTGACGCCCCGGCCGCCGCGATGATCGCGGATCTCGAGGGCGGCCGCATCGATGCCGCCTTGCTTTGGGGCCCGATCGCCGGCTATTTCGCGAAGCACTCCAAAATCCCGCTAAAGGTCACGCCGCTCGTCAAGGAAACGTCGGGACCGCGCATGATCTATCGAATCGGAATGGGAGTGCGCCATTCCGATCAGGACTGGAAACGTCTCTTGAACAAGCTCATCATTGAGAACCAGGCCGAGATCATCGCGATTTTGGCATCCTACGGCGTGCCTCTTCTCGACGAGAACAACGCCCTCCTCGCCGGCCAATAATAAAATTCTGGGCGTGGTCTGGAACTTTAGCGGACACGGTGGTAGCTCTGAGGCATGAGCATAGCCCAAGCAACCGACCGCATCGACCTCGTTAAGCAAGCCTTCTGGCTTGAATGGATCACAATCGCTTGGATGGCGATTGAAGCCGTCGTGGCGAGCTGGTCTGGTTTTGCAGCCCATAGCATCACATTGCTTGCCTTCGGCCTGGATAGCGTCATTGAGCTGGTTTCGGCCGGCGTTTTGATTTGGCGGCTGACCGTCGAATTGAAGCACGGGCAACACTTCTCAGAAGAAGCCGAACAACGCGCCGGCAAGACCGGGAGTATTCTGCTCTTTGCTCTCGCGGCCTATGTCATCATAAGCGCCGGTTGGGGCTTGCGGGCCAAGCAGGGTGCGGAATTTTCAATGCCCGGCTTGGTGGTTGCGCTGGCCGCGATCCCGATCATGTATCACCTGGCTAAGCGTAAAATCGCAATTCCTGAGAAGATCGGTAGCCGGGCGCTCAGGACTGACGCCGTGGAATCCATCACCCGCGGCTGGCTGTCTGTGGTTGTGGTCGCTGGCCTGATCGCCCAACACCTCACCGGCGCAAGGTGGGTTGATTCCGTGACGTCGCTCGGGATCGTTTGGTTCCTCGTCAAGGAAGGGCGAGAAGCTTGGGCCAGCGAAGCCTGCGGGTGTAGCTCCTGCCATTGAGCCTGCTTAGCGTTCCGATTTCTTTGTTCCGGTTTTGCCATCACGCTGGGATAGGTAAATCACCCGATTATTCCAGGCGGCGTTGAATGACCCTGGCGAGCGCGAAAAGTCTTTGTTCGATAAGCGCCGGCGTCTCGCACACATAGGTGAGCGACTGGCGCCGCTCATCGAAAACGCGGAGGTCCCATTCCAAGTCCCGTGCAACGGTCTCCTCGCCTTGCCTGCTTGCCCGCGGTTCCTTGCCCGGCGCTTCTCGCGAACGAGCGTTCTCGGTGCGTATTTTTCCGGCAAGTTCCTTCTGTTTTGCGCCGAAGCGAAGAAGCCCTGCGATCACTTGCGTGCGTTCGTCGTTGAGCGTTTCAAATAGGCCTGCGAAAACGGCAACCAGCTTTTTGGTCTTGCTGGCGCCCTGCGATTGAGCAAAGTCCTCGATCGCACGTTCCGCGGCTTCGAGCGGGGTGCGCCGCGCCGCTAGCGTTGCGACGATATCGGCGACCGCCTGATCGTTGCGCCACGCTAGACCCTCGATCGAAGGGCCAGACCACACCGCGGCCAAGGACAGCTGCCCGACCAGAATTTGGTGGCAAGGCCAGTTCCGCTCCGTTAGGTCCGATTTTTGCTCAGCCGCGACAAGCGAAGCTGCCTCAAGCGTAACTGTAAGTACGATCAGCCGCAACGCGGCTTCGCACCGCCGGCGGCGCCAATAGGCTGGTCTCGAACCGTGCATCTCTTCTAAAGTCCAGTGGCCGGCTTTTTAGAACATGTTTTTGGCGCGGGCGAAAGACACCTTGCCGCGCGAGGGCGTGAACAAGCACGGCGAAACATCCGGATTTCGTGTCTTCGGATAATTCATATTAGAATGGCCGTGCATGCGAAGGAACGGGGCCACGCCAGCAAGGATTGGAATTTGACAATGAGCGAAGTTGCCAAGGAAAAAACCTATACCGAAGCCGAAATCAAGGCGCGCCTCGAACAAGAATTGCCGCGCTGGGTCTATGAAGGAGGTTGGATTCGCCGCACCTATAGAACGGTGAGCTGGAAAGGCACGCTCATGGTGATCAATACGGTTGGTCATCTGGCCGAGGCCGCTTGGCACCATCCAGATCTCACCGCCTCTTACGCTTGGGTCGAAGTCCGCCTTCAGAACCATGCCGCCAAGGGAATCACGGACAAGGATTTCGAACTGGCGAAAAAGATCGAAGAAGTCGTGCTTTGGGAGCCCGGCAAGGCTGGTGGCGCTCTGGAGGGGACCCCCTCGGATCAGCGTTTTGCTTATATCGACTATAAAAAAAGCTAAGCGCCAATTCCGGAGAGGGTCGCCGGCAAGGGGCGCACAAGGTTCATGGATTCGCGATAATGCGCTCGCCGCCGCGAGCGAACGAGAGCAATATGTGTTCGAAAGTCTGCTTCATCGAAGGAGTCGGCGGTGGGTTTCGTTGAACTTATTCTCACGGTATGCACTTTGACAGAGCCCGCGTCATGCGAGGAGCGGCATCTTTCGTTCGTTGACGAAGGCTCTCTCGTGCAATGCATGTCGCAGGCGCCGCCCGCGATTGCCGAATGGGCGAACAGCCATCCCGGCCGGAGAGTCGTGAAATGGCGTTGCAGCTATCCGGGGACTGAGGGCAGTTCGCTTTAAGCTAGCGCTCGATCTTTGGCACCACGCAGGTAATTTTCACGCCGGCGCTAAAATCGAGCAGGCATGGCGCCGGGCCGAATAAACCACCTTCCTTGTTGGCGATGGGGAACTTCCCCCGCGAATAAGGATTTAGTTTCGCCCTCGCGCCTGTCCGCGATATGCGGTAGACTGAAATTCAATGGCCGATGTAGGGGTGAAGCCAAGTTACGACGCGGATGTGGTCATCGCTGGGGCTGGGCCGGCAGGGGCTGCGGCAGCGTGCCATCTGGCACGTTCGGGAACGTCGGTTATCCTTCTCGATCGGGTGACCTTTCCACGCGATAAGGTGTGCGGCGATTTTGTCGGCCCGTCCGCCCTTGTCGAGCTTGACAGCCTCGGCGTATCGCGGATGGACAGGTACGCGCGGACCAATATCGCGCGTCGCGCAGCCCTTTATATAGGCGGCGAGGAGCTGATCTCCCGGCCTTTCCCGGAAATTGAAGGCATTCCTTCCCATGGCCGGGTGATTCCACGGCTCGCGCTCGACCAATTCATCGTCGAAGCAGCGCGCGGCGCCGGTGCGCGGGTGATGGAGGGGTACCGGCTCACGGGTTTCGCGGCCGGCCGCGAAGCGGTCGCCGTGGAGGCTGCTAGCTCGAATGGCCACCTCACGTTGCGCTGCCGCCTGTTGCTCGGTGCCGACGGCAGCAGTTCGACGGTAGCGCGATTGATGCGCGGATCGGCGCCGCCGCGGCGCGACCGGTTCATCGCCGCACGGGCCTACTTTGCCAACGTCGAGGGGCCTGACGACCAGCTCGACATTTATTTCGACCGCAGCTGCTATCCGGGTTTCTACTGGTTGTTCCCCACCGGCAATGGCGAGGCGAATGTCGGGCTTGGGCTCGCGCTCGAAACCTGGCCCGCCCACAACCTTACTCCCGCTGCGATGTTGCGCCGCTTGATGCGCGACGATGCGGCCCTCGCGGCGCGCCTGCGCAATGCCCGCTTGCGCGGCAAGATCGTGGGCTGGCCATTGATGACCTACAACCATCGGCTCAAGATCGTGTCCGATCGCGTGATGCTGATCGGCGACGCGGCGAGTCTAATCAATCCGCTCAACGGTGAGGGCATCCAATACGCTCTGCTCAGTGCCCGCTGGGCGGCCGAGACGCTGGCACCATGTCTGCGCGACGATGATTTTTCCGCGCGGGCGCTTGCCCCTTTCGCGGCGCGTGTCGAGAGCGAAATGCGCTACGACATGGCGCTGTCCCGGCTTATCGTGCAGCTCATCAGCAACCGGGCGCTGACCCCGCTGTGGATCGGGGCATCGAAGATCTTGGCGGAGCGCGCCCACAAGGATGCCAACACTGCGCGCATCGTATCGGGAATTTTTGCAGGACTGTTGCCGGCGCGCGACGCGTTCAAGGTGGTTGGCGGCACCATCGGCGAAGCAGCCCGGTCGCTCGCCAGCAAGGCGGTGACGAGGGCGTTCCGCGGCCCGCGCGGATGGGCAGGCCCCGGCGCTTACACCGCGCCGGCAGGTTTCCAGCTAGCGAGCGATGCGGCGAAGGATCCCGCGGACTTCGCCGAATGGTTGAAATGCGCCGCGGCCTGCACGCTAGAGCTCGGCTCGCAGGCCGCGTGGCACATCATCGCGTCAAGCCGCAAGGGATGATTGTCCCTGCTCAAAAACCTATACGGTCTAAGAATCGATCGAGAAAGGTCGCGGCTGACGATTTTTGATTAGAGAGCATTGATCGCTACTGCGACTTGGGCACCAAGCGTGTTTGCTGGGCACCCTTGCATCCGATCGCCATTGACCTTGGACTCTTTTGAGCTTGTCAGACTGAGCGCTGAATGCTTTAATTTAATGATTGTGCCAATTCTGAAAGTGAGTGATGACAATGAACGGGGCCATGGAGATCAGCAAGAAATTATCAGATTTGCTTACAAAGAACGCTTTTATGGTATTTATGTTATTTTTATCGTTGGTATTCATTGGGTTAGTACTATATATTTTCAATAAGGCTTCAACTGCTATCGCTTTAATAGCTATTCCTGTGGTAATACTCAATTTCGAAAATATACTCATCTGCTACTACTGCTCGCGATTATATACCTGATAAAGATAGAGCAGAGAGAAATATTCAAGCAGTTTGTTAGCCTGTATGGGTTTACAGGAAACATAACAAAATTGGGGCTGTCTGGCCTCCCCTTGCTTACAGCAGCTCTTACCATATTCTTTACCATCCTCGCGTCGTTGATCTGGTTTATAGGAGTCTGGGTACATGGGGCGGGCGCCTTGGTACACGATTGGGCGGGCGCCTTGATACACGAGGGGGCGGGCGCCTTGGAAGAGGGGAGGAGCGCCTCGTTGCCGGCGGCGGTTGCCGCGTTACAGGGAACGGGCACCTCGTTACAGGGAACGAACGACTTACACGACATGATCACAGCACTCATGGATTTGGCAAAACTAACATTAGGCGCGTTCATTGGATCGTTTGTACAGCGTAATATCTCCTCCCAAAAACCATCCCCTCCGAATGGCCAGGATCAATGACTGGTTTGTTTCAGGAAGAACCTGACCGCCATCTTGAAGGGCAGCTTAAGATTAGCATGCCTTTTCAGATAGATATGGAACCCGGATCACACATCGCGGCCGCGCGGAGCGGCGGGTAAAGTAGCCCTCAAACTTCGTCTCGCGGCGGTTTCCGCTCGACGTGACGAAAGCTCCGTTCGACCACCATGCCGGCTCCACTTTCACCGTGGACGACGATCTGGGCGCAACTGCGTGACCCATCCGGCGCCGCGAAAAAAATGCTCTCCTCGACGGTTGCCTGCACGGCCGCGCCTCCGAACCGGCTCGGCGGAGCCGTAAGATTCGACACACAGCCACGACCTTTCCGAATCGCGTATTCTTGACCAATGTGACAATGCCCCCTCAGCTGTTAAATTCGGGCGCTGGTAATCGCCCCAACGAGGCATCGGTGACGAGCAATGGCTTTGCTTCGAGTTCATTGCGTTGATCGCTGATCGCCCGACGAGCTTCGTCAATGGCGAGCCGTAGCGCGGCCAGCCCAGCCTCGTCAAAATTTTTGTCGCGCGCGAAGCGCAAGCCTTGTGTTGATAGTTCTTCAATTTGCGCCTCCAAAACGCCGAGGCGGGACAGCTCCATCGTAGTATGCGCGATCTGCTTCACCTCGATCAACTGATCGAGGAGCGCCAAAGCGGCTTTGCGCGCCCGCGCCCGGGTCAGTCCAAACATGGCCGCGATTACCGATCCCAAGCCGCTAAAGGCCATGGCGCTGATGTAAAGCCAGTCGCCATACTTATCCATAAAGCTTTTTTCGTTGTTATCGTAATAGGCTGCCGCACCCGGGTGAACGGCTTCGGCGGAGCCCTTCTCGGTGGCTGGTTTTTCCATGGCCGTGGCGATCGGCACGTTGCTCTGCAGTGAACGGCGCATGGCGAAGAGGCGTTTGGTTAGACCCGCTACAATTTCCTCCGAGAGGTTCTGACGCGCCTCCAGTCGAACCGCTATCGAGATGGTCGCAACATCCTCCTTGGGTTGGGGAGGAGACCCGCGAAAGAAACCCGCTGGTATGTCGGCTTTTTGATACTCTGGGCCTCTCGCCGCCATGCCTTCGGCGGCATCAACCGGGATTAAAACGGGGGCGCGATTTCGAGACGCCAAGGCGGCCGTCGCGATTTCGATCGAGCGGCCGCGTAACGGACCGACACTGAGTATCGCATCGACCCCCTTCTGCGATACAATTGTCGCCAAAGCGTCTCCGGACAACATGAGATGCTGAACTGTCTCAGGAGCGATTTTGTACTCGGCGAGGATTGCATCGAGGAGCGCAGCGTTTGAGGTCGTTGCGGGGAAAAGTCCGACGCGCTTCTTGAAAAGGTCAGTCACCTTAGTGATTGTGGAGCCTGCCGGCGCGGCTAGCACGGCAATGTCGTTGTGCAAAATAACGACAGTCGCGCCGTTCTGCGGAATAGCGATATCGCTGCGAATGACAGCGAGATCGGCGCGTCCTTGTTCAAGGGCTTTGGCGCTTTGCTCCAAATCATCGACAGGAAGAACACCAAATCTAATGGGGTCGCCATCGCGCTCCAGTTGACGCGCAATCGCCCCGATGAGTTTTGCGTTGTCGCCATCGGCTGGTCCGACGGCGACTTTAAGCACCTGCGGCCCCCCTGCAAAGCGCAGCGTTAGGGCAACGACGGCGATCAAAGCAAATGCTACGGTCGGAAAAAAGAAGCCTGAGGTAAAGATCACCTGCGAGAAAGCTATCCGACGACGTGACAACACGGTTTCAATGTCTCCGCCTTGCCAGCGCGCGAAATGGCCTCGCGGGCCAATGGAATTTTGCGTCATGTCAGCGTCGTGGTCGGCGCGCGGGCTTCAAGCTCAGCCAATCGGCGTTCTAACCGCTTGGAATGGCATTGTCACGGCGCTTCGGGCTTGCGGTCCCCCTGGCGGTTCGGTAGCCAAGGGGATCACGAAAATCAGCTACAACGGATACCGGTTCCCGCCTGAGATCATGCAGCAGGCGATCTGGCTCTATCTCCGGTTCACACTGAGCTTTCGCGGCTTGCGGATCGCAGAGCCAAGCAGCCTTTCACGCGTCGTTTCGCGGCGGTTTCCGCTCGACGTGGCAAAACCTCCATTCGACAATCATGCCGGCACCGGTTTCACCGTGGACGACGATCTGGGCGCAACTGCGCGGCCCATCCGGCGCCGCGAAAAAAATGCTTTCCTCGACGGTTGCCTGCTCGGCCGTCGTTTCGAAAAGCCATCGTCTCCCGTTCGGCAAAACACACAGCACGGCGCGGCCCTCGCGAACCCGCTTTAGGCGCACGTTCGGATGGATGTGAAAGCGCAAGGCAACGGCGCGTGTCTCAATCGGCCCGCCGGCCCCGGCGGCGTGCAAACGATCGGTGCCTTCGAGCATCTTGCCGTCCCTGTTGAGCGTGATGCGGCGTTCGTGGATTAAGCCGAATCGTGCTTCGTAGCCATCATGCGCGACAACCACCATTGTTCCCGAAGGCAGGTCGTGGCGCTCGACTTCGACCTTGTTTGGACCTGAGACCGTCTGATCGTCGAGCCATTTTCGCAATCCCGTGTGAGAGGCGAAACGGCACGAGGAGGTGTCGTCGATGACGAGTGTCGAATGTGCCGCCGTCATTCGGGCCGCCTCGCGCGCCGGCGCGCGATTGGCATCCGGCGCGCCGCAATTGATGACAAGCCGCTGCACACCAACTGAAAACTCGAACGACGAACAACCGGCATGCGCGCGATGGGAATAAATTTGTGGCGGCGGGCGGCCCGCATCGATCAAGGCGATGGCGTCCGCAGCCTCGAGGCGCTGGTAGCCCGAGTGCCGCGCACTGGTGAGCGGCTGCGCCCGCACGTCGTCATAGGCGAGGATCGTCGCAAGCAGTTCGGGCGGCGTGACGCCCATGCCGTTGAACAAGGCGAGGGTGCCGTCGCCATGCCGGAACAGACGCAGCATCGGCATCATGCGATCGATCGCGTTGAGGAGTTGCGCCGGGGGTTGTATCCCGCGTGCGGCATAGGCCTGCCGCAAGGGAAGCAAATCTGGAAGCAAGTCCAGCAAGATCTCCGGATTGCGGCTGACGTGGCCGCCATCTGGAAGAATTTGCCGATCAAGCTCCTCGGCAAGCGGTTTCGTGCCTTTGCGGGTCAGATTGCGGGCGCCCTCCACGCAAAGACCGAGTTCGGCGAGGGCGATCGCGGCAATGAGGCGCGGTTCGCCAGCGAGCGCCCCGGCGATCTTGCGCTCCAGGAAAACCTGGGTGCGGCCGAGACCCTTCATGAAGCGGCGGTAGAAGACGCGGTCGGCGCCATCGAGGATCACTGGCGATTGCGACAGAAAGGCAAGCATGCGCCGGGCCGCGACCTCGGGCTCCCATGCCGGAATTGGACTGGGCTTGCCCGCCAAACTCAAAAAATCATCGACGAGGGCGCGGGCATTGGCGCGCGCCACGGCGGTGTCGGCGGCGCGCAGATGGCGGAGCCAGCCGAAACTCGCGAGAGCCCGCGCCCATGCGGCCGATCCCGGCTCCAGTTCAAACGGCGAGCGGCCATGCGCGTTGACGATCTTGCCGCCGAACGCAAAATAGCCGGCATAGATGTCCGCCGCGAGGGTCGGATCGCTGGTCCTTATATCTTGCGGCGCAATCAAGAGCCTCTCCGGCCGCCGCCGCCCTAGCCCGATGGCGGCACGCACGGGCGCACCGAGGCCGCGCCGCAAAGCCATTCCCGCGCGCGCCGCAAGGAGACCCGCGACGCGCAACCAGTCCTTGAATGTCGCGCCGGCCAGGGCTCAACTCCTCGAGTTCACATGCCGGCACGCGATAGAAGCGCGATGAGGCCGACAAGATTTTTCCATGGGCGCACAGTCGCTGGAGACCCGGCGGTCTCCGCCTGGGGCATTGAGGTATCGATAAAATTCCTATCGGGTTTATTAACCGCGGCGCAACAGGCGGGCGGCGAAGAAACCATCGAGGCCGGACAGTCGCGGCTCGGCGGCGGGAAGATGCGACGGCAGTGTCCGCAATTCGCCGTTTTCGTTCAAGACTTCGGGCAAATCGCCAACCTCGCCGGGTTCTATCGGAACCCGCACGACGCCGGGATTGCGGCGAAGAAGAGCCGCGATTTGCATTTCGTTTTCTTCGGGTTCAATCGAACAAGTGCAATAGACGATCATTCCGCCGGGCTTCACCAGTTCGACGGCTTTGTCGAGAAGGCGCGTTTGAAGCGCCGTCAGCGCCACGATATCGCGCGGTTTTTTGATCCAGGCGATATCCGGATGACGCCGGATCGTCCCCGTGGCGAGACAGGGCGCATCGACTAGAATTGCATCGAAGGGCAGCGCCTTAAAGGTTACAATATCGGCAACGACGATGCTGGCGCGCAAATTGAGCCGGGCAAAATTTGCGGCGAGCTTTTTCAATCGCTCGGCCGAACGGTCTATCGTCGTGACCTCGGCGCCAGCCGCCGCGAGTTGCGCCGCCTTGCCGCCGGGAGCGGCGCAAAAATCGGCCACCCTGGTACCGGGTCCAGCCCGCAAAAGCCTCGCCGGCAGAGCTGCCGCCGCATCCTGGACAAACCAGCCGCCTTCCGCGAAGCCCGCCAGTCCAGTCACCGGCGCAGTCGTCCAAAGCCGTAGCGAACCGGTCGGCAAGACATGTGCTCCGAGCCGCTCCGCCCAGATCAAAGGGTCCGACAGAACAGTGAGATCCAATGTCGGCTCCTCGCGATGAGCGCTTGCGATGGCGTGCGCCCCGGCCTCGCCATAGGTTTTACGCCAGCGCTCCGCAAGCCATGCGGGCGTGTCGTGATCCAGGGGATCGCTTGTCAGCAATATTCTTTCGCGCGTGCGGATAAGATTGCGCAAGACGCCGTTGACGAGAGAAGCGTAGGGTGCGTTCTTCGCCTCCAGACGGGTCATGTGGACAGCAATATCGACGGCGGCGTGATCGGGAACATCGAGAAACAGAATTTGCGCCGACGCCGCAATCAGGGTCCATTCAAGGTGGGCGGCCTGACGCGGCAGACCTTTTTCCAAAAGCCCGGCCAGGGCGGCACGGATGGTGCCCAGCCGGCGTAGCGCGACGGTGACAATGGAGCGCGTCAAGGCGATGTCGCGAGGTTCCAAACCGCCAAGCCGCGAGAGGATCGCCGTGCCCGAAAAACATTCGTCGAGCGGATGACATCTGGCGACAATATCGCTCAGGATCGCCGCCGCGGCGAGACGGGCGGCAAGACCGGGGCACTGCTCGCTCTCGCGCCCTCGACTCTCCCCCGAAGCAAGTTGGTTTGGGCGGCCGTTCGAAACCTTGCGGCTACGCCACCGGTCCGCCGGCGGACGCGGAGATGCGGTCAAACTCGAAACTCCGCTGCGAAGGTTTCGGGGACGCCAGACATCTTTTTCTCCTAGCACGAACAGTTGGACTTTGCCCAGCATATGGGCGTGGACCTGGCGGAAGTGGAAAACCGGCGCGTGCGGCTGTACGCCGCTTTTCCCGCCGACACCAGGAGTATGGGGATGCAACGGCGCGGGCCGCGGCGAACTCGGCCAAGCGGCGCGGCGGGCGGCTCGCCGAGGCCGAAGAGCGCGGTCGCCCCGGCGCATTGAATCAACCCGCGGCGCGCAAGGAAATCAATGGCCGCGACGGTCCCGAGCCCGTGCGCTACGGCGATTGGGAACTAAGAGGTTTTGCCAGCGATTTCTGATCGCGGGGGCGGCGGTCGCGGGGCGCCCTGCCCTTCCCCCATTCAGTCGTGCGTGAACTTGTTCCGCAATCAGGGATGCAAACGGGCGAAGGCCCCGGCAGCGCGCAAAAAAGGCCCCGCGCAAGCGGGGCCTTCGCCTAAAAGCTGGGTCCATCGTCAGTCGTTCTGGCTACCTGTCAGGAACAGGAGCGACTGAAAGATGTTGATGAAATCCAGATAGAGCCTCAAGGCGCCATACACGGATTTCTTCGTCGCGGTCTCGTAATCGTCGCTCGCATAATACATCTCCTTGATTACCTGCGTGTCCCACGCGGTGAGGCCGGAGAAGATCAGGACAGACAGAATCGACAGGGCGAATTGGAACCCGGTGCTCTGCAAGAAGAGATTTACAAGCATCGCGATCACAAGGCCAAAAAGGCCCATCACCATGAAGGCTCCCATCGGCGCCAAATCACGACGCGTCGTGTAGCCATAAAGGCTCAAGCCGCCGAAGGCCGCCGCGGTCACGAAGAACGCGTTCGCAATCGACGTCCCGGTATAGACAAGCAGGATCGTCGACAGGGACAACCCGATCGAAGCCGCGAAGGAGAGAAACACGATACGCGCGGTCGCGGCCGAGATTTGGTTGATGCGGATCGAGAAAAATAACACGAAGGCGAGCGGCGCCAGCATCACCACCCATTTGAGCGGGCTCGCATAAAGCGTCACGCCAAACGAAGTCAGCAGCAGGTGCCGGAAATGCCCGGCCGCTTGCGCCGGATCGGTCGTGACGGCGAGCATATGGACACCAAGCGCCACCGCACCGGTGAGCGCCAAGCCCACCACCATGTTGTTGTAAACGCCCAGCATATAAGAGCGCAGGCCCTGATCGATTTCGGCGCGACCGGCCCGGGTTACGCCTTGCCCCCAGCGGGTACTAGCGTTGCGATCGAAGTCGGACATGTTTTCCTCTAACGTTATGGAGGCTTGACCGCCTCCGGCCGCTGCCCTTGCGGGATTCAGCGTCGGCCCTAATATGGCGCAAGCACGCGGTCCGCACAAGGGTGCGCCATCATGAACATTGATTAAGTCTCTAAATTACAAATCGCGCAGATAACGCCCCGGTTTGCGCCCGAGGACCCGCCAGGTCCCGAGAAGCCCGAGGCAGATCGTGACAAAGACCGCGACGGCGGCGGCGGCAACCGCCTGTGCCCAAAGCCAGACAAATTCGAGCTCCATCACGCGGCCCACGATCGCGAACGCGGCCGCGCTGCCCGCCGCGACGCCGAAGAGGGCCGTGCAGAGCCCAAGTAGTCCGTATTCGTAAATATACGCGGCAAGCAGGCTGGATCTTGTCGCCCCGAGCGTCTTGAGCACGACGGCATCGTGTGTGCGGGCCTGCTGACCGGCCGCGAGCGCGCCGCCCAAGACGAGGATCGAAGCCAGGAACGCCACGCTCGACGCAGCCCTGACGGCGAAGGCGAGCTGGCCTACAACGGTATTTACGGCGTCAAGGGCGTCTTTCACGCGGATGCTTGTCACCGAGGGAAAACTTTGCGCTGTCGCGCGGAGTAGAGCCGTTTCCCGCGCGGGGTCGCCGCCATTGGCAAAGGTTAGCGTCGCAAGCTCCCCGAAGGGAGCACCAGCCAAGCTGTTTGGCGAAAACACAAGGACGAAATTGATCCCGTAGCTGCGCCAATTGACCTTGCGCGTGCTAGCGAGTTTGGCGGTGATGTCGCGGCCGAGAACATTAACCGTGACCTCGTCGCCAATCGCAAGCCCAAGCCCTTTGGCGATCTCGCTCTCGACCGAAACCAAAGGCGGTCCGTGGTAATCCTTTGGCCACCAGCTTCCCTTCATGACGCTCGATCCCTCCGGCACGGATTCGGCGAAGGTAATCCCGCGATCGCCTTCGAGCACCCAAGCGACGCTTTGCGTCGGCCGCGCCGCGCCGGCTTCGATCCCGTTGAGCTTAACGATGCGTCCGCGCAACATTGGGACGAGTTCGATTTTACCCTCCGGCGCTTGGCCTTGCAAAAAATTGGCGAATGCCTCGGCCTTCGCGCTCTGAACATCGAGGAAGAAAAAGCTCGGCGTCTTCCCGGCAATGGAATGGTGGAGTTCCGCTCTAATGTTGCCGTCGATGAGAGTGAGCGCGACAAGTAGCGCGAGCCCGAGGCCAAGCGACAACACGACCGAAGAGGTCAGCGCGCCGGGCCGATGAATATTGCCAACCGCGAGCCGCAACGCCACGCCCCGCGCGTGCGGTAGTCTTTTTGCGCAAGCCACGATCAGAAAAGAAGCCACGCGCAGCAAAATAAAGGCGGCAAGCGTCGCGCCCAAATAGATCAGGACGAGCCTTCGGTCGGCGGCAAAAACGAGAATTATCGAAGCAAGGCAGAGAGCCACGGCAAGCGTCAAGACGAGATAACGCGGCCTCGTTGTGGTCCGCCGGGATTCGATTCCGGCGCGAAACAGGGCTTGAACCGGCACGTCGTGCGCGCGGCCGAGCGGGCCCGCGGAAAACGCCAGCGCGGTCAGAAAGCCATAGAGAAGCCCCTTGGCGATCGCGGCCGGATAAATCGTTGGCGCGATCGGGAACGGAATCAGGGGCCCGAATGCGGAGGCCGCGACAAAAGGCAAGGCGGCGCCGAACGCCGCGCCCAGCACCGCCCCGGCACTGGCGACAAGCATCGCTTGCGTCAACATCAAGGCGAAGATAGTGGACCCGGTCGCGCCCAGTGCCTTCAGGATCGCGATCGTTTGCCGCTTGCGCTCGACAAAGCCATGCATCGCATTGGCGACACCGACGCCGCCCACAATCAGGGAGGTGAAACCGACGAGGGTTAGGAATTCGGTGAGGCGGTCAAGATTCCGGGACAACTGCGGCGAAACATTATCGCGCGTGCGAATTTCCCAACCGGCCTCGCGGAAGCGCTGTTGCGCCGCCTCCGTCAATGCCGCGACTTGTGCATCACTCGCCGGCGTTCCAGGGAGAACGACACGATAATGCCATCTAACGAGTGAGCCTGGTTCGAGCAGTCCGGTCGCGCGTAAGGCCTGTTGCGAGATCAAGGCCGGGGCTCCAAACCTTATCCCGCTGGCAAGCCGGTCGGGCTCGGAGACGAGCACCGCGCGCAATTCGAACCGCGCGCCGCCGATCGTAAGTCGGTTCCCGATGGCGAGGCCCAACCTTCCAAGAAGCGCGGCGTCCGCTACGATCCCGTAGGCGTCGCGCCCGGCCAACGCATTGGAGAGCGGCAGCGCTGGGTCGAGCAAAACTTCGCCCGCCAGGGGATAAGCTTCATCGACCGCCTTGATCTCGACCAGAGCCGCCTCGCCTTCATCGCGCCGCGCCATGGCGCGCAAAAGCGCCACCGGCGAGAGGCGTCCCTGCAGGCCAAGAAAATCGCGCTCGGAGGCGGACAATTCGCGCTGGGCGAGATCGAAGGAGACGTCGCCGCCGAGGATCGCGCGGCCCTGCTGGGCAAGCCCGTCTTTCAGCGAAAGCGACACCGAGCCTATGCCAATTATCGCGCCTACGCCAAGCGCGATGGAGGCGAGAAAGATCGCGAACCCGCGCAGGCCGCCGCGAAAATCGCGCACGGCAAAGCGCAGGGCCAATGGCCAGCGTAATCCTTTTGAACGATGATGCTGGGCTTTCGTCAAGGAGACCAATTGATCGGGCCGTTCCATGATCTTCACTTTAACCGGAGCGAAGTTTCACTTTCCGGTTCTATTCGCTTTCGGGGTAATGAACGGCGAGCCAGATCGTCGCAGGATCTTTGCTGGTCCATTCGACGCGGTGTTTTGTGTGCGCCGGGATAAGAAGATAGTCGCCTGGGGACAAAACCCTCACCTCGGCCTCGCCTTCGAAACTTAGTCCGGCCGCTCCGGCCAAGACCACAACCCATTCGGCCCAGGGCTGATCGTACCAAAACCCCGGCGGGCTCGCGTGGCCCAAGGAAACGATCCGCTCGATCTTTACATGGCGGGCTTCGACGAGGCAGGCGACATGCTCTTCGCGCATGTCTTCGGGTGCCGCCTCGAACAGATTGCCGAACAAGGCTAGCATTAGGCGCCCGGTTCCGGCAAAGCCGTCGCGGCGGCGTCCTCGACGTGGCCGGAGCGCATTTCGATCCTGCGCTCGCATTCGCCGGCAAGCGCGGAATCGTGGGTGACCAGGATCAAGGTCGCGCCGCGATCACGCTTCAAGGCGAAGATGAGGTCGATGATGCCAGCGCCTGTCGCCTCGTCGAGGTTTCCGGTCGGCTCGTCGGCGACGAGGATGGCCGGGTTCGGCGCCAATGCCCGGGCAAGCGCCACGCGCTGCTGTTCGCCGCCCGACAATTGCGCCGGGTAATGCCCGAGTCTGTGTTCGAGGCCGACGGCGGCGAGCTCGGCGCTGGCCCGCGCGAAAGCCGCGGCGGCCCCAGCCAATTCGAGCGGAATCGCGACATTTTCGAGAGCGGTCATGGTCGGAATGAGGTGAAACGACTGGAACACAATGCCGATCCGCGCGCCGCGAAAGCGCGCCAGCGCGTCCTCGCCAAGGCGATCGAGGCCTCTACCGTCGACTTTGACCGAGCCCGCATCGGGCCTCTCAAGGCCCGCTATGACCATGAGAAGGGTGGACTTGCCCGAGCCCGAAGGCCCGGTGAGGGCGGCTGTTTCGCCGCGCCCTATTTTAAGCGAAATTCCCTTGAGGATATGGACCCTCGCCGCGCCGCGTCCCAGGCTTAGATGCACATTTTCGAGTTCGACCGCCGGGTCCTCCATCCATGCCCTCCGAAACCGCACGCGAAACCGCCTTGCCCTATCCGAGGCCACGGTCCAGGCCTGGCGGATATGGCCATCGCCTCGCTTTCCTGCAATTATCGGCCGTGCTTTTGTTGGCGGCGCTGGCATGCCCAGCCCGGCCCGCCGCGAAGGAAACGCCCCCACTGAAAATTATTGCCTTCGGCGACAGTCTGGTCGCGGGTTTTGGGTTGGCGGCCGACGCCGCCTTTCCCGCCGTGCTCGAAAAGACGCTGCGCGCGGAAGGCTACCATGTGACGGTCGTCAACGCCGGGGTCTCCGGCGACACCGCTTCCGGCGGCCAGGCGAGACTCGATTGGGCGCTCACTGAGGGCGCCGATGGCGTAATCCTGGAACTTGGCGCCAACGACATGCTGCGCGGGGTCGATCCCGAGGTGACCAAGGCCGCGCTCGACGCCATTCTTGGCGAGCTCAAGGCGCGCAATATCAAAGTCTTGATCGCGGGCATGAAGGCCGCGTCAAGCCTCGGCCAGGATTACAAAACGCGCTTCGACGCGATCTATCCGGCCCTCGCCAAAAAATATGACGCGCCGCTCTATCCGTTTTTTCTCGAAGGGGTGGCGGGCGAGCCGGCCCTTAAACTTGGCGATGGATTGCATCCCAATCCAGCGGGAGTCGAGCGTATCGTCAAAGGCATACTTCCCGACGTCCGCGCGTTGGTGGAGCAATTCGGTGCGAAAGCCGCGCGGAGCGAATGAACCGCGCATTTCTTTCGCGGCAAAATTTCCCTTCGCGTCGAATCTTCGCTATAAGCGTTTTTGCTCTACGTCTTAGCCCGTCTGCCGTGATGATCCGCGGCTCCTTGGCATCGACTGGAGGGATCCATGCCCCGTTTGTTCACGGGCCTCGAAATCCCTTCCGATCTCGCGATGGACCTTTCCATGTTGCGTGGCGGCATTTCCGGCGCGCGCTGGATCGAAGCCGAAAACTACCATCTGACCTTGCGCTTCATCGGCGACATCGACGATTCGACCGCACGCGACATCCATGCGACCCTCGAAAAAATCCGGCGGCCGCCGTTCATTGTGACCATCGAGGAGCTGGGTTCCTTCGGCGGCGCCAAGCCAAGGGCCCTCGTCGCCAGGGCAAGGCCTGCCCCACCCTTGGTCGAACTTCAGGCCCAGCAAGAAAGGCTCATGCGGCGCATCGGCATTGCGCCCGAGCCGCGCAAATTCACGCCCCATGTCACGCTCGCGCGGCTGCGCGCGGCTTCCTGCGCCGCCGTCGCCGAATATCTTTCTGCGCGGGGGTATTTCCTGACGCGCCGGTTCGAAGCGAAGCGCTTCGTCTTGTTCTCGTCGCGGGCATCGATTGGCGGCGGCCCCTATGTCGTCGAGGCGGTTTATCCGCTTGGATGAACGCCGGCCACGGCCACCGGGGCAGAGAAGCGATTTCCACGCCGCCGCAAAATCATCGGCAGACCGCCCTCGGGCCGCAAGGTGATACGCTGCACCGGCATCGCCACGTGATTTTTCTTAAGTTCAAGGGAAAACGTTCGCATGATATGGGCGAGAACGATCGCCGCCTCCTGCAGCGAGAACGACGCGCCGATACAGACACGCGGACCCGTGCCGAAGGGCAAATAGGCAAATCGATCGATTTTTTCGCGCGAACCGGGAAGAAACCGGCGCGGATCGAAGCTATCTGGCTTTTCCCAAAGCGAGTGATGCCGGTGCAAAACCCATTGCGACACCATGACCAAGCTGCCTTTCCGGATACGCTTGCCGGCGAGATCGTCGGGGCCGATTGCCTGCCGGCTCATGCTGGCGACCGGCGGATAAAGCCGCATCGCTTCCTCGATCACGGCCCTCGTCTCGACGAGCCGTGCGGCATGATCCTCGACGGGACCGGATAGAACCGCGCTGGCCTCAGCTGTGAGCCTCGCCCGCCATTCCTCCGATAGCGTGAGAAGAAACAGGGACCAGGTCAAGGCATTGGCGGTGGTCTCGTGCCCGGCCCCGATAAAGGTCAGGATATTGGCCTTGACTTCGGTGTCGCTCAATCCAGCGCCGGTTTCCGGATCCTGCGCTTCGAGGAGAAGGGTAAGTATATCCCGTGGTGCGCCGGCCTTGTCCTTGGCGAGGAGGCGCTTGCGCCTGGCGATCAGCGTTTCGACAACGGCGGCAAAAAACTTCTGCGCGGAATTGCTCCCAAGCTTAGTCAAGCGCGGCAACCATTCGGGAAAATCGAGAAGATCGAAGGGATCGAGCCGGCCAACGGTCGCGAAATAGCGGTTGATCGCCGTCGCGAACCGATCCAAGTCCTGCCCAAGCCCGTCCGAAAAGATCGTGCGGCCGAGAATGTCGAGCGTTACCCGCGCCATTTCCGGCTGCATGTCGGTAATGCCCCCCTCGCGCAGACGCAGCCAGCGCGCAACGAGCTCTTCCGCGGAGGCGGTGATCGCGGGTGCGAAAGAACTTACCGTCTTGGGCGTGAACAAAGGCGCTAGGGTTCGCCTTTGAACGCGCCAATCGTCGCCTTCGGCTTCCAGCAGTCCGTCGCTCAAGCCAGGCCCGAGAACGCGTTTTTGCAAAGCATCCTTGCGATAATTGGCGGCGTTGTCGACAAACACATGACGGATCGCGGCCGGATCGTTGACCACCGCGATCGTGCCGAGGATGGTCGGACCAACAAGAATCGGCCATTCGAAATGCGCCTTGGTCCAGGTTTCGATGGGGTTCCGGCGCAAGGCTCGCAGTGTTGCAAAAGGACCGAGCGGCGCATCGAGTGGCCGGGGCGCGGGCGGACGCGGCAGTGCGATGAGGCGATCTGGCATGACCCTTAATATTTATGTTTGGTGTTGCCGCTTTGAAAGCCGGAAGGCTTGACGCCGAGCCGGTTAGTCCAAGAATGCTGCTTTGCGTGATAGCATGGACAACCGGGAACGCGCGAGCTTGCGGCTCCGCCCGCCGCGATATAGAACCGGTTCGCCTGCTTTAGGCTCCCTTCGTCTAGTGGCCCAGGACGTCGCCCTCTCACGGCGAAAACAGGGGTTCGAGTCCCCTAGGGAGCGCCAAGTAAATCAATACATTAGACGTTTTCCTTGCTTCGCCGGGCCGCCAATACGGAATATTTACGGAAAACATGTCCCCGGATGCACCTGAATTAGCGCGGCCAATGGCGGACAATTTGCCGCGCATCGCTAAGTTGCTCTTGCATCCGGGAGCCATCCAACGAGAACAATCTCGATATTCTCGCCGTGCTCTTTTCGGAGAGCGGCGGCGTCGATTTGAGCGCTTCCACTGCCATCATCCCATAAGATGAATCGCCGAGCCGCGTTCTTCGGCTGGCGCTCCAAGCGTCGCAGGCGATTATCAATCTGCCTCATGGCCTTCTCCTCGAGCCTCGCCAAACGCTCTTCGAATTCCGACGCTTCGCGCGGCTGGAGCGGGGGTTTTGTCCGATTGCCGGGGCGAAAATACTCAGGGCCCCTTACATCGGGCGGCCCGGTGGTAATGCGCGGAAAAACGGTGCGATTGCGCGGAAAAGCGTGACCCACCCTCGGTTGCGCGGGCGCGATATCCGGCGGGTCCGCTTCCGAGCGCGCCGCCTTGGCCTTGTCTGGAGAGCGGAGAGGAAGTACACTGCGGGTGAAACCGGCGGTCTGGAATACCGGAATAATTGGGAGGATATGTTTTATGCGTAGCAACAATCATGAGGGAAGCTGCGCCGCGCGGGCGCGGGGATTTGCTGCCCTCTGCGCCGTGCTTGCGATGGGGCTGGGCTTGACGGCCTCGCCGGCGGCGGCGGCGCCCTTCGCCTATGTCACGAATGGCGACGGCACTGTCTCGGTTATCGACACGGCCACCAACACGGTGGTGGGGACCCCGATCCCGGTGGGGGGTGACCCCACAGGGGTCGCCGTCACCCCGGATGGGACACACGTCTACGTCGCGAATAATACCGACAGTACCGTTTCGGTGATCCACACGGCCACCAACACGGTGGTGAAGACGATCCCGGTGGGGAGTGGCCCCAATGGCGTCGCGGTCACCCCGGATGGGACAAAGGTCTACGTCTCGAATACTGGGTTCAGCACTGTTTCGGTGATCCACAGGCCCGGCAACACGGTGGTGAAGACGATCCCGGTGGGGAGTGGCCCCTTTGGAGTCGCCGTCACCCCGGATGGGACAAGGGTCTATGTCGCGAATACTCGCACCAACACTGTTTCGGTGATCGCCAGGCCCGGCAACACGGTGGTGGCCACGGTTATGGCAGGGAGTGATTCCGGCGGCGTCTCCGTCACCCCGGACGGGAAACACGTCTATGTCACGCATTGCTGCCGCGGCACCGACGACACCGTTTCGGTGATCGCCACGGCCACCAACACGGTGGTGGGGTTACCGATCCCGGTGGGGAGTGGCCCCTTTGCGGTAGCGATTACCCCGGACGGGACACACGTCTATGTCCCGAATACTATATCCAACACTATATCGGTGATCCGCACGGCCACCAACACGGTGGTGAAGACGGTTCCGGTTGGGGGTGCGCCCGAAGGGGTCGCCGTCACCCCGGATGGGACAAAGGTCTATGTCGCGAATATTGCCGACAACACTGTCTCAGTCATCCGCAGGCCCGGCAACACGGTGGTGAAGACGATTCCGGTGGGGCTTGGCCCCCAGGGGGTGGCCATTGGGCCGCCATGATACCCTTTAACCTTCATTCCACCTTGGTCACGACGACAAGCCGATAGATATTGTCGAGTTAATGGAGACGGCCGGCGGCTCAAGACACGGCCTCATCATGGGAGGAGATAGTTATTACGCATAGCAATAACAGCAATAGAAGCCGCGCCGCATCGGCGCGGGGGTTTATGGCCCTGTTCGCCATTGTGCTCGCGATGGGGCTCGCCTTGGCGGCTTGCCCGGCGGAGGCGGCGCCCTTCGCCTATGTCACGACTGGGGGCTTCGACGGCGCCGGCAGCGTTTCGGTGATCGACACGGCCACGCACCCGCCGTCCGTGGTGGTCACGGTCCCGGTGGGGACTTTCCCCCAGGGGGTCGCCGTCACCCCGGATGGGAAACACGTCTATGTCGCGAATTTTAATTCCAACAACGTTTCGGTGATCGAGACGGCCACTAACACGGTGGTGGCCACCATCGCGCTCCCGGTGGGGACTTTCCCCATTAACGTCGCCGTCACCCCGGATGGGAAACACGCCTATGTCGTGGGCAACACTGTTTTGGTGATCCGCACGGCCACCAATACGGTGGTGGCCAGCATCCCGGTGGGCCCAAGCCCCTTTGGCGTCGCATTCACCCCGGATGGGACACACGCCTACGTCACAAATATGGGCTCCACCACTGTTTCGGTGATCGCCACGGCCACCAAAACGGTGGTGGCCACGGTCCCGGTGGGGAATGAGCCCTTTGGGGTCGCCGTCACCCCGGATGGGAAACACGTCTATGTCGCCAATTTTTTCGGCAACACTGTTTCGGTGATCCGCACAGCCACCAACACAGGTGTGGCCACGATTCCGGTGGGGACTAACCCCTCTGGGGTCGCCGTCACCCCGGACGGGCAATACGCTTATGTCACGAATCAGAGCGACAATACTGTGTCGGTGATCGCCACGGCTACCAAATCGGTGGTGGCGACGATTCCGGTGGGGCTTATTATCCCTGATTGGGTCGCCGTCACTCCGGACGGGAAACACGCCTATGTCACGAATGGTAACCCCGACATTAACGGTGTCTCGGTGATCCGCACGGCCACCAACACCGTGGTGGCCACGGTCCCGGTGAGTAGCAATCATCTCGTGGCCATTGTGCCGCCGCCGCCGGGGGTGCCCTTCCTTGCCTTCAGCGCCACTGCGCTCGACATCGCCTTCGGCGCCGCTCCCAACGATGATTCCTTTAACCTTCATTCCCAATTCACCTTGAGCAGCACCGCGCCCGCGATCAATCCCGTTACCCAGGCGGTCACGCTCCAAGTTGGCACCTTCTCCACCACCTTCCCCCCCGGCTCCTTCGCGAAGCAGCTGGACGGGTCTTTCACCTTTGCGGGGGTGATCGATGGCGTGAGCTTGAAGGCGCAGATCAGGCCCACGGGCACCCTGCAATACACGTTCCACGCGAAGGCGACGGGCGCGAGCCTGACCGGGACCAAAAACCCGGTGTATGTGACCCTGACCATCGGCGGCGACAGCGGCGCAACCTCGGTCACGGCCGAGATTTCCCACTGAACGCGCGTGTTTCAAGGCGTGATCCGATTTAAGACGTACCGGCTGAGACCGCTTTGGGTCGCGGTGAGAAGAACCTTAATATCGGCGGCATAGTAGTACCAACCCGGACCCGGTAACAGAGCCACGAGCCCAAGCACCCCAACCACGGTCGCCATCTCCCATGCCCCGGAATAACACAAGTACATATTTACCGCCCGCAAACGACGTCAACCCCCCGGTCGCGGTGCAAATCATCGATCCTAGACCGCCCGATGAACTGGCGATGAAGCGAAAAATGTCACGCGTTGAGTGAGGAAATAGCTTCACTCGCCCGGACGAGATACGGGCGCTCCCCGCGAGCTGCGCGTAGCCAGTCTTCGGGGTCTTGGTCGCTGCGCGGAACCCCGGTAATGACAAAGGTTATCCGGGCCATGTCTACATCAGGGCAGCCCTGGAGGAACACCCTGGCAGCCTCAAGAGGGCGAATATGCGGAACTTGACACGAGTGGCAGATCGTGTCTAACGTCAGCGCTATGGAAAAACTGTTGGCTAGCGTTCAGCAGATTTACGCCGTCATTAGGAGATCGATCCAGCGCAGTATCGGATGGCTTCGATCGCGTTTCCATTGGAAGATTTCAGGCACCATCATCGGGATTCTCGCTGTTGTTGGGCAGATTCTAACGTCTGCCGAATATTACTGTACACGGCGGAGCAATAGTAGGCCACGGAGCGGCGGCATAACGCGGTCGCGCGTGGCGGAGTAAAACCCGGCCACTTTTGGGGCTGACCTTTTCCGAACATTGATTCGGAGGGCGGCCGGGGATGTTTGCGGTGGAGATTTACGCAGCGGTTCGACGGTTTGTCTT
>PEFW01000100.1 GCA_002890675.1 Candidatus Methylaffinis lahnbergensis
CAGGTGCTCCAGGGCTTCCGTCACCCGATGGATGGAATGGGGTGGCAATATCTGAAGAGCGTTCGCCAACTCTCGGTAGGTAATGAGGATTCGGCGCTTCGCGACGCTTTCGAGAAATGCACGCGCGCTTGCAATCGGCACCCGATTGTCCTCTCCGAAAGTTCGGCATTATCCGCGGCAAAGGTCATGCGGCTCGCTTCTCGCCTCTTGGTTTAAGTATCCCCCGGCACTCACGGGTGTGCCTCGCGATGCGACAGCCATCGTCCTGATATTTTTTTCTTGCGACGTCACAGCGGCGGGACCGCCAATGGCTCAACGTCGATTTCGCTATGCCGAGATCATGCGCAACACGCTGGACACTCCGCCCATTGGTCTCGATCAGCCGCAACGAGCGGCGCGGCATTTACATGGCGGCTCGATATGGAAGCATCTCCCATTCAGGGAACCAGAGTGAGGTGGTGCTGTAGAACTCCAGCGAACGAGTGGCCGGGCGCGGGTACGCGCGCAATGCTCGAAACCAATGAAACAGGGCGGACCTTGCGAAACTGCGCTCGCTCAATTTGGCTCTCCGCCCCAGGTTGATCAAAAACGAAGAGAGGAGCGCGGCGCGGAGCGGCTCCGATCGCGCTAAGCCGGTCCAAGCCGCCGGAACCTGGAAACCGGGCTTCGTCCAGCGCCCTGTCGAACTCCCCGCTTTCGGCTTCGTTGGCGAGAGCCTGAAGAAAACGGGACGCCCAATCCTGGACGCTATTCGCGCGAAGAGCCGCCATCATGCCGTGCCAGCGGTCTTTACGCTCATCAAGCGGCATGGTGAAGGCGCGGGCGATCGCGGCGGCGGTCGCCTCGACGTCGTAGGGGTTCACGATCAAGGCGCTTTTGAGTTCCTGGGCGGCGCCCGCGAATTGCGACAAGACGAGAACGCCAGGATTATCCGGTGCTTGCGCCGCCACATATTCCTTCGCGACGAGATTCATGCCGTCGCGCAAGGGCGTCACGAGCCCAATCCGCGCGATACGATAAAGCCCAGCCAGGGCCGAGCGGCTCATTGATTTGTTGATGTAGCGCAGCGGAGTCCAATCGACATCGCCGAGTTTGCCATTGATGCGGCCGGCCTCTTCCTCCAAATCGCGCTGCAAGCGGGCATATTCGGGAACCTCCGAGCGCGACTTGGGCGTGATTTGCAGCATCGTCACGCGTGCCCGCGCCGCCTGCGGCGAACGCTCGAGGAAAGTCGCAAACGCCGCCATGCGCTGTTTCAAGCCCTTTGAATAGTCGAGCCGATCGACGCCGATGACGAGGTCGCGGCCATCAAGACTTGCGAGCATGCGTTTGACCGTGCTATTTTTTTCGGCGGCACGTGCCTCTTGCGCGAAGGCCTCGCTGTCGATGCCGATTGGAAACGCGCTGACCTGCATCCTACGGCCGTCGATCTCGCACCAATCGCCGCTGGCGACGCGGCCCGCATTGGCGCTCACGATGCAGTCGCGGAAATTATCGGCGTCGCTCTGGGTCTGAAAACCAACGACGTCATAGGCCCCGAACGAGCGCAGGATTCGCTGATAGGCGGGCAAAGCGCTGGCGACTTCCGGCCCCGGCCAGGGAATATGCATGAAAAAGCCGATCCGGTTGACGCAGCCCAGCTCGCGCAGGACTCTCGCCATCGGAATGAAATGATAGTCGTGCACCCAAATCATATCGTCCGGGCGCAGCATCTCATGGAGCTGCCGGGCGAATTGCTCGTTCACCCGGAAATAGCCGGCGGCGTTGCATTCCGAAAGATCGGCGAGATCGAGACGATAATGACAAATCGGCCACAGCGCCCGGTTGGCGAAGCCATGGTAATATTGCTCGACATCGCGGCGCGAAAGGTCGCATACCGCATAGGTGAGCGATCCAAAAGTCCTGCATTGGGCAGCGGGCCCGCTCTCCTCGCTGGTTTTGCCCGACCAGCCGAACCAGAGGCCGCCACGCGGCTTGAGCACCGCCTGCAGCGCGACCGCAAGCCCACCGGCCGCGGGCGCTACCGAGGATGACGGCAAAGGCACGCGATTCGAGACGACGACCAGTCTACCGTCCGGCTTGCCGCGGCTGATGGCGGCAGGTTTGTAGAGAAGTTCCAGGTGAACCATGGACACGACCACATTTGTCTGAGCAACCCAAAGCCTTAAACGCATCAACGCCAAATTTGTTCCTGTTTAATTCTAAGATCCACGAATCCAATTTTTTATCTTACCCAAACAGGATTTTGTTACTATTTAAGCAGGACTTCAAATTCCAACCTGTCCATGCTCAAATCCAGTCTGGGAATCGGGTTGCCGATGAAGATCGCGACTGACGATTTTTGATTGGTCAAATAGAACATTGGTCGCTGCATTTTTCACGGTCGCCCTTCTTTCCTCGCCCTTGATACGGGCGCGCGGCACGGCGATCGTTGTTTTTCCGAACGTGCCCGTTGCGTGCGCGTGCGATGACCGTGCCGGGAGCCGACGATGGGTGGGCGTTATCGATGCTTCCGGCCGCCTTTCGCCGCCCACAGCGGGAGCGCGACAGAGTTGCGTCCAGCTCCTCCTCATAGTCTCGATGACGCCGCGCACTCTCTCGCAAACCGCGTCCTGCCAGCTAATGCCACTGGCCACCCGGCCTCACCCTTTCTTAGGCCCTCAGGCGCGGGCCCCGAACCGGCCATGAACAGAAGCGGTAAACCCGGTGTGTGAGCATTGCCGCGCCCTGGCCGGTCCATCATGCGTCACGGCGGCCCGCGTGGCATCAAGATCGAGATTAGATAAAATGATTTCCAAGTTCGGGCGAAATTAAAAACAAATGCTTGGTATTGAGCGGCATTGCCCGTACCGCGCATCACGCGGGCAATGCCCAGCCGTGGTGGGCGCATTTATCGGCTGGCCGCGCTCCGGTTCTCGCACGTGTGAGGAGCGCGGCCAATTCACAGCCATGGTGCGGGCAGGGGACTTTGGAAAACTTGTCAGTCGCTTGGATATGGGCCGCATGCGCGGTTGTCTACCCGGTTTTTATTATTGGGATTGGCGCCTATCGCGATTAGGCCAGGGCTAAAGTTCCAACGCGGCGCGTCGAGCGAGATGCGCACCTTCGCACCGCGACCGGCGGCGCGCGAGAGCGCTTGCATAACGGGCCAGTCAGTTAGGACATATGCGGCCATGTCGACAGGCCGGTATCACGAACGATGCCATCGGCCGACAAGCTCATTCTGTCGGCAGGAGCGACGATGCGGCTGCACCAATTGCCGAAGACGTCGCGGTAGCGGGAAATCGGCACTCATGGCCAACGTGACAATGCCTCAATAGCAGCTATCCTGCTGCAACGATCGGCTTTTCCAACTCCGCGACCTGAAGTTCATGCTCGCTCGCGACGCGTTCAGGGACTTCACTTGCACTTTTGACGCGATATTGCAATTCCACGCCCAGTGGCGGCAAAAGCTTCGTGATAGTGAAGACTCCAGTCCGCTTCAGGTATGTGACTACTCGCTCACCGAAGCTTACTTGCTGTCCTACTGAGTAGATGTGTCTGGTCATGAATTTGCCCTTGTCGGATGGGTGAGCAAAGCGTGCGAGGCGGGTAGCCTCCCACTAAGCTCTGCCAATTCGATCTTTTTCCAGCGCCGCATCGAGTTCCGCAGGGCTGACCGAGACCACCTCGGTGCGGCCTTGCGGACGAGAGGTGGATGGCAAATGCAGAAGTGTTGCGACGCGTCGGTATGCCAGCCTCGACAGGCTCTCGATCAGCTCTTCATCCGTATCGAGAAGATAGTCACCGGCCGGTTGGATATCATCGAGATCTCGGAGTTTGAACGGCCGCAAGAACGAAATGGTTGTGCGGGTTGTGCGGACGGTCATCGGCTTCCTTCCATCCGCCGGAAAACCCATGAATGTGGCGAGCGTACAAAGCCGCTGGAACTACGATCAGACTCCAGATTATCGGGCAAAAAATTCTCGCTCACTTGAGCCCAGAAGCAGGAGATCTGCTGTCCATTGGTCACGACGACGAGGAGCCTTGTCACAGGTCCAAAAAACAACGGCCACGAACGAAGGAGCACGCGTACATCCTGCGTTGCTATTACGTATCGCGACCGTATCTGGCAACGGAGCCCTCAAGGCGTCGACGCTACCTTACCTATATGGGATCCCCGAAACCAATTAGCAAGGGCCGCGGCGAGCGGCACACCGTCACTGTCGTTGCTTGACTGTGTTGGGGTGCAGCGCGCAAGTGCGTTGCCCCTCCATAGATCTCTCTTTCGAGGACGACTTTGGGCGGCTTCTCCGCCTTTGCGTCCGGTCCTCTACTTTACCGGGACGATGCTCGATAGCTGCGGACCGGCCCCAGAAATCGCAAGCCCGCAACACGCACGGCGCTCGCCGATGGTCGCGGTAGTATGTTTTGGTGTGGAGATGATGAACCAATGCTCGCCTGAACAGTTGAGTGCTTAGAAAAGGAGTCATCCATGAAAAAGTTGTTTCTCGTTTCGACCATCCTTGGCTTTGCCGCCATTGCCCTCGCAGGTCAAGCAGATGCGCGCGGTTGCGTTAGGGGTGCGATTGTCGGGGGAATTGTTGGCCATTTTGTCGGGCATGGCGGCTTGGGGGCCGCCGCGGGTTGTGCCTATGGAATACACAGGCGGAACAGATATGACCGTCAAGACGCCTACGAGGGCCGGTCGAGCTACGAACGGCATGGCGAAGATGGGCAGCGCAGTGGGTATGATAGATACTGAACGGGATTGGCGCCAAGCAGCTCTACTGCTGGCCGCGCCGGAGGGGTGATTTGCTTTCGACAAAGCGCTGGCCGTCCGTTAATGCAACATTAAGGAAACCCGCATCAAGCTTTTGTTCACCTTGCGAGGCTCTGGTCGCTTCCAAGTCCCCTAACAGCAAGAAGCGCCCGCCGATCCTCCCCGGCGGGCGCTTTCTGTCTCAACCAGGCCTCGTCGTTTTCGTATCCTCCGTTACGTTTGGCGAACCAGGGCCATCGGCGAAGCCGATGGGCGGGACGGGGGCCGGCATACGATACTCGCCCAGGTGCCGCTCGGGGGGCGAGGGGCATTCAAATTTGTCAGCGACGATAAGGTTTGTCTTTCAACCATCATCGCGAACAACGCCGCCCTGGGCGCTGTCAGGTAGTTTGGGGTAGCCGCGAGGGGAAGGCCGCGTGGGTGAGCGACACGTTCACGCCACCCGGGCCGCTGACGACTTCGACCTTTGCATCGAGGTCTTGCGCGAGTGCCTTGACGAGGGTCGTGCCCAGTCCGCCCTTCGCCGGAGTGTTGGCGACATCCGGTTTCCCGATTCCATTGTCGGACACGACAAGCTTCCAGTCCGGTCCATCGATCTGGTAGCTGACGACGACCTGACCGTCTTGTGTGTCTTTGGGAAAAGCGTGTTTCAGAGCGTTGATCACGAGCTCGGTGACGATAAGGCCGAGGCTGACGGCCTTGGCGGACTCGGCCGTGCCGCCGTTGACCAGAATCTGCAGCGAGATCGGCCGCCTGTCACGGATCATCGAGGCCGCAAGGCTTTCGCACAGCCTCGACAGGTAAGGACCGATCTCGATTAGGTCGTGCCGCTCGGATGCGTGAAGATGCTCCTGCACGGCCGCTAGCGCCATAACGCGTTGATGCGCGTCCCGCAAATGCTGGCGGGTTTCCTCCGAGGTCACGGTGCGCGCCTTCAGCATCAAGATGCTGGCGATGATCTGAAGGCTGTTGGCGACACGGTGCTCCAGCTCCCGGAGCAGCACGTCCTTTTGCCGTAGCAACTCCTCCGCCTGCCGCAACAGTTCTTCCTTCTCGCGCTCGATGGTCCGCCGCTCGGTGACATCCTCGAAAGCAAGAAGAAGGGTCGTTTGAGCGTGGTCCGCATAGAACACCGCGCGGGCGTTCAGGAGCATGACGCGGCGGCCAATCCTGGGAAACTCATGCTCGACCTCGAACGCGTCCATGGCGGCGCGCTCCGGGATGATTTTCTCCAGACGCTTGCGAAGAGCCGGAATTTGCCACTGACCATCGCCGAGCGCATAGAGCGGCCGGCCCAGGACGTCCTGGCGGTCGACCCGGAACGTCAGGTAGTAGGAGCGGCTGACGGCGAGCACGCGGAGGTCGCTGTCAAGCACGAGCAGGGGTTCACGCACGGTGTCCACGATGGCTTGCGCGAGCGCCCGCGTATCCTCGATGTCCTTGAATGGCTCAATCATGGCCAGATGACCGGGAATACGACAACCATCATCACGGCCATGGTCGCACACAAATGCCTGCTACAGCAAAGACGGATATCCAATCAACGGAAGCAATCGGTTCACGATTGCCGCCAAACAGACCAGCACCACTAGCAACTTGAGAAGCTGCGCCAGCCGCGCGTCGGGACAAAATTTATCGATGACCCAAAACAAGATCGCACCGACGACGACGATAATCAGGATTCCAATTACGAGCGTGAGCACGGCGACCTCCCGTCATATTTGCGGCATACTTCGCGAATTCGTTTGTGTTTGATCATGAGTTTCATAATTGATTACGGTATGCCGCCTAAAACGCCACCTAAAATACCTAGGCCAATTGCGGCTCCTGGATCACCACCGTAGTAACCATTGTAGGCATTGTATCCGTTGTAGCCATTATATCCGTTGTAACCGTAGCCATAGCCGCCACCTCTATAGACGTGACGATAACCATAAAAACCGACGCTGCGTCCGGTGTGAACTCCACCCCGATGGCCGCCGACTCCACCAGCACGGGCAAATGCCGGAGTTGTCGCGAGGGCAAGTGCCAATATCAGTGCTAATTTTTTCATCGAAAAGTTCCTTTATGTTCTAAGGTGCCGGACCATTCCGAGCCTCTTTAGCACCAGCACGGAGAGCATCGAAAAGTTCCTTTATGTTCCAAGGCGCCGGATCATTCCGAGCCTCTTGAGCACCAAATTGGCGAGCCCGGATGCCGGGGTTTCAAAGAGGATACCCCGGCCAGGTGGCCGATCAGCCGATACGCAAGCCGCCGACCAACCAGACCACGACGGCGATCGTCAATACCAGGCCAAGAACGCCGCCAAGGCCGGCCCCACCATACATGCTGTGGCCATAGTATCCGCCGCCTCCGAGCAGTAGAATCAGCAAGACGATAATCAGAATTGTGCTCATGTTACATTTTCCCTGAAATTTCAGTTGATAGGTTCCGGCCATCCACGAGCTAAATCCCTGCGCATTTGGAAGCGCGGGAGGTAGCCGATTATTCGCCGTCGATCACTCGCCGTGGCAAGGTGCCCGCACCCTTGCCGGTATGTGCCGGCACAGTGCGAAGCATGGGGTTCCGGCCAACCAGAGCCCCGCCGATGCGATTATTTCCCCTTGACCGTGTCCTTGAGGCCGCCGACAGCGTTCTGAACCTTTCCTGCCGCCTGCTCTGCCTTGCCGTCGGTTTGAAGCTTGGCATCGCCAAGCACCTTGCCGGCGACCTCCTTGACTTTGCCTATGATCCCCTTTTCCGATCCTTCGATCCGATCTTTATCCATGATATGTTCTCCAAAAAAGTAACGCCGCCCAGGGTGGGACGTGCACACAATAGCTTTCGATGGGTTCGATCACTATGGCCAGTCAACGTAACCGGACATTGAGGCAACTCGCGCCGTACCAAAATAGTTCCATCGAACCGTTAACCGAGGAACAATTAATCGTGTACCTAAGTCGTTCCATGATGGTTGTGGATAAGCTAAGCCGCAGTTCTGCAAAATAAATAGCGGATATAATGGCAATTATGGCGAGGTTGACACTCTCATTATTTATTTCGATTACCAAGATTATATTTTGCTTCCTCATGCCCGGGCTGCCGCCGTATAGTGAAGCTCGCGATAGCCCTTGTAAACGTGATCGTTATTGTCTTTGGTGCGGTTGCGTATTTTACCGGCCGTTTGAATTGAAAAGGCGGGGAGGATTGCCGTTATCGCTGGGTTTGTCGTGGTTCTCGCCGGGCTCTCAGCTCAAATAATGTGGAGTGAAGAAATCATGGGCAGCTCTTGATGGCTCGTCGTTCAGCCCGAAAGGGCGTCACTGAAAAAAAACAACCGGAGGCGACGAGCCAAGAACAGCGCGCGGCGAGACTAGCGCAGACCCGCAATTTAAAGATGGCGCGCTCCGCGCACGCTGTCTGTCGTCAGAGTTTTTGGGACAGGGAGCGGCTTAAAATAAGAGAGTCTCTGGCTCGTCTGGTTTTTAATGTTATGCGGCCTGCCGACGGTGCAGCAAGCGGCGATTGGCGATTGTCTGTCGTTTGATCCTTTCTCTTTCGATCAGAATGGTCTGGCCCCGTCCGAAGTAGACGTCGGCTGGCGTCAGATTGCCGATGCTTTCGTGATAGCGCAGGTGGTTGTAGTCAACGACGAAGGCCTCGATCTGGGCTTCGAGATCGCCCGGCAGGTAATAGTTTTCGAGCAGGATACGGTTCTTGAGCGTCTGATGCCAGCGCTCGATCTCGCCTTGGGTCATCGGGTGATAGGGCGCGCCACGGACGTGCTCCATGTTCTGCCCGTCGAGCCATTTCGCCAGGTCCGCCGCGATGTCGCTGGAGCCGTTGTCGGAGAGAAGCCTTGGCCGGTGGATGACCTTTGCCTGGTCGAGTCCCGAGGCCTTCAGTGCCAAGTCCAGCGTGGCGGTGACATCTTCGACCTTCATCGTCGTGCACAGCTTCCAGGCGATGATGTAGTGTGAAAAGTCGTCGAGAATGGTCGAAAGATAGAACCAGCCCCAACCGATGACCTTCAGATAGGTGAAGTCGGTCTGCCAAAGCTGGTTGGGCGCCGTGGTCTTGTCCTTGAACTCATCGGCTGCCTTCATCACGATGAAAGCCGGGCTGGCGATAAGATCGTGTGCCTTCAGCAGGCGATAGACCGAAGCCTCTGACACGAAATACTTTTCCGTATCGGTGAAGCGCACGGCCAACTCGCGCGGCGACAAGGTGTGCTCATCCAGGGCCAGCTGCACGATCCGCTCGCGGATATCGTCCGGAATGCGGTTCCAGACGCGATCCGGCCGGGGCGAGCGATCGTCCAGGGCCTCTGGCCCGCCGCTTTGATAGACATCGCACCAGCGAT
>PEFW01000101.1 GCA_002890675.1 Candidatus Methylaffinis lahnbergensis
GGAGCCAAGCGCATCTTCCTCCCGGCCTATTCGCCCGATCTGAACCCGATTGAGCAGGTCTTCGCCAAGCTGAAACATCTCATGCGAAAAGCCGGCGAGAGAACCATCGACGCGACATGGAACCGCCTCGGAACCTCGCTCGACCACTTCTCGCCGCAAGAATGCGCAAACTATTTCAGGAATGCAGGATACGCGTCATGATAAAGTAATCACGCTCTAAAGCGGGGTTCTCGGCAACGAGAATGCCAAACTCCGCACTCTTGTCGGCACGTGCCCACAAGAGTGCGGACCGAAACCCATAAACTGAAATTTCAAGGAAGGTGTGACATGAATACAATTCTGATTATCGTCTTGCTGATTCTGCTGCTCGGAGGCGGCGGCTACTATGGTCACAGCATGTATGGCGGGGCTGGCCTCGGCGGCGTTCTTGGCCTGGTAAAATTTGGGTCTCGAATCAGGGACCTGCTGAGTGATCGACAATCAAGACCAGGTCGATTGATTCCTCGCAAGTTGACCGAGGCACTGCCGCTGTCGGCGCTCGCAACCTCAGCTCTGATGGCCATTTTGCGCGAGCAATCTTCCATGGCCAACATCACCCTGGGTTGAAAGGTCACCAAGGTCATTTATGCGGGATCGAGGTTGCCGCCAGACCGGCCGCGCCTCAACCTCAAGGCCTCGCTCGATCCAGGCGGACATGCCGGACGAATTTCGACGCAAACGAAAACTCACAAAATGCGGTAATATCACTTGGTTATATGGCTGGGGGACCTGGATTCGAACCAAGATTGACGGAGTCAGAGTCCGCTGTTCTACCGTTGAACTAACCCCACCCGATGGAAGGCGAAAGTTCAGTAGGACGGACGTATCCGAGGCGTGCAAGCTGCAGACGCATAAGAGAATGCCCAGCTGAAGATGCTCCTGTCTCTCACCTAAATGTTCGAGTCGGAAGAGGCTATGCAAGTGATTGAGAAATGGCCGCTTCTGGCTCGGTTACAATTTGCGCCGCGCAAACTCTCCCTGCAATTTCCGAAAAAGCAGGAGATTCCGTCCTGAGACGGGTTCGCAACCTCGCGCATGCGGAGGCTGAATTGGAGCGAGCAATACGTCAGCGGGAGCCGGACGCCTGCGCGACCGGATTTGGCCCGCACTTCTTTTCTCAACGACAGCTCCATGCAATGAAGGCCCCCGCAGATGGCTACTGCCGCATTCCAGGATTTTCTGACCACTCCCTTGCAAGCCAGGCTTCCGCGGCATCTAACGACCAGTCCGCAGGACCGTGTTGTGGAATTGTTCCGGGGCGCAGCAAGAGATGTTCCGGCATACCGGGAATTCCTGACGTCACAGGGCATAGACTCCGCGGATGTGAAGACCTATGCCGATTTCCAGACTCTGCCACTCGGGCCGCTGCGCGAAAAATTGCCCGCAGGAACGCAGCAAAATCAGTCAGTTGCAAGACAATTCCCTGCAAAATGAAACAGGGAATTAATTCGCGCCGAACAGGGAATTTATCCAGCCGAGCAGGGAATTTGCAGCGTCTTGCAGGGAATTGCCCGCCATGCGCTGGAGCCGTGGAGCAGCCGCAGCGTCGGCTGCTGGGGGTCTCCGGCCTCGCGATAGAAGATTTTAAACTCAAAGCATCTACAAATGCACAGCTTACCTCTCAGCCGAAGCCCTCGCTGATGGCGTTACAAAAAATGCCCATTGGGCAGCTTTGGGGTGGCGGCCGGCTCGTCGATTTACTCAGATCGTCTTTGTCCCGGCTTTGGATGGCTCGAGCTGACCGAATGTAACAGAAACATTGGAACATGGTCGCCCCAGTCTCCATAACGCTGCCGTGGCCGGCGCTCGGCTGCGGCAGGCGGCAAAATATCGGAGATCAAATCCGTCTCGGTGACATGACTACTGTCGCTGCTCCTTCGCGAGCGGCTTGACTTGGCAAGTCTTGTATGCGAAGGGGGGCTTGCACTCTGAGATACTCTCTGCGACGTTTTTCGCTGGCTGGTTGCCTTGTCTTTGAGGCCGCCGACGGCGTTCTGAACCTTGCCTTCAACCTTGTCGGCTTTTCCTTCGGCTTCGAGCTTGGCATTGCCCGCCGTCTTGCCGACCACCTCCTTGGTTGAGCCCTTGATCTTCTTCGCCGATCCGGCGACTCGGTCCTTGTCCATGGTTCCTTTTCCGAAACGAAGCTTGGGTTGGAAAGGTCGTCAGCCGCCTCCTCAAATGAGGGGGGTTATACTTAACTCGGACCATGTCTCGGCAGTTCCATTGGTGGCGCATTCTAGAGTCTGCGGTCCAACGAGGTCGCCCGATGTTGATCGCTGCCGCTCCGACCTCGCCTTTGGTCAGATCGCCAATGGAGCGCCGCAATTGCAATCGCAGAATCAAGGTATTTTCGGGCCGGGCAAAACCGGCTATAACCCCGTCCGATGCCACGATTTGATAACCATTCCTTGTTTTGACGTGTTTGAGTTTTGCGGTATTATGGCGCAGCTGCCACAAGCGCGGTCGGAGGACCTCGCCCATGTCCATAGCGACCGGATAGCGGACATTACGGAAGGTCCGAGTCGCGCCAAGTTACAGACGCTGCAGCAACTCTAAGAAGCAGACCTCCACGGTCAAGTCGTCGCCATGCCGAAGGTCTCAAGCAGGATGCCGCATGTAGTGCGGGAGGATATTGACGAAGACACCATTATTGTGGGCATTGGTAAAAAGTCCTTGCAGCGGCCTGAGCTGGCCGAGCTTGGACTTGTTCAATCCACTTCATAAGCTTCAGTCCGTCGAGCGTGCCGTCTTCGGCGGCGGTGCGCAGCAACCGCCCGTCGATTTGGTAGCTCTTGAGGTGCAGTCGCTACTCTTGCGCTTGATCGTTATCTCGACGCCCGGCGTCTCGGCGAGGTCATTGAAAACCTTCGCGGGCTCGCGCTCGGCAAGCTGAGTCCCATCGAGATAGATGCGCACCTTGACACCGCGATCGGCCGCGCGTGTGAGTGCTTGCAGGATTGGCCAGTCGGTCAGCACATAGGCCGCCTTGTCGATTTCGTGCCGGGCGCGATCGATAAGCGCCACGTCGACGTGTTCAAGATTCTCGCCCGGCGCATAGTCTGGCTTAATGCAATTGTGTTTAATTTTTGGCTTGCGCGGGCAATCGAACCCAACGAGGCTGCTGCACCATTATGGGCATTCGGGGAGCCGTAAAAGAGTGTCAGGCTGATCGCCATCTACTTCAGCCTTTAAATATTTTATGCCGGAAGGGCTGACGGCTACAATAACGCCAACCGTTTTGCGATGGGCTTGAACAGAAAACGCCTGCTCACCGCGCTCTATTTTTCCAATCGCATCATTCAACGTAATTTTCCACTGAGAACTTTCATAGCCCCCAACGTGGGTAATTCTTTCATGGGAGCTCATTCTTTCAGTTCTGCTAATGCACTTTATCTGCATGGTGTTCGCCACCCAAGCCTCCCAACCGGCGCTTTGACCGTCGCCGTTGCTCTTCTAACTAGTCGTTTTTCTTCGGTTTGCTAGCGGCACGCCGGAAGCCGCGAGCACGACGCCAGAGGTACAGGAAACCGCACGGGCCGTTTCGTCAAAGATCGTGCTCTGCCGCTTATTTCGAACGGTCGCTCCTGATACGGTTACGGCGGTTTTTGAGCTTCGCCAGATCGTTCTTGGCGACAGCTTTCCGCATTATGTTCATGCCGGAAGCGCTTGTTCTTGTGCTCTTTGAACATGGCGCTAAGTTCCTCGATCTCGCGGGCGCATTCGTCGAGGCGGGCGCGCAGCCGATCCCAGACCACCTTTTCCTCTTTGGTCCTTGGACCTTTGACGATGACTTGGCTTCATGGCAGAGAATCCAACATTCTTTGTTGGGGTACTGTGTGAAGTCTTCCCGCCTGCCTATCGAGACAAGGAGCAGGCGCCCCAGCCGAGTCCTGAGGCCCGCGCTCGGGGGCAGGTCGCTTACCGACTCCTAGCAGGAATGCATACAATCCCTGGCGGCGCCGCGAACTTTTCTGCATCGGGCCTCAAGCAGCAAGACAATGATCTGATCGTGATTGAAAGCCCCGGAGCCGCCGCAAGCTTCAAACGCAATTTCGAGGCGAGATACGCCAGCGGCGGGTAGTGGGTCAGTCTGAAATTTGTGGTTTTTTACTGGCGCCTCGCTTTCATCGGCGCAATCCTATATGCTCGCCACGAGAAGGGGACATGCGGCCATGTCTAGAGTTCAAGAAAGCATTCAAAAGAACGAGCGCCAATTAATCCTTGACCGTCAAAGCTTGGCGCACATGGAAAACAGTAGCTGGCGACACATGGACGATCTCCATTGCGCTCTTGAAGATCAGGAACCAAGCCATTTCAAGCGCACAATAAGGCGCCTGAAGGCCGGAATCGACAAATTGGAGGAATCCAACGTCATTCTTCGTCGCTTGAATCACGATGCCTAAAGGCCATACCGGGGTAAAGCGCCCCCGCGACACAAACCAGCTCGAACCCCAAATCGGCCCCGCGCTCACCGTTCCGACCGCTCCAGCCGCCGCGCCATGCGCCACGCGTGGGGCCGCGATCACTATCGCGCGTTGACCTAGAATTCAGCATCGCTGGCGCAAGGCGTGAAGGCCTCATCGCACAAATGTTCGGGATAGTCCTCTGGGCCTGGAACCGCATCCAAAGCGGCTTGCGCGGCCTTGTGACGTGCGAGGGCTTGCACGATTGGCGTGCGTGTCTTTGGTTTGATTGTCATGGGTTCCTCCCTATGCCTCTTCGGCGCCGTGACTCGCCGCGACTTCGGCCCCCAGCTGACGAAGCGCTTTCTCGATTTTCTTGCCCACTGCATCGGCCATGGCCGCAATTGGGCCTCCCTCATCAGGCGGCAACTGTCTGGCGGCCATGACGATGCACTCGATGTCAGAGCGCGCCTCGGTGAGAATGCCTTGCACGTCAAGTTTTTTGCTCATGGGTTCCTCCTATGCAGCCCGAAAACGGGGTCCTATTGCATGCCTGACCGCCCCCAATCTCGAAACTCATTTGAACCAACCCGCGATGCTGTCATGAAAAACCTCGCCGCCGTGGCGATCACGCGATGCGTACAGGGTGCTGGTGCCAGCCCACAAGGTGGTCGCCGCCCAGACGGCAGTTCGGGTAGTGCTGCATGGGCGCAGACCGTCACGCGAGCCAAGCCTTCGCCCGCGATTTGGCCGCCGGATCGCTGACGATCGATGCGCTTCGCGGCCGCCGGGGGGACAGCAAAGCTTGGCGCGAGGAGGAGCTCGGCTCGCGCCAGGCATTTTTAATGAGGGCCGGTATAAGGCGCGAGTTCTCTTCGATCGGCGAGCGCGACCGGTCTGCGTCGCGAAGAAAATCGGAATTTTGGGTAGTGTCTCAGTTTGATTGTGGCAACTAATCTCTGTCGAGGTCCAACTGCTCAACTTGCCTTGCGAGGCGGCCGATGCTGATCAGCCGATGGCGCCGCTGGCTGCTTTTTCAGGCCGCCATGGACTTGGATCAGCCGCTTAAATTCATGTGCCCGCTTGCGGCGCTCTTTTACCCGACGTTTAGCCATTGTTCCCGTGCCTCAGTTTGAAATTCGGCCCTCTTGGCGAAGGGTCTCGTGTCAGTCCCCTCGTTCCTATATGGTGAGGATAGGAGGAATCACCATGAACAGTTATGTTGGGACAGTCTCCCTGGACAGCGGTATATGTGACGGGCGACATACATGGGGCGAACTGAGCGGGGAATCAATTTTGATCTTAACGCGCACAAAAACTTTCCCCGGCGAATCTCAGAACAACCGTAGGACTCATTCAATCGATGAAGCCGTGCGGTTAGCGCTGGCCTTCGTGGCCTTTCACAAAGATTGAGCAAATGCCCCGAGGCCCAAAAGGCGAGCGGCGTTCCGCCGACGTGATCGGCGCCGCGATCATGGTCGCAAAGATCGCCACGGGGGCGAGATTGATGACCACTTTGGCAAGGCGCCAAAGCGCGCTAAGGGTGGCCGCAAGCGCGGCAAATCTCGGGCGGCAAATCTTACGCCACAACAACGGTCATAGATCGCCCATGCAGCCGCAGCGGATTGTAGACGAGCGCCGTGAGGCTGAACTCGGCGCGCACGTTATCGACGCCTCGCATCAGGAAGGCGCCCTGATTCATCCATTGCGATTCTGGTCGACGAAAGCCTGACCGTTCTGGCCGGGCATGGACGGGCGCAGGCTGGTCAGCAAATAGGCTTGCAAGAGGTCCCGAATATCCGCCTTGCGCATCTCTCCGGGGCTCAGGCCCGCGCGTTCAGCATTGGAGATATCATCAGCGCAAGCATCGCAGAGATTGCACAGCTCGAATAGACTTTCCGCATTTCGGCTGCCAAGCGCGGTTGACAGCCGGTTCCGGGTCGGCGACCGGCGCATCGCAACGCCAAATCGCGCGGAATGTAGTCAACCGATTACCCGAGTACCTGTTGGAGACGCACCATGGTCATTGAAAACACCGATCTTGAACGCCGCGAAAACACCGATCTTGAACGCCGCGTTTTGGCGCACGAACGAATCTTGCAAGTCCTCATTGCACATATGGCCGAATCGGAACCAAAATTCTTGGACCGGCTAAAGGAGATATTCACTAGGCACCATACTTTGGGTGCCGATGAGCAAGACTTCACTGGGACGGAACAATATGCCGAGCAGTTTATTCGTCAAATAGAGATCCTCGGAGAGCGCAAGTAGCGCTAAGGCGATCTCTTCGACTAGACAGCGAGCGTCCGGCGAGACGGCATTCGGTTGCCTACATCAGCCCGCGAGTATGGCGGCAGGCCTTGCCACTCGCGCTCGGCTTCACCCCGTGCCTCGAAGACCCCGTGGCACGCGCCCCACCTGCTTCTTGAACCAGGACAGGAAGGGCTCGTTCTTCTTACGGGTGTTTGCGATCATGGCCCAGCTTTCACGCGCATCGAGGAGTCGCTATCGGCCGTCGCGGGATCGGCCTGGAAAAAAGACCAAGAGGCGGCCCACGACAGCGTGATCACGCGAGCGAGCACATCGACGGTGTTCGCAGCAGCGACAATCGTCAAACGACCGCTCACCGGCGCCATGATCTCGTGCAGGGCGTCCTCGATCCGCCATCGGATCGCCGGCGGCGACGATCGCTCCGTCGGCGATGAACCATCGCTCCACGATACCTTCGGGCAACATACTGGATGCCCAAAGTGGCCGCGGCGCGGATCGGCGGTGTCGTCAGATTGTGCGCGATTGGGTGCTTCGCTTCAACGCCGAGGGTCTCGGTGGTCTCTTGAACGACAAGGCACCGGCCACCCCCACCATTGGCAAAATGAGCACATTTAAATCCTGATTTGCGGCTCGTCGTGCAGAACGGCATTCAACAATGAATTGTGGACTTCGAGGCCGCCGCCGTTGTAGTCAATGAAGCCCAGTTTTCGAAATTTGTTCATGAAGAAACTCACGCGGGACCGGGTCGTTCCGATCATCTCCGCAAGCGTCTGCTGGCTGATTTTCGCGATCATCGGCTCCGGTTTCCCTTCCTTGCCAAAGTTCGCCAGCAGCAGGAGCAGCCGGGCAAGACGTTTCTCACTCGAATTGAACAGCTGATCGACGAGGTCTGCTTCGACACGGATGGCCCGGCCCAGAAGATGGGTAATGAAAATCTCGGAGAACGCTGGCTCCTGATGGATCACGCGGAGAATAGCCGCTTTTTCCAGTCGCACGATGACGGAGTCCGTCATCGTCGCGACCGTCGCCATGCGCAGCGCCTGCCCGGCAAGACATCCTTCACCGAAGAAATCGTTCGTTCCAAGCATTGCGACGACGGCTTCCTTGCCTTGCTCCGAAACGACGGTGATCTTCACCTTGCCGCTCTCGATGTAGAAGACCGCATCCGCAGGGTCTCCCTGGGAAAAGACGATCTGGTCCTTGCGGTACCTCTCGATGCTCCGGCCGTCGCCAACCTTGGCGAGAAACGATTTCGGATTGAATGACGGTAGGAGTTTAATCGCCATGACACGCCCTTCTGTACTGCGAGTCCCTGAAGAGTGCGCCATGAGCAATTTCGAACAGATCCTCAACAGGGTTCCGTGAGGAGTTGGATTGAACGTCCGGTCGCCTTGCGGCAGCCGGCTTAATCTTTGCAAGCCTGCGCTCAACGGCAATGGAAATCTGTATAAAATTGCTCACGCGAAGCGACGGTGGATAACCCTGAAGGAGCAATTTTAAACGGGGCACTGCCCTGGCAGTTCAAAGCTTGCCGAGCATGTCGTTGGGGATTTCTTCGATCAATCCATCACGCAGCAGTTTGCCGGCCACTTTGTGGGCGGCGCCGCCCTCGCGCTTGCGGAGCGCGGCGCTGCACACTGGGCCGATGGACGCGACGAGCGTTCGGCCAAGGCTTTGTTTAAGCGACGCCTTTTGGCCGTCGTATCGCGCGACGAAAGATCGGCATTTCGAAGTCCCGTGTTTTTCGAACAGCCATTCGCCCACTCCACGAAGCTTCAGTCCCGTGCTGTCGACGATCAAATGCAGCTCACCTGTTTTAGAACGTGGGCAGCTGGGCTGGGCTTTGTCCTTCGTTGTCGCGCAGAGGTGCTCGTAGAGCCGACGGCGGGCGGCGCGCCAGGCCTCGGGACGCTGCTCAGCTCCCGCGTAAAATATTCGCGCAGCAGCGGGTGAGCGTCCAGCACGAGCAGCGCGCCGGCCGTGTCCCGGTTCACCGTGAGCAGCGAAGGCAACGTTGCGATGCGCCTCGCTCATCCCGACGAGCGGCTCGGGTAGGTCCGGTATAACGGGAGCTTTCCACAAAGCTTTGAGGCAGCCCGCATCCGCCGGCCGGTCGAACAGCCCCAGCAGCAGGCTCACTCCAAAAGCATGCGCTTCAAAAGCTCGATCTCCTCCGACAATGTTGCGTCCGTGGTCACGAGACCGGTGATCTTTCGCACGGCATGGAGGACAGTCGTGTGGTCCCGGCCGCCGAACCGCCGGCCAATTTCGGGCAGCGAGCGCGGCGTCAAGAGCTTGGACAGATACATGGAGATCTGGCGCGGGCGCACCACGCTCGCGGTTCGCCGCGCGGACAGAA
>PEFW01000102.1 GCA_002890675.1 Candidatus Methylaffinis lahnbergensis
TTCGCCGGGTGGATCGCCAAGCGTCAGGGCGACAACCCGCTCGGCCGCCTCGCCATCGAGCGGCTTGATCCGCGAGGGCCTGGTCTTGTCGCGAAGCAGACCCTCGAACCCTTCTTCCAAGAAGCGTTCCTGCCGGCGCCAAACGCAAGTCTTGGACTTGCAGGTTCGTCGCATGATCTCGTTCGTGCCGGCCCCATCGGCCGTGAAGAGAACAATCTCGGCTCGCCACACGTACTTCTGCGCGACATTGCGATCGTCGATGAGATTTTCAAGCCGACGCCGATCGGCCAACGAAACGGTGATGGATTTTCCTGCGCGCATCGCGCTCGCACATGCCGCAAATCTGGGGAATCCCAATAGGGACTCAAATGTTAGATTTGAACCACTAGTGTAATGTCTCATGCAAAAGTCTACAATGAAGGCTCTGGCAAAATGTATCTTACTCCTTTGATCTGCAAATCGTTTCGTACGTATCGCGCATAGTTTTGCCAGAGACAATACACTAAATGTCTAGGCTGAGTTCAAAACACCAAATTCAAGCGTGTAGAAAAAACGAACACCCCAAAGGGTTCTTGCCTTGCTCCATTCCAAGGCGGAAATCCGTTTAAGGGGCGCCAAGTTTATCTCGGAAGCCGCCGCGTGGCCATCGACCAGCTGCGATCATAAGCTTGGGCAATTGTTTCGGTCGAAAAGCGATTTAGAATATCGCCGTGCCTCCGCATCGCATTTTGTGAAAATTCCGTCAATCTTCCCTGGAACTCAATGAAAGATTGCCAGTTCAGTTCGGCATTTCCCCATTCGCCGATGAAAATCCCCACCTTGTATTCGTTCAAGACCAGAGCGATGTCGCCAACGTCGGTCGCCAGCGCGGGCTTGCCAAAAGCGAGCCTCCAACAACGCTATCGGCAAACCTTTGAACGCCGAGCCTCACTTCGAGATCAACGGATGCCCCCTTTCTCGAGGATCCAACCTAGCGAGACGCGACAGGCGGAGCGCAAAAAGCAGCCAAGCTTTGCGTGGCGCCATTCTTTCAAGCGTCCGGGTCAGGGGCGGCTGGCCGCGTGGGCTTGACAAGTTCAGGCAAAATCTCGCGGAGATCTTGTAGGGTACAAACGAGCCTGGGAAACGCGATGCGGGCGGTTCGATCGCCGCAGCCGAGATCGATGCCTTCGGGATCGATCCCTGTTGCCTGCCACGGCCCATCGGGCTTGCCCGCGACCGCGGCCGCAAGCTGCGCGAGAGCGGCTTGATAGTGTGCGTTCACGTGCGAAAGCGCTTGTGCCTCGGCCGCGACCAAGGCTTCCGCGCCGTCGAGCGATGTGACAAGCGAAGCGGCCTTAAAATTTCCGGCGCGCGCAAACCCGCCGTTGAAGTGCGCTTGTTCCATGGCCACGCGCCAAAATGCAAAGTCGCCAAAATCGACATAAAGCGCCGACTGTGGATGTTTTGCCAGGAAGCGCGCCTTCAGCGCCGCTCGGCCGCTGGGGTCGATGACACATTCGGCCCTTCCCATGATCGTGACGCGGGGATGGGTGAGCGGATCGCCTGCGCCGGACTGCGCAAGCAGCAGCGAAAGACGGGGATCGGATGCAAGATGCCGGGTATGGGCGGCAAGACGCGATAACAGCAGGATCGGGCTGCCGTCCGGGGCGGTGGCGACATTGACAAGACTTGCGAACGGAAAGACGTTCCCTGGCTCCAAGGTGGCGAGCGCGCCGGCGCGAACCGAGCGCAAAAGCTCCTTGGCTTGCGCCAGCGCATCGTAAGCGCTTGGGTCAGGGTCGTCGGTTGTGGCATCCGTCATCGGCGGCGGCTTTCTTTATGGCGCACCTCTCGCTGTCCCAACTTGCGCACATGGCTCCTGTATCACGCAAGAGTCACAATACTGTCATCGTGGTGAAGATCAACTTTGCCAAAGGACTCCCAACGCCAAGTCCAAATTCGTGCCGGACGGAAGCGGAAAATATCTGAGCAACCGAACATCGCTAAATTTGTGGGAGGAAAAATGCGCACGCAACAAACCGGATGCGATCCAAGGCATCACATCAGACTTCAAGCCAGCCTGCGCTCTCGCCTCCTATCCACCGTGTCCGGTGGAATAGCGCTAGCCGCCGGCCTCACCACGGGCGCCGTCCAGGCTTCCGATTCGTCTTTTTCCTTCATTCCAGGCGCCCTCATCGTGAGCAGCAGCACTTATGCAGGGACGGCTGCCACGGTGACGGTCGGCCAGACATTGCCCGGCGGCGGCACGGCAATTGCCAACGGCACTTATCCGAACGTCTTCGAAAACGCCACCGCGGACGGCAGTTTCGGGGTCACTTCGCCGCTCATTCTCAGGGGAATATATCCTTCCAGGCAATAATCGTTCGGCAGTTCTGGTCAAGACCTTGAACGTGACCGATCGGACCGGCATCGTCACCAGCTTCAGCTCCAAGTCAGAATTGGCGCTCAATCTATCGACGACAAGAAGCGCGTTGACCTTTATAGGCTACAGGGCGCCAATCAACACGCTCGACGTGTCGAATTCCAATACGCCCTCCTATGTCGATCCGACCAATCCGGTTGCTGCGAGCTATCAGCGGGCCATTGTCGAAATCGATGCCGATCGATCGCTCCATGTGACCCCGGTAAACACCTATAGCGGCAACAACGGGCGCGCCGCGAGTTTGAACGAGAGTTACGGACAACACATTTACTACACGGCTGGCAATGCCGGGAATGGTTCGGGCACTCCGCCGGTGTTCATCGTGAACAACACCGGTGTGCAGATCGCCCAACCGAACATGACTACCGCGGAGACGACTGTCGTCGGTGTCCAGCAAGGCACGTCAGGCGCGGCTAAGGGATTTCAATACGGATATTCGGTGACGCAGTACGGCACCCCTCCCTACTCCGCCGACAAATCTGGCAAGGACGACAATTTCCGCGGTGAGAGAATCTTCAACAACACGCTTTATGTCACTAAAGGCAGCGGCGGCAATGGCATTGACACTGTATTTCAAGTTGGCGCAACGGGCACGCTGCCAACCTTGTTGACAGCGTCCTCCACGCAGATTGCGATCCTGCCGGGCTTCCCGATTGGTCTCGCCACGAACATCTCTACCGATCCCACCTCCGCGAACTTCGCCACGACCGACCTCCATCCGTTCGGAATCTGGTTTGCGAATGCCACTACGCTCTATGTCGCCGACGAAGGCGACGGCGTGAATACGACAGCAAACGCGCAAAACCCCAACGGCGGGCTGCAGAAATGGACCCTAAGCACGGGAACCTGGCATCTCGACTACACGTTGCAAAACGGTCTCGGTCTCGGTGCGCCGTATAGCATCGCCGGCTTGGATCCGAGCCTTTATCCCGCCACTGACGGGCTGCGCAATCTAACCGGGAAAGTGAACCGGGACGGCACCGCCACGATCTTCGCCATCACCTCGACGATCAGCAATTCGGGTGATCAGGGCGCCGATCCCAATCGGCTGGTTTCGATTACGGATCGTCTCGCCACCACGGGCTTACCCGCTCACGAACACTTCCATGTTCTGGAGACCGCCGGCTTCGGACAGGTTCTCCGTGGTGTGGCTTTCGCCCCGTCGTGTGGGGACGAGGACAGGGATCAGGACGACTCACGCTGTTTGGATCGACACAAGTAGGCGGCCGGGCCTTTTTCCAAAGCAAACCCGACCCGACCAAGCTCGTGATGATTACCGACGCGCTTGCCGCAACCACCTTGCCGATGCTTCGGCGCCTTCGCGAGACGCACGTTCACCACCTCGAAGACAAAAAATGGTATTTCTCGACCAGCGCATCGTGGACGAGACGACATTCGAAGCTGGCGTGATACTAGCGATTAGTGGGACATTCACACGTTCGGCCGGCTGCGCAGTAAGGCCGGAGTGGTCAAACTGGTCGATCTCCGCGCCGATCGTATTGGGGTTCCAACGGCATCGGTGGCGTGATCGGCATGCCGCCTACGCGTGCCGCTACTCTTCGTCGTCGTCATCATCGTCCTCCTCACCCCACCAGATCGAATCCTTGAAACCCTGTTTCATTCGCTCTGCGAGTGCGGCCTTCAGACCTTCCGGCCCAGGCACATCCGTCAATTCCAATTCCTCTTGGAGGACGCTGACGATCCGCGATTTTCCGGGTGTGTCGAAGCGCATTGCCAAATCTTCGAAGAATGAATCCTCGAACTTTTGCGCGGCTTCTTCGTCACCCCAGATATCAGGCAACTGCTCAATATGAAGGCGCCTCACCATCCGCTCAAGCCGCACCTCATCGGCCAGCCACAATCTTCTTGTCCTAACAAAGTCGCTGAATCAGCTTCTATAATCCGATTTCGGTTCGATCTTGACCGAATGATCAGCAAAAAAAGCTTTGAGACCCTCAACGTGACGCTCCAACTCGTCATCAAGCTGTTCTTGCCGCGCGCGCTCCAGTTTGGCTGCGAACCTCTTCATTCCGTTGACGCTCTTCGCATCTATCGCGCGAACCTTGTCTTGAACGTCATGCGCGTATGCAGCGGGAAGCCAATAGCCGTATATCGTCTCAGCGGCCATGTGTCTGAATTTGAGTTTACTCATTGAACGGCCCGCTTCCGCCTCCGCTTCCGTTAACGTCGTGAAATATTCTCCTGTGACCTGTCCTACGGCGTTCGCGAGGCTGAATCCGAAACCCTCGGTTTGAGGATCGGCATGTGGGACCTTGGATGCCGTCGCCAAGCTCTTCTTTAGGACGGCACGATGGTCGCTGTTGATCTGGCAAGCCTCAAAGGTGAAGCTCACACGAAAGAGAGGTCGGTAACAAAGCGCCCCATTCAGCAGAAACGAGCGAATGTCGCTGACAACCAGGGGCTTTGGACGTACCGCTTCCACCACGACCGAATTATCGATAACGCCGTTGATGTACTCTGTAAGCCCTTCATGGCGGCCAGTGAGGCGAACCATTAGCTCGTGTCGGGCGCCGTCAATTGCCGGTGACGCATTCGCTGAGCCAACGAACCAGATGGGCTGTGTCGATCGCTTGAAGTAGTACAGTTTTGTATGAAACGGAGCGTTCTTATTGAAGAGTCTTGTAGCAGGAGAGCGAAAACCAAGAGCCACCAGCTTCTTTTGGAACGTTCGCAGCTCTTCCACTGCGTGCGGCAGCCTTGAGGCCGTTTCGACGCCGAATACCATTGTCAATGAACAGGCCCGTCGAGCCTTCATTGGAAGGGCGGCGAACGCGGACTCTAGGTATCCGGTGCCATAGTAGGCGCTGAGAATGATTATCCGATCCGCGCCGACTGTGGCATCGACCAGAGCGTCAGCAAGGCTTACGCCACGCTCAAGTGACAAGTCCTGAGGGCGCGACAGGAATACACGCGGATCGATATGCACTGAAATCCCCCATCGATGTCGTCAACCGTCGCTTAGTAGAGACCGCGGCAACGGGTAGCTGTAGTGGGCACGCCCGAGTCCGGCGGCTCACTGCCCAGCGGTGGCCCGAGCGAACCCGCATTTTGTTGATGCATTTGTTGACTCGGGCCGTTTCGGCGGAATTTCCCCTCCCATCGCCACTCGCGTTTGGCTATACTTTGCGTCGCGCCGCGGTGGTGGTGGAAGGCGCGACTGCGGACGACGAGCACCATGCTGGAAGTCTCGAACGGCTCGTGACCTTTGAGACAGCATGGGGACGCGACAAGTAGGCCAGCCACGAATTTCATTATGCAGTTGCGCCTGTAAGTCGAACCCCGAATATCTCACCCGTTCAGAAATATCCTCGCGTGCGCCAGGAAATCTTTCGCATGCTGCGACTGTGCACCGTGACTGGCGTCTGGATACATGATCAGTTGAGCATTAGGGAGATGTTCGGCCAGCAGAAAGGCGTTGATCGGCATGACAACGACGTCTTTGTTTCCATGCACTATTAGTGTTGGCTGATGAATCTGACCCAGCATGGCAAATCGGTCAGTCGGGGGAATGAGACCCCATTCCCGAATCGCCGCCAACTCGACGAGGGCTGCCTGCTTGGACACTGGCGCGTCGCGGTCGGCGACGCGGAGCCTCAGCCGTTCAAGATAGGCGCGCCTCAAGGCCTGGCTTGACTCGCTAGGAGTAATGAATGCCTTCATAAGCAACCCCGCCTCGTCGTCCAACTCGTCGGCGGAGAGCTCGGTAAAAGTCATTCCTTCGACGCCTCGAGGCCCCGTACCGAGGAGGATGACTCGCCTAATCATATCAGGATATTCAAAGGCAAGTTGCTGCGCGATCATGCCGCCGAGCGAAAAGCCAACGACATCGAACTTTGCCAGGTCGATCGCACGACAGAATTCGACGCAGGCCTTCGTTAATGCCGCGACGGTCGATGGCATCTCGCCCGATGAGCTACCCATGCCGGGATAGTCGACGATGATAACGTCACGCTCTGCCGCGAAGCCATTCGTAATCGTGGGATCCCAATTGTCTAGGTTCGCAGCGAAATAGTTAAGCAATAGCAACGGAATACCGCCTTGCGGGCCAAAACGCCGGTACGCGAACAGAACATTGCCGGCCTGAACCCGCTGAGTAGGAGCCGTTTCGTGCGTGTCTAGGGCCATCTGCTATTCCTCCAGAGCGGTTCAGGGGTCCGTATTCATAAGTGGGGTTGGACGCAATGTACTGAGACCTTGCTGTCTGGCGAAGTATATCGCGGCGTGGCTTTCGCGCACGCGCCTTAAGGTTTATGGCCCCGCTCAAGCACCGCATGGGGCAGCCTCGCGGCGTTTGAAGCGAAGGCACAGGGATATGTTAAACTAAGCCGGTGCGCGGATTATAAGGCTTTTGGCTTTCCCATTTGCGCATAAGATTGGCAAGTTCGGAGTCCGCCTCGTCGGGGAGGACAATTTTCAAGCTCACCAGCAGATCGCCGGAGGAGCCATTCGGACGAGGCAAGCCTTTGCCGCGCAGGCGCAAGGTCCGCCCGCCATTCGAGCCGGGCGGAACCGTAAGCTCCACCGCTCCTTCGAGCGTCGGCGCATTGACCTTGGTGCCGAGGACCGCTTCATAAAGGGTCACCGGCAAATCGAGCCGCAAGTCGCGCCCCTCGACGCGGAAATAGGGATGTTTGGCGATTTGGACGGTCACCAGGGCGTCGCCCGGCTCGCCCCCCAATGGACTTGGTTGACCCTGCCGCTTTAGGCGGATTTGCTTGCCATCCTCGATTCCCGCCGGGACTGAGACCTCCAGGGTCCGGCCGGTCGGCAAGGCGACGCGAGCGGTCGTCCCTTTCGCCGCCTCGGCGAGGCTTATTGTTACGTTCACATTGACATCCTCGCCGCGCGGCGGCTGTGCGCCTTGGCCGCGCGTTCTCCCCCTGCGGCCGGTTGCCGCGCCGGTGCCAAAAAGGTCGGCGAAAATATCGCTCGCATTTAATCCTTCAGTGCCCGGATGCCCGTCGCCGAAATTGAATTCAAAATGCTGAAAGCCAGGGCCGCCTTCCGCGCGCGAACGCCGGCCAAAACCCGCGCCCTCCGTGCCAAAGCCTTCGAAACCGTGGAAGCGTGGTTTGCCTTCGGCGTCGATCTCGCCCCGGTCGAACGCGGCGCGTTTTTTCTCGTCGCCCAAAATCTCATAGGCGGCGCTCACCTCGGCGAATTTCTCCTTCGCCTTCGGATCCTTGCTTTGATCTGGATGAAATTTCTTGGCGAGCTTACGAAAGACCTTTTTGATCTCGGCCATCTCGGCTGATTTCTGAACTCCCAAAACCGCATAAGGATCACGCATCGATTAGCCCATTTTCGCGCCGCCCGTCCGCCGGCGCAAGCGCATGTGTCTTTTGTAAAATTGGGGCCGCGGCACACCGGCCGCAAGGCTTTATGAACGGAAACCCCTGGCCTGCAAAGCTAATCCGCTTTTTATTAACCCGCATTCCCCGAGCTTGCAATTTTGAAACGCAACGATACAGGCAATAATTATCGGCATATTGCGCTTGACTGATCGCGCGGCTGGAGCGGGTTTTTTTGTCCCGTATTCGCACGCAATCATACCAAAACGTTTCACGTGAAACATTTTTATCTGATTATGGCGGCAAAGTACTCATGGCCTCTTACGTCCGGCGGCTTGGGACCGGTAGGATGCGCGAAAAACCGTTGCGATTGCGTGGAAAAGCGTGACCCACCCTCGGCGGCTCGAAATCCGCCAAGTCCGGTTCCAAGTGCACCGGCTCGCCCTTTTCACGAAAGCGCAGCGGGAGCAAAATAAGCTTAAAACCGGCTAACTCGGGAATGGCGGAATAATTGGGAGGATATATTTATGCGTAGCAATAGCAGCAGCCGCGCCGCACCGGCGCGGGGACCTACGGCCCTCTTCGCCGTGCTGGCGATGGGTCTCGATGGACTCGCCGGCGGGGGCGGCGCCCTTCGTCTATGTCACGAATAGCGTCTCCAACACTGTCTCGGTGATCGACACGGCCACCAACACGGTGGTGGCCACGATCCCGGCGGGGGTTGAACCCGCTGGGGTCGCCGTCACCCCGGATGGGAAACACGCCTATCTCGCGAACCAAGGCACCCTCTCTGTCCCCGGCACCACCGTTTTGGTGATCGACATGACCACCAACACGGTGGTGGCCACGGTCGGGGTGGGGAATTTTCCTTCCGGGGTCGCCATCACCCCAGGCGGGACACACGTCTATGTCGTGAATGGATTCTCCAATAACGTTTCGGTGATCGACACGGCCAGCAACACCGTGGTGGGGACCCCGATACCGGTGGGGAAATTCCCCCAATCGGTCGCCCTCACCCCGGATGGGACACACGGCTTTGTCGTGAATGAATTCTCTAACAATGTTTCGGTGATCGACACGGCCAGCAACACCATGGTGGGGATCCCGATCCCGGTGGGGAATTTCCCCATTGGGGTCGCCATCACCCCGAATGGGACACACGGCTATGTCACGAATTTCGACGACAACAACGTCTCGGTGATCGACAC
>PEFW01000103.1 GCA_002890675.1 Candidatus Methylaffinis lahnbergensis
TCCACTGGAACCAGCGAAGTAGAAATCGTCAACAAGGAGGACATTTGCCATGGGTCGCGGAATTCTTCTCTGGCTGTTGGGAGTGCCGATTCCGATCATCATCTTGCTTGCGCTCTTCTCTCGCTAATTGGTCGGATCAAGGCGATGGCGCGCCACCACGGCCGCGGCACCGAACTCGCAAACCAATGTCGGTTACCCTTTTTACTCAAACCTGCCGACTCTCTCGCGGGTAGTAGTCTAAACTTTTTGGAGACTTTCATGTCGCTCAGAACCATCCTACTCATCGTCTTGATTATCATCTTACTCGGGGGCTTTAGCGGGCTTGGTGGCGGCCCCTACTACGGGACCGGCTACTATGGCGGCGGCGGCCTCGGCCTCTATTAATTATCGTGTTGATACTGGTTTTGCTCGGCAGGATTTGAGCTTCCTGAGCCGCAAGCTGGACAGCTATGCCGCCTCGTCGATGCTTTCCCGACTCGGAGGGAGCCCGCACGTGCCTCGCGTCAACGCTGAAATGAAAAGCTGCATCGAAGAATGTCTTCGCTGCTATCAAACGTGCCTGTCGACGGCGATGGGACATTGTTTGGAGATCGGCAATCAGCATGCCGAACCCAAGCACTTCAGCTTGATCATGGCTTGCGCCGAGATCTGTCGAACATCCGCGCACGTCATGTTGATCGGCTCGGAACTTCACAAACGCACCTGTCGCTTCTGCGCCGAGATCTGCGCACATTGCGCAGCGGATTGTGAGCGGATCGGTGAGATGAAAGATTGCGCGGATGCTTGCCGCCGCTGCGCCGAAAGTTGCCGGAAGATGGCTGCCTGAATTCGCGTCCACAATCCTGGTTGTTTGAACAGTTTCCCGCGGATGATTAACTGGCGCTCTGCCGGGTCTCTCTCGTTTTGGGTTGCCGCGTCTGGGGGTCGAATATCACAATAACGACCCGAAGCTGCCAAGCCTGCAAGCGGCGATTTGCGATCGTCTGTCGTTTGATCCTTTCGCGTTCGAGGAGGATAGTCTGGCCGCGCCCAAGGTAGACGTCGGCCGGGGTGAGATTGGCGATCCTCTCGTGATAACGCCGGTGGTTGTAGTACGCGGTGAAGGGCCTTGATCTCGCGTTCCAGGTCGCCGGGCAGATAGTACTTTTCCAACAGGATGCGGTTCTTGAGCGTCTGATGCCAGCGCTCGATCTTCCCTTGGGTCCGCGGGTGATACGGTGTGCCCCGAATATGCTCCATGCCTTGTCCGTCGAGCCATTTTGCCAGATCGGTCGCAATGTAAGACGCTCCGTTGTCCGTCAGCAGTCTCGGCCGATGGATGGCCGTCGCCCGATCGAGCCCGGATGCCGCAGGCGCCAGGTCGAGCGTCGCGATGACGTCGTCCGCCTTCATCGTCGCGCAGAGCTTCCAGGCGATGATGTACCGCGAGAAGTCGTCGAGGACCGTCGAGTGGTAGAACCAGCCCCAGCTGGCGACCTTGAGGTAAGTGAAGTCGGTCTGCCAGAGCTGGTTGGGCGCCGTGGTCTTGTCTTTGAACTCCTCGGCAGCCTTCATGACGATGAAAGCCGGGGTGGCGATGAGATCGTGAGCCTTCAGGAGCCGATAGACCGAAGCCTCTGAGACAAAATACTTTGCCTTGTCGGTGAAGCACACCGCCAGTTCGCGCGGCGACAAGGCAGATTCATCCAGGGCCAGCCGGATGACCCGGTCGCGGATGTCGTCGGGAAGGCGGTTCCAGACGCGATCGGGACGCGGCGAGCGATCCTCCAGAGCATCCGGCCCGCCGCCTTGATAGAGATCGCACCAGCTATTGGGATGGACGGCTCTCCCTCCCGCCCTGCAGACTGAGAGCTTGCATTAGGGAGGAGAGCGAAGATGAACATCGAGACCCTAGGCGTGGACATCGCGAAGAATGTATTCCAACTCCATGGCGTCGACCGGAACGGTCGCGTCGTCCTGAAGCGCAGGGTGATGCGCGATCAGCTTCTCGTGGCGCTGACGCAGATCGAACGCTGCACCGTCATCGTTGAAGCCTGCATGGGAGCATTCTATTGGGCACGTAAGTTCGAAGCACTTGGGCATCAGGCGAAGATCATCAGCCCGCAGATATCGGGGTTCGATCGCAAAACGGCTAGCATATGGCCGAAGCGGACTTGCGACTTCGGCCATACTTTTAGCGCCAAAAAAGAACCAGCAAAATTATAATTGGCAGAGGTACACCCAGCAGCCAAAGCAGTGCGCCGCGTCCCAGTCCCATTGCCTTTCTCCTTCAAGCCTCATGTGTCGTGGCAAACACCCACGCCGGTTCTTGAGTTCCCCTCGCGCGAGGAAGTTTTTACGGAGGAGTTCCCGCGGCCCACAGGCCCGAGGCGCGAAGATCGGGCCCGGCCAAACCAATCTTTGGCTACGGGCGGCGCAGCGAGAGGGGGATGCGTGAGGGACGGCGAGCTTGCGAGCTATCGTCCCCCGCCCAGAAAATCGAAGGTCTTATGGCCTCAACCTATATTCTTCCTCATAGGGCAAGGATCACAACAACCACAAGGACCGTGCCGAGCACGCCGCCCGGCGCATAACCCCACTCCGCACTGTAGGGCCAACTCGGCAAAGCTCCAATGAGCAGCAGAATGAGGACGACGATTAGAATCGTGGAAAGCATTTCCTGGTCTCCTTTATTATTCCCGACGCGTTAATCGCGACGCGAAACCAAAGTTCCATGCCGGTAGAACGGATCGGCGAATGAACACGATCATGGTGTCCGGTGTTCATCGCGAAGCACAGCGCTTGCGCGTCGCCCGGCCTTCTTGGCCGCAGCTGAACGCTCCGCCGCTGGCCGTCTGGCCGATTCGCCAATGAGCAGCAAGATGAGAAGGACGATTAGATTGATGGGAAGCATTTCGTGGTCTCCTTCACTGTTCCATTCACTGTTTCCCACCCCCCAATCGCGAACCGATAGCAAAGTTCCATACCGGCAGAACGGTTCCACGAATCAACGCAATCACGGTGTCTGGCGTTCACGCCGAAGCACGGCGCTTGCGGGTTGCCGCGGCCTTCTTGGCCGCGGCCGAACGCTCGGCCGCTGGCCGTCTGGCCGATGCTTGGCCCCCAAGCCGGCCGCCCTTTTGCGACGAGGCGTGGGATTCCGGTTGACCGCGGCCGGAACCGCTTTTCTTTCCGCCGCCGCTTTCCTTGTTCACTGTTGCCCAAGCTATGCGCTCGGCTTCTTTCTCGGGCACGCCACGAGATTCATAACCTTCGGCGATGTGATCCGCTTTGCGTTCCTGTTTTCCGGTGTATTTCGATTTGTCGCCGCGAGGCATCACCACTCTCCTGTCCACCTAATTGCATGTTGAATTCGAGCGAGCCCCTCGAAGGCCGCAACGGGCAAGGGGAGGGGCTAGCCCGATGCGGCCTTCGTCACCGTGCACTCGAAGTGTGCACGCTCGGGTGCGTCTCGATTACTGCTTGTTCAGCCAGTCGTCGACACTCTTGCGCGCCGCGTCTTTGGTGATGCCGGCGCGTTCCTGAATCTTGCCTTCAAGCTGTTCGCGCTTGCCGGCAATTTTGTCGAGATCATCATCCGTAAGATGACCCCATTGCTCCTTGACCTTGCCTTTGAACTGCTTCCAGTTTCCTTCGATGCGATTCCAATCCATTACAACCTCCTTTAGGTTCAAAGGTGCGGCAACATTAGGCCGCCACACCTTGCGCCCCTAACTGTCATTGAGCAGAGTTGGTTCCAACGTCGCCTTGGCGTAAACAACCGAACTCCGGGCTTTTTGCCCTCACATTTGGCTGCTGGTTTTCTTCTCAAAGGCCGGGGCCATCTTGAGGTCCTCTTTGGTTCGATTGAGAACCAGCCAATCCTTGCCGTCGCGCGATGCGACTTTTAGGTCTTTGAAAGGAACTGCCACGTCCTTCTTGCCAACGCCGAGAAAGCCGCCGACGCCAACGATTGCCGTCGTGACGTTCCCGTTATTATCCACGATGAGATCGGTGACGACGCCAATCTTGTCTTCGGCATTGTCATAGACATCCGCCTTATAAATATCGGAGGCTAGCCAATGCATCGTCGAAAGCGACGATGGAGCGGCCATCGAGTGGCCGCTCGATGAATTCGTCATCGTTTCCGCCTGAGCGACTGCTAGGCTGCCGGCGAGAGCAAGGACCGAGGCGGACAGAGCGAGCTTACGTAACATGGTGTTCTCCTTCTGTTTGAGCGCAATGATTTGCGCCGCTCTCAAACGCCTGTGCTGAATCCTGGTTCCTCGCGTAAAGCCGTGTTGAACGCGGTAATCGCGGTCATTATTTTGTGATCAGGAAAAGAATACCGGTCAGCTATAGGCCATCCGCATAGCGACGGCCCTCCGCTCCAAACATGGGCGGAACCGGAACGGACTGTGGCGCGTTAATAGCGAAAATACGGCTGCAATGTGGCGAGAAGGACAGGCTATGAGCCCCTTGTTAGGCAGAATAGTGTTCTAGCTTAGCGTTGTGGCGCGCCGGAATTCCGCGAATACGACCCGATACAAAATATGGGGAATATGGGAGGTGCCTGTGAGTATTTCGACCGACGGATTAGTCTTGATGCGCCCGATGATGCGCCCGGCAAGGCGTTTGCCTCCGGTGCCCGCCGCAACGCGCATCGACACGGCATCGCGCGACAGCGAGCTGCAATTCCGCCAATTGCTCGAAGCACTTCCCGCAGCCGTCTATACGATCGACGCGGAAGGGCGGATCACATTCTTTAACGAGGCGGCAGCTGACCTGTGGGGTTGTCGCCCGGAGCTCGGCAAGAGCGAGTGGTGCGGCTCCTGGCGACTGTATTGGCCCGACGGCAGACCGATGCGGCACGATGAGTGCCCCATGGCCGTAGCGCTAAAGGAAGGACGTCAGATCCGTGGCGCGGAGGCGGCTGCCGAGCGGCCGGACGGCACACGCGTCCCGTTCCTTGCGTATCCGACGCCGCTGCGGGACCGGTCGGGCGCGCTGACCGGCGCAGTGAATACGTTGATTGACATCACCGAGCGCAAGCGCAACGAGGAGTTCGAGCAGCACCTCGTCACAATCGTCGAGTCCTCTGATGACGCCATCTTGAGTGAAGACCTCGATGGTATCATTAAAACCTGGAACCCGGGAGCAAAGCGGCTCTTCGGCTATACGGCAGAAGAAGTTATCGGCAAGCCTATTACGCTCTTGATTCCAATCGATTGCCACCGCGAGGAATTCGATATTCTTTCGCGCATCCGGCGCGGAGAGTGCATCGATCACTATGAAACCGTTCGCCGCCGAAAAGATGGGAGTTTGATCGAGATTTCGGTGACCGTATCTCCCATCAAGAATGCTGAAGGCAGAATCATCGGCGCGTCAAAAATCGCCCGCGACATCACCGAGCGCAGGCGCACCGAGCAGCTGACGCGGCGGCTCGCCTCAATCGTCGATTCCTCCGACGACGCCATCGTGAGTAAAGACCTCGATGGTATCATTAAGACCTGGAACCCCGGAGCAGAGCGGCTCTTCGGCTATACGGCAGAAGAAGTTATCGGCAAACCTATTACGCTCTTGATTCCAATCGATCGCCACGGCGAGGAACCCGATATACTTTCGCGCATCCAGCGCGGTGAATGCATCGATCACTATGAAACCGTTCGCCGCCGAAAAGATGGAAGTTTGATCGAGATTTCGGTGACCGTATCTCCCATCAAGAATGCTGACGGCAGAATCATCGGGGCGTCAAAAATCGCCCGCGACATCACCGAGCGCAGGTGCACCGAGCAGCTGACGCAGCGGCTCGCCTCAATCGTCGATTCCTCTGACGACGCCATCGTGAGTAAAGACCTCGATGGTGTCATTAAGACCTGGAACCCCGGAGCAGAGCGGCTCTTCGGCTATACGGCAGAAGAAGTTATCGGCAAACCTATCACGCTCTTGATTCCAATCGATCGCCACGACGAGGAACCCGATATACTTTCGCGCATCCAGAGCGGTGAGCGCATCGATCACTATGAAACCGTTCGCCGGCGCAAAGATGGAAGTTTGGTCGAGATTTCGCTGACCGTGTCGCCCATCAAGAATGCCGAGGGCGCGGTCGTCGGCGCATCAAAAACCGCCCGCGACATCACCGAGCGCAGGCGAGCTCAGGAGCAACAGAATCTTCTCGTCAGAGAGATGAGCCATCGCGTTAATAATCTTTTCGCCGTTACGAGTGGCCTGGTGACCCTGAGTGCGCGTTCCGCCCGCACGCCGGCGGACATGGCCGAGGTGGTCCGGGACAGGCTTTGTGCGCTCGCGCGCGCCCACGGGCTCACGCGACCCGGCCTGATCGACGGAGACGGGAAACCCTGCCAGGACACGATTTTGCACGCTCTCGTCCAAACGATCCTCGCTCCCTACGTCGATCCGGAGCGCGTCAAAGACCACGGGTTCTTCATCATCACCGGGCCTTGTCTGCCGATCGGCGGGAACGCCGCCACGAGCCTTGCTCTTGTTATGCACGAGCTCGCGACGAACGCGGCCAAGTATGGGGCTCTATCCTCTTTCGGGGGCTACATCCACATCGACTGGTCCGTGAAGAAGGACGAACTTTTGCTGACCTGGAAAGAGCATGGCGGCCCATCCCTCGACGGGCAGGCGAAACATGAAGGGTTCGGAAGTTCGCTCGTGCGCCGGCTCGTGACAGGGCAGTTCGGCGGTCAGCTTTCTTACGACTGGAAGCCCAAAGGCTTGATTATCCGCCTCTCGGTGCCCGTGGAGCGTCTTGCGATGTGAGGTGAGCGAGCGGGACAGGATTTCCTGTGGCTTTGTTATGCGAGCGATTGGACGCAGCAATCGCGGTCAAGCGTTTCTTGAAGCCGCGAGGGATTTCAGCCCGGCGGACTCAAGGCCGGGACCGAAGCCGAAATCCCGCGCCTCTAAATGCGCCGCGCGTTCGAGTTCAAACGCCTTCTCGCCATTCCGCGCCCCGCCGCATCGGAAGGGCATTTCCGATGCTTCACCCATGTTGCGGCGGAGTGATGAGGCCGTCCGACGCATCGACAGTTTCGAAGGGATGACATTTCTTGTCGCCGCCTCGTTAACGTGTCTGAATGCGTAGATGCGTCGCGCTGGGACTGCACATTGGAACCTCTTGAGGAACTAACCGCCAACGCCGTTCGTCTTGGCCTGCGCATGGTGCGCGGCCTCGCCAACACGGACGGCGCGGCGATCGTCGCCGCGCGGGCCGGCGCACCCTTCGCGACCGTCGTGGATATTTGGCGGCGTTCGTCAACAGGCTCGTTCGGTGCCATGCGCGTCTTCGCCGTTCTTGTATGTGGGCAGGGCTGTGTAACCCTGCGGCCTTCTGTATCACGTGAGGTTGGAGTATTGGATTTCAAAGGCTTGCCATCAAGCGAAAGCATTATCAGCTAGGCCAGGTCGATGAACTCGTCCGTAATGCTCTGGCGCCTGCTCGAGCGCGAGGCCGACTGGGCCGCCGTGGCGTGATCTGCTGCGCGTTTATCGCCGTTTCGAGGCGCGCGGGGACATCCGCGGCGGGCGCTTCGTAAGCGGCGCGGGGCGTCGACTGGATCAACAATTTTTGGAAGGCGATCGCCAATCATCCGACGACGCTGAAACGCATGTGGGACAATGTCAAGCAGGTCATGGCTCCCGGCGCATTGGATCCGTTAACGAAGGAATTGGTCTACATCGCGGTCAGCATTACCAATAATTGCCCCTATTGCATCGCGTCCCACACCGCTTCTACCCCCGCGAAGGGGATGACCGATGAACAATTCGCGGAATTACGTGCCGTGATAGGCCTCGCGAACGACACCAACCGTGTTGCAATCGGATATGGAGTCCTTATTGACGACAGATTTCAGACGCGTTGATGTGGTCAGACGTATTGAAATCCGCGTCGCCACAATAGACCGCACGCCGCGCGAATGGGATCGAGCAATAATGCCGAAGTAACAAGTCGTTATGTTCAGGATAAGCGAGGCAGCCATGGACACATCACTCGAACGCATCCGCGCGAAGATCGCTGAACTGGAGGCGAAGATCGCCGATCTTCGCATCGCCGAGCGCGAGATCCGGACGCTCGAAAGGCTTCCATCACGGAAGACAATACCTGGATCGGGGCCAAAGCCAAAACGCAAGCCGGAGGCAAGCAACCAGGCGGAGGCGCGCCAGACCATCGGCTCGGCGATCGCTGACGTTCTCGGCCGGCGGGGCGCCCTTTCGGCCGCCGAGATCGCCGAGCATATCAGGGCGACAGGCCGAGACATCAGCAACCGAACCGTATCCTTTTCGCTGCAATCGTTGAAAAAGCGCGGCCTCGCCAAGAGCGCGGACGGCAAGTGGACGCTGCGGATGGCCCGCTCTCGGCGAACTCGCCTATGATGGAAAGCCTAATGGCTTGCGGCCGCCGCTTGACCATCCGGCAAGGTAAAGAGGACAACGCGGCCTGGGCCGCGATCTGCGTTTCGAAGAAATCCTCTTTCTCGACCCGGCGCTAGCGATCACAGGCCGTCCTGTCGCGCGCCTGCCACCCCTAACGGCTATGTCATGCATTCAAAATAAGCCACGGCGTATTTCGCGAGGGAGTCGCGGTGAGATATGCCTTTATCGAGCGATATCGAACGGTCTGGCCAAAAGCGAGGCAATGCCAGGTGCTCAAAGTCAGCGCCAGCGGCTATCGCAGCGTTATCTCACCACAACACGAACACACATGGCCTTTAGGGCATAGGATGAGCGGACGTGGCGGGTCACTGACAAATGCG
>PEFW01000104.1 GCA_002890675.1 Candidatus Methylaffinis lahnbergensis
TACGCGACAGCCTGCAGAAAATCGCCGCCGAGGAAAATATTCTTTACGTCCGCCGCTACGATGCGATGCGGTTCATCGCCCAGACCAGGGCCAATTTGCAATTGATGGCAGGCGATAATTTCCATCTCAACGATCTCGGCTACCAATGCATGGCGGAACACGTCGCGCACGCGATGATCGTCAGTCTTTTCGTCAAGCGCGTGCGGCCGTCCCATAACTGACTTGATTTCGCTTAACTGACTTCGAACCATGTCGCCATGCCGGCCGTCTGTCGCCCCGCCATCAGACATTCGATCACCCATTTGCCCGGATTATCGGCGACGAAGGCGACATGTTTGGTCTTGCCTTCGGGAACAAGGACGGCATCGCGCCAATAGGGCTCCCAGCCATCGTCGAGATCGTGCAGGAGCCGCATCGCGTGGCCATGCACATGCATCTGCTGAACGAAGGCCGTATGGTTCACAAAACCGAGCGTGACTGGGGTTCCGCGCTTGACCGAAAACAAAGGCGCCGGCGCGAATCCTGGCACGGCCTTTCCATTCAACTTCCAATATAAGGGGCGATCTTGCGCCGCCACCGAGCTCGACCCGGTCCCCATGCTGGCGATGGCCTCGATCAAAATATCGACTTTGCGCGACGCCTGTAGCTTGATCTCGCTGGGCAGCCGCGGATTTTGCGGCAGCGAGGCGACCGGCGGCAAGGGAGAGCGCTTTTCTCCCGCGGTCTTGAAGGCGAGAAGTACACGGTCAGGCTCATTGTCTCCAAGCAGCGTCACGTTCGCATCTGCTCCAGCGTCCCCGGGAAGGTCGAGCATGACGTCAAAACGCGCGCCGGGTCCAAGCGGAATCATCTGCCGGACAGGCTCGAAGGCTTCGCACGGCTGACCATCGACCGCGAGAATCAAGGGTTTGACCCCGTTGAATGCGATCAACATCAGCCGCGTATCGACGGCGCTCAGGACACGTAGCCGCAAGCGCGATGAAGGTGGCAGGGTTTCCGCGACCGGAACAGCGCGCGAGTTGAGGGTAACTAGCGGCCCGATGCGGCCCGCGCCCACGTCCTCGCCGGCGTCGAAACCGGTGAGCTCGCCTTTGTCGTCGAGCTTCCAATCGGCGAGAACGAGGAGCATGTCGCGGTCGGCCGCGGGCGGATCTCGCTCGTCGACGATCATGACGCCGTAAAGCCCGCGATCGAGCTGCTCGCCGATGAAGGGCAAGGCGTGCGGATGATACCAATAAAGCCCGCTGTCGGGAGGGGTAAAACGATAATCGAAAGAGCCGCCTGGCGGGACCGGCTCTTGCGTCAGGCCGGCGACGCCATCCATCGCATTGACGATCCGCACGCCGTGCCAGTTGAGGCTTGCCGGCTGGGCGAGCTTGTTGACAAGCCTTACTTTGACCTCCTCGTCTTTTTTGAAGCGCAGGAGCGGCCCGGGCACCTCCCCATTATAGCTCCAGACGGCGGTTTGCGAGGCAGGTTCGGGCAGAAGGCTCAACTTGCCCTCCCGCGCTTCAAGGACACGGAAACCGTCCTGCGGAGAGGGCGGCTCCGCCCGCGCGGGCAGCGCCAAGACGCTGGCCAGCGTGTGTCCGAGAAAGAGACGGCGGCTGATTTTTCCGTGGAGCATCAAAAATCCTGCGGGGTGTGAGAGTGCTCGATGGCGGCTAAGGCGAAAGGGGCGAGTTGTGATTTTAGATCCAGCGCCGGACCTTGGCTTTGTAGCGCAAATATTTCTCGCCGAATTTTTGTTCGAGATAGGCTTCTTCCGGTTCGACCACGCCTTTTTGCAGGGTCACGGCGAGCACGGCGGAGAGGAGAAAAATCCACACGGAATTGACGATGCAGCCGATGCCGATATTGAGCAAGATCATGCCGATATATAAGGGATTGCGGCTCACGCTGTAGACACCGGAAGTCGCAATATCGTTAGCCGGCTTGCGGATGTCGAGATGGGTTTTGACTCGAATCATTTCCCGCGCCGCGAAGAGCTTGATGTTGACGGCGACGAAGATGACAATAAGTCCCAGCGGCAAGCCCCAGTCTTCCGGCAGGAATGCGGCGGGCCGCATCATGTCGAGGCCAAACCCCAGCACCAAAACCCCAGCGAAGATCATCGTGGGCGAAGCAACGACATTTGCCCGATCTGCGGCCGGATCGAAACCCCATGGTTTTTTTTGCATCGCCGGCGGCTCCTTTCGCATATGCTTTTTGGCCGATCTTACCGAAATGTTTCACGCGAAACATTTTTTTCCGATCGTGGCCAAAAACCTTACAACGACTCAGACATCTGGCGGGCTTTGGAGAAGTGGGATCGCGCGAAAAACTGGTACTTTTGACGGGTGACCGCAGCGGCCTGGCTTGGCCGGGATCATTCGCGGACAGCGAACCGTCGCCAAAAGCCGCCGCGCAAATAGCCGCCGCGCAAATAGCCGCCCCAATCCTCGCGGCTGCGCCGGTCATCAAACAAAGCCCCGGTGCTTTCGATTGTGCTGTTGTACGGCGTGATATTGGCGGGCGTGGCGACATCGGCGTGACTCAGATCGCGCACCGCCTCGGCGTCTCGCCGGCGACGCTCTATCGATATATGCCTGCCGCGCGGACCGCGAATACCCCAGGTGTTTGAGAACGGCCGCTTTATCCCAAAGACGGGACGCTCCAGGAAGGTTTCAGCCTGGCGGCGGGCGGCGGCAGTGCGCCGACAACGGTCACTCGCTCGACTGAGGGCGGACCGAGGGCTCACTTGTTGAACGTCGCTAAATATGCGCCGTCACCGATGACAAAGGACCACTGGAGCAGCTCGCGAACCCACTCTGAGGAGTGTCCTCGCCGCAGTCGCTGCGGCGAGGAGCAAAGCCGTGCCACGTTCGCTACATCGCCATGTTAATGATTTTGGCATGGGTGAACTCTTCCAAACCTTCCTGACCCTGTTCAGTCCCGATACCAGACTGTTTGGTGCCGCTGAAGGGCACCTCGGGATGCATATCGAGATGCTGGTTGATCCACACCGTGCCGGAATCGATCCGTGCGGCAACCGCATAAGCGCGATCGAGATTTTTTGACCAGACGCTGCCGCCGGGCCCGAAATCCGTATCATTTGCACGCGCGATTGCGTCATCGACGTCGGAATAGCGCAGCACCGGCAGGATTGGGCCGAACTGCTCCTCCTTGACCAGCCGCGCATCATCGGCGAGATCGCGTACGATCGTCGGTTGCACGAAGTAGCCCTTACGATTGAGGGCTTTGCCGCCAGCGACAATGTTGCCGTTTTGCCGCGCGTCTTCAAGGAAGCCCTTCACCTTCTCGAATTGGGCCTTGTTTTGAAGTGGTCCCATCTGGGTTCCTTGCTTGATCCCGTCGTCGACGATGATCTCGCGAGCCAGCCGCCCCAATTCGTCGCACATCTCCCCATACTGCGAATCATGGACGTAGAGACGCTTGATAGTGATGCAGCCTTGGCCGGAGTTGAACATGGCGCCGGCGAGCAGCTTGGGCGCAACTTCCTTTGGATCGACATCGTCGAGCACGATCGCAGCGTCGTTGCCACCAAGTTCTTGCGTCAGCCGCTTCAGCGAGCCCGCTGCACTCTCCATCACCTTCTTGCCTGTTGCGGTCGAGCCGGTGAAGGTGACTTTGGCGACGTCGGGGTGGCCGGTAAGCGCGCTGCCTAAATCGTTTTGGTCGGCGACGATATTGATCACGCCTGGTGGCAGAACCCCGGCACAGAGTTCACCTATTTTTAGCGTCGTCAGCGGAGTCGTCGCCGCCGGCTTTGCGACCACGGTGTTACCTGCGAGCAGCGCAGCGGCAATTTTTGTGGCAAGAAGAATGATTGGGACGTTCCACTGCGTGATTGCCGCGATCACGCCGAGCGGCACACGCTCCTGCACGATCCTCCGCTTTGCATCCTCCCTGAGCACCATGGGTGGCAAGTGGAGGCTCGCGAAATACCGAATGCTGGCGATTGCGCCAACTATCTCCCACTTCGCCTCGGCCAGGGGCTTGCCCTGTTCCTCTGTAAGGAGCCTCGCAAGCTCGGCCTGACGCGCCTCCATCGCGTCGGCCAGTTTCGTCAACAGCGCGCCGCGCACACGGATCGGCGTCGCCGACCAGACGGGGAAAGCAGCCTTGGCCGCGGCGACGGCTTGGTGTAGCTGCGCGAGGTCGGCCCTCGGCGCGGTGGCCAATACATCCTCCGTCGCTGGATTGATTACAGTCGACGTCATCGCTCCGGGGACCAGCTCACCGCCGATCAATAGCTTGTAAGCAGTCATACCATCCTCCTAATTCGCCGATTCATGAGTACTGCGCGTCTTCGAAGTTCGTCTCTGAAAATCGAGCGAGGGTCGGTCTCGAACCGGTGGCCTTGCATGTGAAGATCTCGCGATCCAAATATCATTCATCAAGTTGATGGCGTGAATAATGGTGATGAATTGAATGGATAAGTTCGACCTGAACCTGCTGCGCGTCTTTGATGCCGTGTGGTGCCATCGGCATCTCGGGCTGGCGTCCAAGGAACTCGAACTGAGCCAGCCCGCGCTTTCCCACTCGCTGAAGCGACTACGCGATAGAATCGGCGATCCGCTGTTCGTGAAGGTCCCTCACGGGATGCAGCCCACCGCGCGGGCCGCGCATCTGGCGCCGGTCGTCCAATCGGTGTTGGCCAGCGTACGCGAGCAGGTGCTGGCAGCGCCCGGCTTCGACCCGAAGAACGCTCGCCGCAGCTTCACGATTGCGATGACCGATGTCGGCGAGGTGGCGTTGCTGCCGAAGCTATTGGGCCGGCTGTTGTCCGAGGCGCCGGCTGTCGATGTCCGCACCGTCTCGATGCCGCCCCGGGATCTGATGGCGGCATTGCAGAGGGGGGAAGTCGATCTGGCGATCGGCTATTTCCCCGATATCGACGGTTCGGACATTCTCCAGCAACGGCTGTTCCGGGACTGCTTCGTTTGCGTCGTGCGCGCCGGGCATCCCGCGGTTCATAGCAGACTGACGCCGAAGCAGTTCCAGGACCTGCCGCATGCTGTGGTGCAGACCGAAGGGCGAAGTTAGGAAATCGTCGAGCAATATCTGAAGCGGCACGGGATACGTAGGCGGGAACTGTTGCGCTCGCCGCATTTCCTCAGCATTCCGATGGTCATCGCATCGACGCCCCTCGTTGTGATGGTGCCTGTGCCGATTGCCGAGTTGTTTGGACGGATCGTTGATTTGCAGATACTACAGCCCCCCTATCCGATCCCATCCATCGACATCAAGCAGTATTGGCATCGCTGTCAGCACGGCGATCCAGGCAATCGGTGGCTGCGGGGCATCGTGGTGGATTTGTTCAGCGAATGACAACGCTTACGATTCACCACCGACCGAATCGTCGGCAAATGGTCGATTCGGCATTGAAATCTTGGGGTCATTTTTCGCGTCCAACCGTGACCGCACCTAAATCCAAGATTTATCAAATTAATTCAATAAGATACCTAATAGGGGGAGTGAGGATGCAGCGGCGACTGGACGAGATGCCCGACGCCGTGCGGGTCCGGCGGAGCGTTGTCGAGCACGTCTTCGGCACGATTAAGGACTGGATGGGGCGAGACCACTTCCGAACGCGAAGACTGGCCAACGTCGGAACCGAGATGAGCCTCCACGTCCTCGTCTACAACCCAACTCAGCCAATTTCCGGCATCGCCGGCAAGGTCGGCTCGGGGGCAACGGCCGACGAAAAGCCCGATCGTCTGCCTTGGATCAGATAGTCGTTTGCCGGGACCAAGGCGCCGCGGTTTGCAGAAATCCCCACAAATCGGCGCCGGGTTGAGTTGATAACGCTTAAGCCACGACTTTCCATTTAGCGGGTATCGGCGAGCTCTCTGCGAACGGCCAAAAATCCAAACCCATTATACTGGCACGGATTTCGCCGGACGCTTTACCCTAAAATGGTTGTGTGCTTACCCGCGGCGCTCGCCACATCGTCCAGGTTAACGGTCCACCCGGCAATGTCTCGATCCCGTCCTGCAACAACTTAAAGCCAAGACGAGCATACAAGTTGACGGACCGGCGCTCCTGCGTTTCAAGATAAATCGGCCAACCCTTGTCGTCGGCTTCGTTCAAGAGACGCTTGGCAAGTCCGGTGCCGACACGTTCGCCCTGCCTTCCACCCAGAAAGTAGCCGTGACAGTGCGGCTGCTTGGGGCGGAACCCGTTGAGCGTCGTCTGGGCGCGGAAAAGCTTCATGATGCCTACGGGACTGACCGCAACAAGGCGCGCATAATGCGGCAGCAAACGCAAGATTCGGGATTTGGACATCGGATAGCAGCCGGGAGGATACCAGATGAGCATGCCGACGATTTTATGGCTGCAGGCAACGTCCACCCGACCGAAGCGAACAGCGTCCTTGAGGACGGTGGCGAATAATGTCTGTAAAAACATGCTCCGAGACGCAGCCTTAGGAAAAGCCAATCGAAACAAAGGATGTTCATCGAACGCGTAGGCGAGCATCGTAGTCGCCTCCTGCAGCTCCGCACACGATAACGTCGTCAGTGGTCGAAGCTCGAACTTCGGCGGAATTGGCCTCCCTTCAGGTGGCGACGGAACCTCCATTTGGTGCTTATCGCTTAAGTGTACAGAAAGGGATTGCAAGCGCGACTCCATTCTCCTCGCATGCAGCAACGTAGTCGCCGATGAGACAGGACGGTTCATAAATAGGGTCATCAGCACCACTCGAAACCATCCGGCTACAACGCTGGGGCAAGAAACGTCGAGACACCGAATCCCTTGGGCGCCCATGTTGCCGAACGTCATCGGTGGCACGATGCTTGGTTGTTCGGTTCTCATATTGCCCGCGAATCATACTCATACCCGCATCGGATTCAAACGGCATGCACCAGATGAGAGGCGGCGCAGAGACTGAGATTGTCGCGTTTCACACACTTTGGCAAGCCTGAAACGTTATCGCTCCTTGCGGATGCGTCGCGGAGCGCGCCGTCGCCCGGTCGCGCGCCGAATGGCGGCGAATTTTCTTCAACGCCCTTGGGCTGACGGCGAGCATGAACGCGGTCGATCCATTGTCCCGAAAGATCGGCAAGCGCCGAGAGGTTCTTTTCAGCCCCGAGCCAGCGCGTCTCGAAGCGACCCATCTGGCTTGCCGACGCCGCAACGCCTGAAGCCGCTTTTCCGCCGACGATCCAACGTATCGCCGGATCATGCCGAAGCCGTCCCGCGTCGTTCACATCCTCGTATCCGGCCAACCGCCCGAACACAGCCTGTAGCAACATCCCGACCAGCGCGTGATGGCCGTTCTTGCCGGTGCGCGCGTCGGCCACCCGCCAGTCATACGGTTTCCGGCTGATTGACTCGATGATGAAGGGGGATTCCCGCAGGAGTGCAAAGCAGTTAGCCTGGCGCGCCATGAGTCGGGAGGCAGACCCTTGGCAACAGTTTGCGGGCATTTGCGAGTTGATGAGCTGGAAAATCGTTACCTGGGATGCCAAGATGTCACCGCATCGCGGCATCTCCAGGTGATCTGGCTTCTGGCGCGTGGGCGTGTTCCGCTCCGCGACATGAGGTAACGCCGCCCGCGCTCCATGGATCAACAGCTTTCGCAGGTACTTGTGCCGTGCTTGCTGATGCCCATCAGCCGCGGCTTGCCGCCGGTTGTCCATTGCCGGGGAACCAGACCGAGCCATGCCGCCAGGTCGCGCCCATGCGCGAAAGTCTCGGCCTTGCCGATGGCCGCGATCAACGCCGTCGCGTTCATGATGCCGACCCCCGGGATTGTGGTCAATCGCCGCGCGTCTACATGTTCTTTGGCAAAAGACGTAAACTCGGCCTCGAAAGCGGCGATCCGCCGATCGAGTTCCCGCCATTGCGCCTGCATGTCGGCGACCAGCATCCGCATCCGAGCGGTCAAGGCGCCGCCTTGGTGTTCTCCCATCAGCATGACGAGATAATGTTCGAGTTTGCGCTTGCCTTGAGGCACGACAATCCCACGTTCCAGCAGGATTGCGCGCAACTGGTTGATCAGAGCGGTTCGTTCGCCAACCAAGCGATCCCTGGACCGGTGCAGCGTCTGCATATCAAGCTGCGCCGGGGTCTTGATTTCGACGAAGCGCATCGTTGGCCGCGTTGCTGCCTCCGCTATCCCCTCGGCGTCACGATCGTCGTTCTTCTGCGCCTTGACATAAGGGCGCACGTATTCGGGCGACATCAGACGCACGTCGTGTCCTTGAGCCGCGAACAACCGGCCCAGATGATGGGCGCCGCAACAAGCCTCCATCCCGACAATGCACGCCGGTAATTTGCCAACGAAATCGATCAGCGTGTCTCTTCTGGCTCGCCGACGCACGATAACCACGCCGACGTCATCAAGGCCGACCAGGCTGCAAACATTCTTGCCCAGATCGACGCCAAGCACTGCAATCTTCATGATCCGCTCCTCTGTCTGAACCGCCGACGAGCCTACATCGCCGGAAAGAGGGGCGGGCCATTCCATAAAGCCGAGGAGGCGGCAAAGCCCCCGGGCAAACCGATCGAGGTCTTCGCCACGGACGAGCATCGCATTGGCCTAAAGCCGATCACCCGCCGCGGGTGGGCGCCACAAGGCGAGCGTCCGATCGCGGATGGCCATCACCGGTTCGATTGGCTCTATGTCACGGCATTTG
>PEFW01000105.1 GCA_002890675.1 Candidatus Methylaffinis lahnbergensis
CACTTCACCCCCACTTCGGCATCTTGGCTCAACGCTGTCGAGGGTTTTTTCGCGACCCTGACAAAGCGGGGCGATTGAAACGCGGCGTGTTCCGATCGATCGCCGATCTCCAAGCCGCGATCAACCGCTGCCTCGAAGAGTACAATCAACAGTCCAAACCCTTCGCTTGGACCGCCGATCCAAACAAAATCATCGCCGCTGTCAAACGAGGGCACCAAGTGTTAGATTCGATCCACTAGCGCCGGCCGCATCTTCGCAACCTTCGCGAAAAAATCTTTCTGACGATGCCTCGCGGACAAGTGAGGCCTCGGCGTGACCGCCGCGCCTTGCGTTTGGCGCGGTCATGCTCAAATGAATGGCGGGGAGAGATAAGGAAATGTCATGAACAATATCGGGATCGGCGATCAAGCCATCGAGGCCGTGCGCTTGGGCGGCATCGGCTGGATCTTCGCGTTCTTTGTCGTCGGCGCAACGATTCTTGGCGGCCGTTGGTTGCTTGGCTGGCAGATGCGGAGGCTGGAGCGGAAATTTCCCGGCTACCTGAAGTCAGGGGACCCGCCGGGTTCTGGAAAGAGCGACGGCGACACCGGGGAAACGCCACGGGGCTAGGCGGCAACACTTGACGCGCCCTCAAGGCAAAGCCATAGCGCCCGGCTGAAAAACGATAACAATGGTGGCGTTTTGAGCCCGGAGGGGGGCGCGCCATGCGTGGCGGCGTTTGGCAATTTCTGAAGGAGCAGGGCACTCGGGCAGGTGATCCTGTGTTCCGGCGAAGCTTTCGTCTCTCTCTGATCCTATTTTCCTTTTTCGCCCTTGGCGCCATGGCCCAAACCAATACCGGCGCCGTGGTTCCAACGGCGGGCGGACAGACAGACGATAGGGGAAGGTTGGAGGCGGAAATTGCCCGCCTCCGCGAAGCGCTAAAGCAAATGACCCGCGAGCGCGTGCCGCTCGATTGGGCCAAGACCCAGGTGAAACTCGGCTATGCGCTCTTGCGTCTCGGTGAGCAGGAGAGAGGGACGGCGCGGCTCGAAGAAGCCGTCGCCGCCTATCGCGAAGCCTTGCAGGAAAGAACCCGCGCGCGCGCCGCTCGATTGGGCCGTGACCCAGATGAATCTCGGCACTGCGCTCGGAACGCTCGGCGAGCGGGAAAGCGGGACGGCGCGGCTCGAGGAGGCCGTCGCCGCCTATCGCGACGCCTTGCAGGAAGGAACCCGCGCGCGCGTGCCGCTCGAATGGGCCAAGACCCAGAACAATCTCGGCATTGCGCTCAGAGTCGTCGGCGAGCGAGAGAGCAGGACGGCGCGCCTCAATGAAGTCGTCGCCGCCTTTCGTGAAGCATTGCAAGAAAATATCCGCGCGCTCGTGCCACTCGATTGGGCCGCGACCCAGGTGAATCTCGGCAATGCGCTCGTAAGGCTCGGCGAGCGGGAGAGCGGGACGGCGCGGCTGGAGAAAGCCGTCGCCGCCTATCGCGAAGCCTTGCAGGAATTGACCCGCACGTACGCGCCGCGCCAATGGGCTATGGCCCAGGTGAATCTCGGCAATGCGCTCCTAGCGCTCGGCAAGCAGGAGAGCGGGACGGCGCGGCTCGAGGAGGCCGTTTCCGCACGAAGCCTTGCAGGAAAATACCCCCGAGCGCGTGCCGCTCCGATGGGCCGTGACTCAGAACAACCTCGGCGAGGTCCATCTCGCTCTTTTCAAAAAGAGCCGCGAGCGACGGCATCTCGACGATGCGCTTGAAGCTGTTGACGGCGCTTTGGTGGAATTTCGCAAGGACAAGGCGGATTTCTTTATCGAGGCGGCCGAGCGCCAGCGCGAAGAAATTCTCGCGGCGAAAGGCAAATTGTAGCATCATCGCGTTCTTGGGGTCCCGTCGCAGCCGGGATTGTCGATGCGGTCGTATCAGGAAGTTTGCACAAAACCTAAACCCTCACCCTGAGCGGGAGGAAGCCCGAGGTTCCATTGCGAGTGGAGCGGTCCGCCAGCGGAAGCAATTGAAGGCTCGCCGCCGCGCATTGCTTGGGCCAAGGTCCCGGTGCTATAGCCCCCTCTTACATCAGCCAACGCAAGGAAAGCTCATGTCCGTCGATTCGGCGACCGTGCGGCGCATCGCGCATCTGGCGCGGATAAAGGTCGTTGAGGCCGACGTGCCGCATCTGCAAAACGAGCTCAACGCCATTCTAGCGTTTGTCGAGGAATTGGGAACCGTCGATGTCGAAGGCGTCGAGCCGATGACGTCCGTCATGCCGATGCCGATGAAAAAGCGCGCCGATGTTGTGACTGACGGCGCCATCGCCGAAAAAATCGTCGTCAACGCGCCCGTCTCCGACGATCATTTTTTTGTCGTCCCCAAGGTCGTGGAGTGAGCGGGACAATGACCGGTCTCACCGAGCTAACGCTCGCCCGCGCGCGCGACGGCCTCCGGCAAAAAGAATTTTCCGCCGTCGAACTCGCGCACGCGCATATCGCCGCCATCGAAAAAGCGCGGGCGTTGAATGCCTTTATCATTGAGACGCCGGAGAAAGCGCTTGCGATGGCCCGCCAATCCGACGCGCGGATCGGCAAGCGAGACGCCGGGCCGCTCGAAGGGATTCCGCTCGGCATCAAGGATCTCTATTGCACCGAGGGCGTGCAGACGACGGCGGGCAGCCATATCCTCGAAGGTTTTGTGCCGCCTTATGAATCGACCGTCACCGCCAATCTCTGGCGCGACGGCGCGGTGATGCTCGGCAAACTCAATCTCGACGAATTCGCGATGGGCTCGTCGAACGAGACCTCTTATTTCGGCCCCGTGATTTCACCCTGGCGGCGGCGGGGCTCGAATACCCCGCTGGTGCCTGGCGGTTCGTCGGGAGGCTCGGCGGCAGCCGTCGCCGCGCGGCTCTGTTTGGGGGCGACTGCGACCGACACCGGCGGCTCGATCCGCCAGCCCGCGGCGTTTACCGGAACCGCCGGCATCAAGCCGACCTATGGACGCTGCTCGCGCTTCGGCATCGTCGCATTCGCGTCCTCGCTCGATCAGGCGGGGCCGATCGCGCGCACGGTGCGCGACGCGGCGATCCTCTTGCGGTCGATGGCGGGCCATGACCCGAAGGACACGACGTCCGTCGATGTTCCGGTGCCGGATTTCGAGGCTGCTGTAGAGCGCGGCATCAGAGGCCTAAAAATCGGAATTCCGAAAGAATACCGCCGCGATGGCATGCCGTCCGAAATCGAAACCCTCTGGGCGCAAGGCATCGAATGGGTGAAGGCGGCCGGCGCGGCAATCGCCGATATCTCGCTGCCACATACGCGTTATGCCTTGCCTGCTTATTATATCGTTGCGCCGGCGGAGGCCTCGTCGAATCTCGCCCGCTACGACGGCGTGCGCTACGGGCTGCGGGTTCCCGGCAAAGACATCGCCGATATGTATGAAAGAACGCGGGCGGCGGGCTTTGGCAAGGAGGTTAGACGGCGGATCATGATTGGCACTTATGTGCTTTCGGCCGGCTATTACGACGCCTATTACGTCAGGGCGCAAAAGATCAGAACTCTCATCAAGCGCGACTTCGAAACCGCCTTTTCCAGCGGCATCGATGCGATCCTGACCCCGGCGACACCGTCCGCCGCCTTCGGTCTCGGCGAAAAAGGCTCGGCCGATCCGGTCGAAATGTATCTCAACGATATCTTTACCGTCACCGTGAACATGGCAGGACTGCCGGGCATCGCGGTTCCGGCTGGAATTTCCACCGAGGGCTTGCCCTTGGGGCTGCAAGTGATCGGCCGCGCGTTTGACGAAGAGACCTTATTCTCGGTGGCGCGTGTCATCGAGCAATCCGCGCCAAGGATCGCGCCGCCGGAGAAATGGTGGGCATGACAGGCCGATTTCGGCCAAGTTGCTAGGCCACGCGAAAAGGCACGGGCCGCGCGGGCCGTTCAGGCGTCCTCGCCCGACAAATTGACCTTCCTTGGCGGCCCCATCAACGCTGGTTGGAACAAAATCGCCGCCGCCAATGTGCAGACAAGCGACAAGGCAAGCAGCTTGCCCATGCTGGAGGTGCCCGGATGCTTGGAAAGCCAAAGGCTGCCGAACGCGGTCGCGGTGGTCATCGCACTGAAAAAGACCGCGCGCGTAAGACTCGATTGCAATAGATTCGTGGTCCCGGCCCTCCACGCCATCACGAAATAAATCTTGAAGGCGACCCCGAGACCGAGCAGGAGAGGCAGCGCGATGATGTTCGCAAAATTCAAGGGCAGGCCGATCAGGACCGTGATTTCGAGCGTGACGGCGCCGGCAAGCAGCAAGGGAACCAACGTCAACAGCACGTCGGTCACCCTCCGCAGCACAATGAACAGAAGCACGCTGATCGAAATCAGCGCCCAAAGCCCCGCCTCGATGAACGCCTTGACAACCGTATTGCCAGATTCTTGAACGGCGATGGGCTCGCCCATGGCGTTGGGGTCGATCGTGCGCACCGCCTTGGCAAACCGGAGGAGGGTGTCGTTATCGTTCGAATCGCCCGCAGGCGCGACCTCGATGCGGGCGCGGCCGTCGGCGCTCACCCAGTTGCGCGCCAAATCGGGAGGAATGGAAGCGACAGTCACTTTCTGGGCGGTGAGCGAAGCGCGCAGCAAATCGAGCATCGTATCGAGGCTTGGAATCAAAGCCTCGCGTGCTGCGTCGCGTTTTTGCGGTGGTGCCTCGGCCATTTTGTGGAGTAGGCCGGCCAGGCGGCGAGCGTCGTCGGCGCCCTTGCCGGTCACTCCGCTTGCCGTCGCGGCGAAGGCAGCGGCGGCGCGCTGCATGGCCTCCACGTCTTCCGCATCAGTCGGAGGCTCCTTCTCGCGGGCGGGATCGAGCAAGGGCGTCAATGACTTGGCAAGAGGTGCAATGATCGCGAGCTTTTCGTCTTGATCCTCAGGAATGAAGCTATGGAGGCTCGTCACCCGGGCGACCTCTGGCAATTGTTGCAAACGTGCGATGAGCGGCGGCGCGTCGGCGAGAGAAGGAGCGAGAACGTCAATTGTATTGGTGTCGGTGTTCGGATCCTTCATCAAATCCAACAAGGTTGCAACGGATTCGACTTTGGAGCTGCGCAAATTCAACGGATTGAAATCGAAGTGAAGGTGGCCCAGCAGAGGCGTTCCGGCCAAGGCCACCAACAATGTCCCGATGACGATCGCATAACGGTGTTTGGCCATGAATCGATCGGCGGGGGCCAAAAATAGATAGCCGACCGACTCTTGTTCCGACGGCGGGCGCAATATGGTGAGCAAGGCCGGCAGGATCGTGATCGCTGAAAAAAACGCGATGAACATGCCGGTTCCGGCAATGAGGCCCAATTCGGAAACGCCACGGTAATCGGTTGGGAGAAACGAGTAGAAGCCGGCGGCGGTCGCCGCGGCGGCAAGCGACAATGGCCGCCCGGCCTTGGCCGCCGCTTGCACGAGGGCCTTGTCGAGCCGTGGCTCCCTATAGCGTTCGGCGCGGTAGCGGACGCTGAACTGAATGCCGAAATCGACCCCGATGCCGACGAACAACACCGCGAAGGCGACCGAAATCAAATTAAGGGCGCCGACCATCATGAGTCCAACGGCGGCCGTGGCGGCGAGACCGGCGACGACGCTCAACATAACCGCGAGAACGATACGGGCCGATTTCAAGGCGCTCCAGACGATAAAAAGAACGATCAAGGCGGTCACTGCCGCGTTGAGCCCGGCGCCATCCGCGATGTTCGCGAACTCCTCGTCGGCCATTGGCACAAGCCCGGTCAATCTGACCGTCACCCCCGATTTGGGGGAAATCCCGAGATCGCCCGCGGTTTCCCGGATGAAATCGGACGCCCTCTCCCCCGGCATCAACGCCGCGTAATCGAGCACCGGCTTGATCTCGATGAAACGGCGCAGTTCGCGCGGGTCGGCCGGTTGCCCGGACACCAAACCGCGCCAGGAAAAGAATAATTGCTGGCCGGCAAGCACGCGCTGGAAGGCATCGCCAAACATGGCCATCTGGAGGGCGACATCGTCGAGCGTCACGGCCTTCGCGTGAACCCCCTCGTTGATATAGGAGACAGCCTTTACGATCCCGCGCAAGCTCGGATCGGACGCGAGCGCCATCAAAAATGCCCGGGCATGGGAAAGTTCCTTGATCGTGCGGTGAAGATCGGCGACCGGTTGGAACAAGAGCGCGCTTTGATTGAAATAAGATCCGCCGTCGGGACGTAGCACCGACTGGTAGAGATCAGGCCGGCGCTTCAATCTATCGGTCAACGATCGCGCCGCCGCCTCGGCAAGCTCGGGCGTTGCGCCATCGATGACCACGACAATTTGATCGTCGCGCTGGGGGAAAGCCTTATCCAACGCGATAAGATTTTGCCGCCATTGCAATTTTGCTGAAATAAATTCGTTCGTGTTTGTGTTTATGGCGAAGTGCGTAGCCGCATAATAACCAGATGCAATGGTGACCAAGATAGCCAAGGCCAGCACGATCCATCGGAAACGGCTACAGACCCCGACGATCGCAACTATGGATCTTGCGATGGGATCAGGAGCGATTGGTTTCTCAAATGATAGTCTTGCCGGAGTTTCCGTGGATTTTGCCATGCTTTGCTACCGCCAATCATAAAAAACCAGCCCGGGCTCCGTTAACACAAAAACATGGCTGTGCGGTGGATCCCAAAACCCGAAAAAATGTTCCGGCGCGTATGCTCGGAGCATCGTGGCATTTGACCCATGGTTTGGCGATGCTCAAACCATAGTTACTTGACGACGGGGGATAATTCGACGGATTCAAGTGCTTGACAATGGCACGGTCACCGCAACATCTAACGCTGGACGAAACGAAGACGCGCCTTTATCCAAAGGCTTCGATTTAGACATTCAGCTCATAATTGAGGGGTTGTCTGATCGTATTAGGGTACATTCGATTCCGCGCCAAGTAAATATCGTGAAAGGCATTTTGGCCCAGCCGCGTGGATTTTGTGCTTTAAGAGAGCAGGACCCTAGACCCAGCGATGCAGCACCTCCCCGCCAGGAAAGCTATACCCCGAGCTGAAATGATAGGCGCCGAGGATTTCGAGGGGGGCGAGCGGCAGGTGCTCTTCGATCTCGGAGGAAAAGAATTTCAGCGTCCCACTGCCGGCCCACAGGTCCTCGCCATAGCGGACATTCTCCGCTCCAAGCTTTACTAGCTCCAATACCGAAGGAGGTGCGCCTCGGACAATGCTGGGAAAATGACGGATCTGAAAAATGGGAAGACCCATCGGCCGGGGCAGCTCTTCGCGGGCAGTCTTTTTCTCGATCTCCAGCGTCCCCTCGATCAATCGCTCCCCATGCGCACAGACATAGGCTTTCATCTTTGCTCCTGGGCCGATTTGCGGCATCCGCGGATTTAAGGGATGATATTCGGTCAGATAGACCTGCCCCAATCGCTTGGCAAACCCCATAAACCAGCCGCGAGCCAGGGTGAAATCGTTACTCACCCAAATCTGCAGACAGATCTGCCCCGCCGTGCCTTGGAACGAACATCCAACCCAGATCGCACATTCCCGATACTGGGTGCGCTCTGGATTGGTGAAGGCCATCTCCGGCTGGTTGTCCCACAGGGACCACCATCGGCTGAAGGCGACATAGGCGAGGTCCGGCTCGGGGCCAGGCGCGAGGGGCAGAGGCAGATATGCGGCAATCGCCGCGGGATCGGCGCGATAGGCAATATTCAGGTATTCCGTCGCATAGTGCCAGGGTGGATCGCCCACGAGGGACGAGACCCCGCCCGGAGTCAGGGGATAACAAAAGCCTCTGAGGTCGTTGATAGTTGTCATCCGCTCAACCTCCGCGAGGCTCTATTGTCGCACAATGGGCCTATTGGCGCCGTAGCGGCAGTGGTTGGAATTGAAGGTGGCGAAATCTCCGCGTCAACAAAGCGAATCGGCGAAAACATGGCCCGCAAGGCGATGCTCGTCACAAGATCTCCAAGGCGAAGTGCGCCCGAGCCCGTTGCCCGCTCTGGTGAGGACGAAGCCGCCGCGCTTGGACTGCCGGTCCTTGATGCTTAATGTCCTCTGGTGTCGCAAGTTCATAGCCAAGAGGAGCGGTATGCGCAACAAGGGAGATTAATCGCGCTGACCGGCCACGCCGGCCATCCAGAAGTGGAAGGAACGATGGGACGGATCGAGAGCCTTATCCATTCTCGGCGCGGTAGTGTCTCTTGTTTCGTCTTGTGTTCTAGAGCGGGATGAGGTTTGAGTGAATCGCGAGGGATTCCCAAATCGGCTTTTTGCTGATTCAAGGTTGGGACTGGATTGGAGGCCAGCATGGATGACCAAGCCTTATTCCTTGGATCTTCGTGATC
>PEFW01000106.1 GCA_002890675.1 Candidatus Methylaffinis lahnbergensis
GCTCCCTAAACTGCCGCCGCTCCTGTAGAGTCAACACCAAAAGAACATTATTAGCTAACGACGTAACCAAAGATTTTGGATGTCGAATATTATTCTTCACGCTATTCATAACGTTAGTCAACCCGATATTGTTAGCAACTTAATATTGCTTTGATACAGGTAACTGCCGAGGTTGAGCGCACTGATCACGGCAGGAGGAATTTTTCCATACCTGATGATCTTTGTCAAGCATCAATCGTCAATGTGGCGAGAAGAAGCCGAAAATGTGTCTATAAGAACGAGCCGACGGCCGCAAAGTCCGTTGCGCTCTCCGGCGAACGGAAGCCGCCGGAGATTTTTTGCCTGATCATCATCATGCGGTCGTCGCGTGGACGAGCGGAATCTCGAAGTCATCCTTGCTCGTGACCGCCATGCGGCCAACAGTGTTGGCCTTGAGATACTTCCGCACCGGCTCATAGTCATCTCACTAGCTCCCTAAACTGCCGCCGCTCCTGTAGAGTCAACACCAAAAGAACATTATTAGCTAACGACGTAACCAAAGATTTTGGATGTCGAATATTATTCTTCACGCTATTCATAACGTTAGTCAACCCGATTGAGCGCACTGATCACGGCAGGAGGAATTTTTCCATACCTGATGATCTTTGTCAAGCATCAATCGTCAATGTGGCGAGAAGAAGCCGAAAATGTGTCGAGAAAAAGGAGCCGACGGCCGCAAAGTCCGTTGCGCTCTCCGGCGAACGGAAGCCGCCGGAGATTTTTTGCCTGATCATCATAATGCGGCCGTCGGGTGGACGAGCGGAGAATCTCGAAGTCATCCTTGCGCGTGACCGCCATGCGGCCAACAGTGTTGGATAAAATAGCGGCGACTTTCCCTTCAGGCTATCGACAAACGCCCTGGTTTTCGTCGCGATGCGGTCCACGATCGGCGATCGAAAAGGTTCTCCTAGAAATTATACAGCAAGGCGTCGTCTGATCAATGCGTAGTTTTCCCTATTGATCTTGAAATCGCGAATGGCGGTGATTCTTTCTGCGAGCCGTGTCCCGATGGCCAGCGTCGAATCGGCCTTCGGATGGGCCGTGCCCCCAAATCGTCGAAGCCGAGACAGGCGCGGCGCGCGAGTGCCGCGAAACGATCGAAAGGTTCCGCCTTCGTCCCGTGCCTGTGGGACTTACAACCGCCGAGCCAGACTATGCCTGGCCCTGGCTGCCCAGGCTTCCCGGCACAGCGCAAACGGGCGATGTCGCGGACGGACGATCCGCTCCCCACCAAGAGGTGTCGGGAACCAACTTCATCCGCCACGGCTCCCGGTTGCGGTTTGCTCCGGTTCACCGCTATGCTCGCTTGATGATTATTAACAAGTCCGGGATTTAAGCTTAGCCTCCTGGCTTGTTGAACGCCTTCTCGTCCGATGCCGCAAGTTTTCAGCTTACCCTTTAAGGACAGGGCCGCGCATCCCCTGGCCGGCGTCACCGTGCTTCAAATCATTCCCGGCCTTGAGCTCAACCCCATGGCGCGCGGGGCGATCGAAATCGCGGCGGCGCTTGGCGCGGCGGGCGCGCGGGCGCTCGTTGCTTGTGCCGGCGGCCGGATGAAGGGCGAGCTGCAAGCCAAGGGCGGCGTCTTCGTGCCTTTTCCCTCGCGCACCAAAAACCCGTTTGCCATGGCCCTGAACATGCGCCGCCTCGCGCGTCTCATCGCGGCGGAAAACGCCGATATCGTACATGTGCGCTCGCGCGCCTTGGCCTGGGTTGCCTATGGCGCGACCCGCCTGACGAAGACGCCCTTCGTCACCACTTTTCCCTCTGTCCGCGAAGGCTCAAACCCCATTGCCCGCCGTTATAACTCGGTGTTGGCGCGCGGCGACGTGGTGCTCGCCGATTCAAACTTTGCCGCGTGCCTCGCCGCCAACCTCCATCCGCCGGCGGCAGGCAAAACCCGCGTCGTTCCTCATGGCCTCGATTGCCAAGATTTCGCGCCGGATGCGGTTGCGCCCGCCCGCGTGCAAGCGGCGCGACGGCACTTCAAGGTCGCGCCGCATGAGCGAATTGTGCTTCTCGCGGCACAGATACGACCCGGCAGCGGCCACAAAATTCTGCTCGAGGCGGCGGGACTATTATCGCGAAGCGGCCTTGCCGGGGTGAAATTCATCCTGGCCTGCGACAGGATCGAAAACAGCGCGCTTGACCGCAGCATCGACCGTGCCATTGCGTCGGAAGCGCTGCAAGGAATCATGTACCGCGCCGGCCATTGCGATATGCCCGCGGCGCTTCTTGCCGCCTCGATCGTCGTCGTGCCCGCGACTGAGGTGCGAGCGCTTGGCGACGCCGCGGTCCAGGCCCAGGCCATGGGAACGCCGGTCATTGCCGCCAATCTGGGTGCCGCGCCAGAAACCGTTCTCGCCCCGCCCATGGTTGAGGAGTCCTTGCGTACCGGCTTTCTCGTCCCGCCAGGAGACGCGGCGGCGCTGGCGCTAGCGATCGCCACGGTATTAAGCCTTGGGGCCACAGCCAGCGGCAAGCTCTCGTTGCGCGCCAAGAAACATGTCGAGACGAGTTTTTCGGCCGAACACATGTGCGCTGCAACCCTCGAAGCCTACGTGGATGTGCGGCGGGGCGGCGCACGATGATCGCAACACCTTCCGGCGTGCCGGACGCCGGTTCGATGGCGAGGGCCCGGGCAAGTTCGTTTTTCGCGAGCCGGCAAGCGATCTCTTCGCCGCCAAGCGATCTCTTCATTGACTTCGCGCGGCAATCAACCGATGTTTTACCCGGGTCCGGCAATCGTCGTGAAGATCATCCTGATTCGCGCGCTGCCGGGTTCGATTTGTCCACATGAGGAGAATAAGCCATTCGCCGTCCAATGAAGGCCCCCCCCGTTCCGCAGAAGGACGGGCCGCGTATCAACCGTGAAATCCACGCTCGCGAAGTTCAATTAATCGATGCCGAAGGCCAAAATCGTGGTGTCGTGGAGACTATTCAAGCCCAGCAATCGGCCGATGAAGCGGGACTTGATCTTGTCGAAATCGTTCCGACGGCCAATCCTCCGGTCTGCAAGATCCTCGATTATGGCAAATTCCGATTTCTGGAGCAGAAAAAATCCGCGGAAGCCCGGAAGAAGCAGAAGATCGTCGAGATCAAGGAGATCAAGCTGCGTCCGGGAATCGACGACCATGATTACGGCGTCAAGATGAAAGCCGTCCGCCGGTTTTTCGAGGAGGGCGACAAGGTGAAAGTCACGTTGCGCTTCCGCGGCCGCGAGATGGCCCATCAGGATCTGGGGTTCCGGCTGCTCGAGCGGGTCAAATCCGAGACCTTCAGTGTCGCCAAGGTCGAAGCCGAACCTTCCATGGAAGGCCGCCAGATGATCATGGTGCTCGCGCCGAAATAGAACTGGCAGGCCCCAGGGCGGGGCAGGACGAGGTCTCACCGCCAGGCACGATTCGCGTAATCAATAGCGTAATTTCGCGGCGCATCGCGGCGATGCCGGAGAGGACCGCATCCTCAGCGAGGATCAACGAGTTATGCTCCCCGCCAGGGCATTGAGCAGCGGTAACTTGCCCGCAATGAGAGCACCGATAAGCGCGGCATAGCCGCAACGGCTACTGTTCATTTCGTTACGATCTGGTATTTTTCGATCCATTCGTAACCCAGATTTCCCGGATGGGAAAATAGCCTCAGCATGTCTATGACTATCCGAGCACGACCTCAGCCATTTGGAAGGGCGATGTGCAACCGTGGCTAACGATTTTGCGCCGATCTTGATGAGTGTCTCTTTGAGTGTGGCGAGATCTCATCGCCAGGCGCGCTTCGCGTAATCGATGGCGTAATTTTGCGGCGCAATTGCAATCGCGGCCATGCTGGAGAGAACCGCATCCTCGGAGATGATCAGCCGCGTACCAATGGCGCGCATCATTTCGCCGTAGGGCGCCTTATTTTCGAACGCCGCGCGAAATTTTTGCCTATCGCAAAACTCCACGATCCTGGGCAAAATCCCGCCCGAAAAGGTAACGCCACCCTTGGCTAGGAAAGCGAGGGCGAGATCGCCCGCGAAACGCGCGGTCAGAGCCCAGCATAGCCGCAGAGTCGCCGCTTCCTCGCCGCCTGGTTGCGCGTACGCTCTTTCGATCAATTCGATTTCGCTCGATTCCACCGATTCCTCGCCAGCCGCCATGCACCGCGCAAGGTGAAGTCGCATGATGCCCGGCCCAGACAAGATCGTTTCGGCTTGGACCCGGCCAATCGAGCCTGTGTCGAGATGCGGCCAAAGCGCGGTTTCCTCGGCTCCGAGCGGCCCAAAACCCATGTGCCCCGCCTCGCTCGCCAAGGCAAAACGGCGGCTTTCGATTTCGAGCAAGGCCGCCGCGCCAAGGCCAGTGCCTAGCCCCATGATAAGCTGTGTGCCGGGCGTTGGCGCGAAGGCGCCGATCGCGCGGACCCAAGCCGGTTCGAGGACCGACAGGCTGAACGCTTGAGCTTCGAAATCATTGAGGAGCAGGCCTTGATCGAGCCCCGCCGTCGCCGCGACCTCCGCGCCGTCGATCGTCCAATCCGCGTTGGTCATCTTGACGGCACGCCCGCCGACTGGGCCCGCGGCGCAGGCAATCAATGAACGCGGCCTAATATCGAGTCCTTCGAAGACCGCCGCGAGAGCGTCTTCGAGGCCAGGAAAATCCTTGGTCTTGAGATGTGGCCCCGCCTCAAGCGGCGCGCCGGGGGCTGGCACAAGCGCAAACCGCGCATTCGTGCCGCCAATGTCGCAAATGAGAACAGGAAAAGGAAATTGCACGCCGCGAGACTTTCGGTGGGTTGCAAAATTTTGAGATTGCGCGCGAAAAGTTACGGTCCGGCACCCAAAACCATCGAGAAGACAAGACTTCTAGATCGTTTTTCAGTACATCCGCTGTTCCCGCCTGGCAAGGACCAGACGCCCATGATTGTACCACCCGACAATAAGTGGACGGCTGGTGACATCTTGAATTTTGGCTTGTGACCGATACTGTTGAAAAACTCGGAAAATGAGCGACGTCAGAAAATCAGACTTTGGTCTTGCGGGGCAGATAGAGCCACGCGTTGCCATCGCCAATTCGCTACGCATGCTTCACACGGAAAAATTAGCCTTTCTGCCAAACCCCTGGCGCTTTCTTCTCGAAGCCCTGTCTGCTGCCTCAAGAATTGTGATCGCGGCAAAAAATCGAGTTTTTCAACAGTATCGACCCAAAGCAGAAGTCCGACCTACGGCCGCTGTGCGCCATGAGCGGACTCCCGGGCATTCGGGAAAAAGTCGATTGTGTTTGACGCGCATGCATGGGCCGTCACTGATTTGGCAGCTGATGACTATCTCGGATACGCTTCGTTAACTCTTCGTACTCACTTCGAGCTTTATCGAGCAGCGGCGTGTAAGTTTTGACTGTCCGTGTTAGCTCGTCTTGCAGCAACGTGATACGTTGGAGTTTGGAAAGCGCATCGGTTGATGCCTTTGTTAGCCCTTCGTACTCGCCGCGAGCTTTATCGAGCAGGGGCGTAGCAGCTTCGAGTTTGGAGCAGGCATCGGTTGATGCCTTTATTAGCTTTTCGTAATCACCTCAAGCCTTGTCGAGCAGCGGCGTGGTCGCTTCGAGCTTGGAACGGGCGTCGGTTGACTTGCCGGTAGCAAGTACAAGGTCGGCTTCCGCGTTAGCCAGTTTCTGTCTTTGTTCGACCAAAGCGTCACTTGCTGTCTTCAATGCGGTTTGAGCAGCGATGATATCCCTTCCAGGGCGATGACCGAACTATTCACATCGCGTGTGACGACGAAACTGCCAATGAGCATCGCCCCGACTGCACTCATGACGGCAACAAGAGAAAACAAGAAGACCTTCGTGCGGATATCGCGAGTTAATCGCTCTTCGGCCTCTCTCAGGCGCTGCTCGGTCTCAGTACGCAGCGCCCATGTATACTTTTCAAATTCACGACTTTGAATGCCGAATCCGGCTTGTTTTTCTCCTTTGAGTGTGGCGGATTCGGTCCCGACCCTTGTGGCGCCGACTTTAGAAACTTCTTTGTCCAACTCCCCTTGCATCGTCCAACTCCCCTTGCATCGTGACCCCCATAGCCGTTAGCGGTAGCCGTGCAGTTTCTCCAAACTCGAAGCACACCTGCTCTTTTAAAAATAATCCAACCATTGGACGACATTACAGCGCGATCTTGTAAATGGCGAATCTCATTCAAAATAGGAGCGAGCGGCGAGGCGGACGCCGTGATCGGCAGAAAACCAAGCAGGTTATCCCCCGATTTTTAGGCAAAGTTAGGCTTGCGTCCCGATGGCCGCGCCTCGTCTGCCTCATAGTATCCCCCTTCTTCCGCTCAGGGACCCTCCTCGGACATTAGTAGGCGGAGAAAGCGGGACAAAACACACATTTAGAGCGGGATTGGAGCGGGATGAATTTTGATTGAATCAGGTGCATTCAGTATTCGGATTTGGTTCCTACAGGGACACCTCGGGGAACTCGTCGCAAGAGAGGAAGGTTTCCCATTTGGGGGGTCCGCGCTCGCCAACGCCAATCGGCCTGTCGCCAAAGGAGGCAGCGCCGCCCGTGCGGGATTACACGGTGGGGACGATTCCGCCGTTCCGGGAACGGGCGCCGTGGTTCGGGGGCGACCTGCAAACTCTGCGCAATGTCCTGCGCGGCATCCCGCCCGAACTGCCCGGAGGCGAGCGACTGCTGTTGCCGGTGCCTGGCGGCGAACGGTTGGCGGCGCGGCTCGACCGGCGGGCCGGACCCATGACCAGGCCGCTCATAGTGCTCGTGCATGGCCTCGCGGGCTCTGAGGCGAGCGCGAATGTGGCCGCGAGCACGCGACATCTCTGCGACCAAGGCTGGCCGGTCTTGCGCCTAAATCTACGCGGTGCCCTCCCGTCGCTCCCGACCGCCCCCGGGCACTACCATGCCGGCCGGACCGAGGATCTGGCGGAGGCCCTTCGCGGACTGCCAGCTAATTTTACCCGATTTGGAATCGTATTGCTCGGCCATTCGCTCGGCGGCAATCTGGTGCTGAAATTCATGGGTGAAGGCGGGCACGGCCTGCCGGTGCTGGCCGCTGTCGCGGTGTCCACCCCGATTGACCTGGCGGCGACCTGTGCTCGGATGATGACCCGTCGCAACTCCGTCTATCACCGCTACATGCTCTATGCGATGAAACGCGAGGCGCTGGCGCCGGGCGCGGGGGCGAGCGGAGCCGAGCGGGCCGCCATCGCCGCGGCCAAGAACGTCTATGAATTCGACGACCGCTTCATCGCGCCGCGCTTCGGCTACCGGGATGCCCAGGACTATTACGAAAGCAATGCCGCTAAGCACTTCCTAGCCGGTATATCGCGGCCAACTCTGATCCTCCACGCGCTGGACGACCCTTGGATTCCGGCGGCGTGCTACATGGCGATCGACTGGTCGCGCCTACCGATGATCGAGGCGGCGCTGACCCCACGCGGCGGGCATCTGGGCTTCCACGGCCGGGGCAGCCGCGTCCCTTGGCATGATCGGGTGACGACGTGGTGGCTCGCGCGAAGATTTCGGCTTGGACCAAACTAGGGGTCCAGACTCAATTAATTCAGATCCAGTAGGCTAAGGTATCGCTTAACCCTCGTCGAAACGGCCTCTCAAGAAGCAACAGCTAAACCTCCCAACCAAAAGGCTCTCTCAAAACCTCCTGCTTTTCGGGCTCAAGCAAAAATTGTGAATTCTGCTATCGCTTATGTGGCCAGTATTAACTACTGGCATGATCTATTACTGGCATAGGATATCGGGCGATAGAGGACGAGGATGTTTGTTAAAAATATCTGCCTAGAGGGCAATAAATGGGTCACTCTGACAAGTATAGGAGCTTCGATAGTCGGTCTGTTCAATTCTTAAGACAACCTCAGTGGGTCAATCTATACCAAAAAAGAAGTCGCATAAGCCCAGACTGGCGCCGCCTGGCGGTATCGGAGACGGGGCGTCGTGCAACATCTTGGAATGAGATTTCCCATATTTTAGGTGTTTAGTCCCACGTTGTGCTGGGCAGGATGGACAGAGAAGCGTTCTGGCTAAGTTGTCCAGATCTTGCGGAGGTATTCCTAGTGGATCGAATCTAACACTTGGTGCCCTCGTTTGACAGCGGCGATGATTTTGTTTGGATCGGCGGTCCAAGCGAAGGGTTTGGACTGTTGATTGTACTCTTCGAGGAAGCGGTTGATCGCGGCT